>NZ_MSJQ01000174.1 GCF_014596515.1 Streptomyces sp. CBMA156
ACCGGCGGCAGCGGCACGGCGGCGGCGAGCAGCGCGACGGTCGCGGAGGCCGTCCCGTACGAGAGGTCGACACCGAGCCTGGCCCGCCCCGCGGCGTCGAGGGGCGGGGCGGTGGTGCGGACCCGGGAGCGGACGGACTCCAGCAGGGCGCGGGTGAGTTCGCGGACGGCGGGCGCCTCGTCGCGCGGCTGCTCGGCGCCGGCCGGGTCGTCGTAGCCGGACAGGTACGGACGGCCGCCGCGGACGGCGAGCAGGTGGCCGGGCGGCACCTGCTGGACGCCGAGGTACGGGGTGCCGGTGCCGAGCGCCTCGGGGGACTCGGGGCAGGCGAGCCGGGCGGCGAGGTGGCCGGTGTCCAGCGGGGCGCCGACCAGGTCGGCCAGCGGCAGGGCGGCGGTGGCGTACGCGGTGCCGCCGGCCCACGGGGTGTGGAAGACCGGCTGGGCGCCGGCGAGGTCGGTGAGCAGCAGGGTGGAGCGGGTGCCGGAGCGCAGCACCACGGTGTAGCTGCCGGGCCAGGCGGTGAGGTGGCGGACGGCGCCGCCGCGGGCGGCGGCGAGGCCCGCGGCGAGTTCGGCGTCGGTGGCGCCGCAGTGGCCGAGGACGGCGAGCCTGGAGGTGGCGGGGGTGTCCTCGACCTGGTCGGGGGTGGTAGGCCCGGTGCTGACCACGGCGGCGGCACCGGGGCGGAGGGTGACCAGGCGGATCTCCCCCGGACGCCAGTCGCCCACGGCCCAGAGCGGGTCGGGCCCGGTCCACAGGGGGCGCGCGGCGATCGGCGTGACCGCGCCGAGCACCACGGGTGCCGGAGTGCCCGCGCTCGGCGCACCCGTGCACCAGCCCGTCAGCCACCGCATCGTGCCTCCACCGGACGAGGACCTGCATCCGTGCGGCGCGTTCGCCGCCCGCCGGGCGGCCGGGTGGTGTGCCGTGGCGGCCCGTGCGCGTCCCGACGTGCCCCCGCAGCCCGACGCGCCGTCAGGAGACATCGTGCCATCGCCGGGCGCCGCCGTGGCCGGTGTTGCGGGTTCCGCCTCCGTTCGAACCGATCGCGCGCCGGCCGTGCCGTCCCCCACGCGGCGTTGCCACGGCCGTACGGGCCGGAGCGGGCGCGCTCCGCGGCGCCGGGCGGCTCCGCGCGCCGATCGCTTCGGGCGGGCAAGTCGGGTGCACCAGCCGGGAGTTCGGATCGTCCGGCGGTTGGTGGGGTCGGGCGGGCCGGACCTCCCCCTCCCCGGCCCGGACCGCCCGCGAACACCTTTGTCATGGGCATCGCGAGATGGCCGAAAGGCGTCGCCCAGCCCGGGAGGGCATCCGCATGCCCTCCCGGACTTCACCGCCGCCCGCGGGGATGGAGACGGCGGCTTCCCCCGGCCTGCCGGGTCCTCGACGGCAGGCCGGCCCACGACCACCAGCGAATCGCCGACCAGCCGGTCGGGCCAGGGGGCACGGCCGGGCGCACGTGAACACGGGACCGGAGCACGAGGCTCCGGCGCGCGGCGCGGGCGGCCGGATCCGAGTGGTCCGGACCAACTCCCGTGCGACACCGCCGAGTGCACGATCCCGCCATCCGGAATGCGACCTCTTAACCGTCGGAACGCGTCCGACTACTCTAGGTGCAGCAGCTACGGCCCGGTGCCGCCCGGGCCCCGCGCACAAGGCCGCAGGAGGTGCCGCCGCCACCATGACCGTCAGCCCACGAGGACCGAACGAACGGCTCGGCACGCTCCTGACCCTCGCCCAGATCAGCAACGCCGGACTGGCCCGCCGGGTCAACGACCTCGGCGCCCAGCGCGGACTGACCCTGCGGTACGACAAGACCTCGGTGGCCCGCTGGGTCAGCAAGGGCATGGTCCCGCAGGGGCCCGTCCCGCACCTGATCGCCACCGCGATCGGCGGCAAGCTCGGCCGGCCCGTCCCGCTGGAGGAGATCGGCCTGGGCGACACCGACCCGGCGCCCGAACTCGGCCTGGCCTTCCCGCGCGAGGTCGCCGACGCGGTCCGCTCCGCGACCGACCTGTGGCGGATCGACCTCGACCTGCGCCGCGGTCCCGGCGGCGGCCGCTGGAGCGACAGCCTGGCCGGCACCTTCTCGGTCGCCGCCTACGCGACCCCCGTCTCCCGCTGGCTGATCACCCCCGCGGACGGCTCGGTGGCCCGCGAGGTCCCGCGCTCCCCCACCGACACCTCCTCCTACCGGGTCGGCCACTCGGACGCCGCCAAGCTCCGCGAGGCCGCCCAGGAGGCGCGCCGCTGGGACTCCAAGTACGGCGGCGGGGACTGGCGTTCGTCGATGGTGCCGGAGTGCCTGCGGGTGGAGGCGGCGCCGCTGCTGCTCGCCTCGTACAGCGACGCGGTCGGCCGGGCACTGTTCGGCGCGACGGCCGAACTGACCAGGCTGGCCGGGTGGATGGCCTTCGACACCGGGCAGCACGAGGCCGCCCAGCGCTACTACATCCAGGCGCTGCGGCTCGCCAGGGCCGCCGCCGACGTACCGCTCGGCGGCTACGTGCTGGCCTCGATGAGCCTCCAGGCCGGCTACCGGGGCTTCGCCGAGGAGGCGGTCGACCTCGCGCAGGCCGCGCTGGAGCGCAACCGGGGCCTGGCCACCGCCCGCACCATGAGCTTCTTCCACCTGGTGGAGGCCCGGGCCCAGGCCAAGGCCCGCAACGCGGCGGCGTGTGCGACGGCGCTCGGTGCGGCGGAGAGCGCGCTCGAACGGGCACGCGCCGGGGATCCCGATCCGGCGTGGATCGACTTCTACGCCTACGACCGGCTCGCCGCCGACGCCGCCGAGTGCTTCCGCGACCTCGGCGTGCCCTCCAAGGTCCGACAGTTCACCCGCGAGGCGCTGGCCACGCCCACCGAGGGCTACGTCCGCTCGCACGGCCTGCGGCTGGTGGTCTCGGCGATGGCCGAGGCGGAGGCGGGCAACCTTGACGCCGCGGTCGCCGCCGGCGAACGCGCCGTCGAGGTGGCCGGCCGGATCTCCTCGCAGCGGAGCCGGGAGTACGTGGTGGAGATGCTGCGGCGGCTGGAGCCGTTCCAGGGTGAGCGCCGGGTGCGGGAGCTGACCGAGCGGGCCCGGGCGGTGATCGTCGCCCCGGCGTGAACGCCGGACCCGACGACGCGGCCTGACGGTAATTGGGATGCACCCGCGAGGGGAGCCTGATTATGGTTTCCCTCGTCCGGGTGCGCAGGCAGAGGTTACTTCCACTCCATAATGGGCAGGTCGCGGGTTCGAATCCCGTCACCGGCTTCGGGCCGGTGTAGCTCAGTGGCCAGAGCAGCTTCGTCACCTCAGCCGTCCCGATCTCCGGACACCCATACGTGAATAGTTTTCCGCACCTCCCGGTGCGACGGCAGCGGTTACTTCTGGTAGACGCCGGATCTCCGGTGTAGCGGTTCGAGCCCGCGCAACACCGCCGCCACTCCGATCTCGGGAGGCAGTGCGCTTCGGAGTGCCCGGTGCGCAGGCGGGGGTTACTTCGGATCTTGGTGTTCCGGGTTCAAGTCCCGGGTGTGCCGTGCGCGAGCGCGGCCGCTAGCTCAAGTGGTAGAGCACAAGCCATACACCTCCGCCGACGTCGGCCGTCCCACGGTCGGCACGATCTCGGGCACCCCGACCGCGGCATGCCTCCCTCCCACTGACACCAACAGGCCGAGGGGGGCTGTCGCATGTCCAGGTTCAACGTCCGCAGGGCCAAGGCGAGTCCGAGTTCGCCGGTGACCACCACCGGGCAGCTCACCCACAACCACAACGGCGGCACCGGCCACGTCCGGGACCGCAAGTCCGAGCTCTTCCTGCTCGCGGTGGCCAACATGGTCGGCCAGGACACCTTCTACGAGCGCGGCGGCACGCGCGACGACCGCTACACCGCGCTGGTGCGCGAACTCGCCGTCGCCGAGCCGGAGTGGACCCTCGGACTGCTGCGCTGGCTGCGCTACGACGCCCACCTGCGCACCGCCGCCCTGGTCGGCGCCGCCGAGTTCACCCGCGCCCGGCTGGACGCGGGCGCCCACGGCCACTCCCGGCAGGCCGTCGCGGCGGTGCTGCGCCGCGCCGACGAGCCCGGCGAGCTGCTCGCCTACTGGACCTCGCGGTACGGCCGGGCGCTGCCCAAGCCGCTCAAGCGCGGCGTCGCGGACGCCGTCGCGCGCCTGTACGACGCCCGTTCGCTGCTCAAGTACGACACCGCCGGCAAGGGCTACCGCTTCGGCGACGTGATCGAGCTGACCCACCCCTCGCCGGACCGGGACAAGCCCTGGCAGGGCGCGCTGTTCGAGTACGCGCTGGACCGCCGGCACCGGCCGGAGGAGGCCGTCCCGCCGGCCGCCGACCGGATGCTGACCGCCAACCGCGAGCTGCTGGCGCTGCCCGTCGGGGAGCGCCGGGCCGCGGTGACCGCCGAGGACGGCGTCGAGCGGCTGGCCGCCGCCGGGCTGACCTGGGAGGCGCTGGCCGGCTGGCTCCAGGGGCCGCTGGACGCGGCGGTCTGGGAGGCGGTCATCCCGTCGATGGGCCCGATGGCGCTGGTCAGGAACCTGCGCAACTTCGACCGGGCCGGGGTCTCGGACGCCGTCGCGGCCGAGGTGGCCCGGCGGATCTCCGACCGGGGCGAGGTGCGGCGCTCGCGCCAGTTCCCGTTCCGCTACCTGGCCGCGCACCGCAACGCGCCCTCGCTGCGCTGGGGGCACGCGCTGGAGACGGCGCTCGGCCACTCGCTGGCCAACGTGCCCGAACTGCCGGGCCGGACACTGATCCTGGTGGACCGGTCAGGTTCGATGTTCGACCGCTCCGGCGGCCCGACCGAGCTCAACCGGGCCGACTCGGCGGCGATCTTCGGCACCGCGCTGAAGGTCAGGGCCGCGGCGGCGGACCTGGTCGAGTTCGGCACCACCAGCCGGGTGGTCGAGGTCGACCGGGGCGAGGCGGTGCTGCGGGTGCTGGAACGTTTCTCCAACCTCGGCGGCACCAACACCGCCGACGCCGTCCGCACCCACTACCGCGGCCACGACCGGGTGGTGATCGTCACCGACGAGCAGACCGGCCCCGGCCGCTGGGGCGGCGACCCCCTCGAAGCCGTCCCGGCCCAGGTGCCCGTCTACACCTGGAACCTGGCCGGCTACGCCCCGGGGCACGGCCCCAGCGGCGCCGCCCACCGGCACACCTTCGGCGGCCTGAGCGACGCGGCCTTCCGGCTGATCCCCCTCCTGGAGGCCGGGGCGAACACCCGCTGGCCCTGGGAGGCGTAGGGCCGGCGCCGGACGGGGACCGGCGCCGGACGGAAGGAGCCACCACGGGGGTGGCTCCTTCCGGTGCTCCTTCCCGGGTGACCAGCGGGTTCCGTCCCGGGTCGCTTCCAGCAGCGTGGCAGCGGCGCCCCGGAGACCCGCCGGGGCCCTGATGAGCCCGGTCACAGGCCCGGCCGGAGCGCCCCGACAGCCCCGTAGACTCGGGTGATTGTGACTGCCACCGCCCCGATCCCCCAGCCCTCGCCGTCCGCCCGGATGTCCGCCGCGCCGGCCGCCTACCCCGCGCCGATGTACCCGCACAAGGCCACCGAGGCCCAGCACCGCGAGCGTCGCATCCGCAGCTTCCAGCCGCGCCGGGGCCGGATGACCAACGCCCAGGCGAGCGCCCTGGACCGGAGCTGGGAGACCTACGGCATCCCGATCGACGGCACCCCGCTGGACCTGCCGGAGCTGTTCGGCGGGCTGCCGGTGACCCTGGAGATCGGCTTCGGCATGGGTGAGACCACCGCCGCGATGGCCGCCGCCGACCCGGCCATGGGCATCCTCGCCGCCGACGTGCACACCCCGGGCCACGGGAACCTGCTCGGCCTGCTGGAGCGCGACGGCTCCCGGAACGTCAGGACCGCCGCCGGCGACGCGGTGATCCTGCTGCGCGACATGCTCCCGGACGCCTCGCTGGCCGGTCTGCGGGTCTACTTCGCCGACCCGTGGCCCAAGCCCAAGCACCACAAGCGCCGGCTGGTCCAGCCCGCCTTCCTCGACCTGGTGCTCCCCCGGCTCGCCCCCGGCGCCCTGGTGCACTGCGCCACCGACTGGGAGCCGTACGCGGAGCAGATGCTGGCCGTGCTGGCCGCCTCTCCCGAGCTGGAGAACCTGCACCCCGAGGGGGACGGGACCGGCTGGACGGAGCCCGCGGACCACCCGGACGGCAGCATCCCCGGCTACGCCCCGAGGCCGGACTGGCGTCCGGTCACCAAGTTCGAACGGGCCGGGATCGCCAAGGGCCACGTCGTCCACGACCTGCTGTTCCGCCGCCGCTGACCCACCGGCGCCGTTCGAACGGGCGGCCGCGCGGCAGCCGTACGGGTGGGGAGGGGCCGGACGGTTCGTCCCGGGTCCTCCCGGCGGGCCGCCACGGTGGCCTACCCTGTGCCGCATGGGCAGCCCGTCCGGCGGCGGGTCCAGGACGAACGGTCGGACGACCGGTCGAGCCGCCGCCGACGCAGCGGAGGCGGTCCCGAGCACCGGCGGCACCCGGACCATCCCGGGGCCCCGGAGGCGCCGGGCCCACCGGCTGCTGCCCCGGCCCGCCCCCACCCTGCCGGTCTTAGCCGAGGCACCCACGGCCGTCCCTGCCGCCGCGGCCCCGGCCGCCGTTCCCGCCCCTGCCACCGTTCCCGCCCTGGCCGCCGTCCCCGCCACCCCCGGGGCCCCGCCGGGCCGCAACCGTTCGGTGGCGCTCTCCTCCGTCACCGCGACCGCCGTGCTGACCCTGATCGGCTGCGGGGTGCTGATCCTCCACCTGGTCCAGCGGCAGACCGGCACGGTCGGGCTGCTGGTCGGCCTGGGCCTGGCGATGGTGCCGCTGCCGTTCGTGCTCGGAGGCCTGGCCTGGCTCAACCTCACCGCCAGGGTCCCGCTGCGGCACACCGTGTTCTGCCTCGGCTGGGGTGCCTGCGCCGCCACCACCGTCGCCATCCTGGCCAACAACTGGACGGCGAGCTACCTGACCCGGCACCGGGGACCGTTCGGCGAGCTGCTGGGCGCCGGGATCGCCACCCCGGTGATCGAGGAGACCGCCAAGGCCACCGCCCTGCTGGTGCTCCTGCTCCCGCTCGGCCAGCGGCTGCGCTGCCACGGCCGCCGCACCGGGCGCCCCTGCGCGGCGCTGCTGCGCCGGCTGCCCGCGCCCCGCAGCCCCCGCCCGTACCCGCGCCACCCGGTCGGGCCGCAC
>NZ_MSJQ01000175.1 GCF_014596515.1 Streptomyces sp. CBMA156
CCGCCGGCCGGCACCGCCCAGCGCAGCCACGGCACGAAGTCCGGACTGCGGCCGAGCAGCACGAACGCCCAGACCGCCGTCACCGCGAGCGTCCCGGCCAGCACCGGCGCCCAGGGCAGCCGGTGCCGGGCCCGCCACAGCCCGTCCACGCCCATGCCGACCAGCGCCGCGACGGCCGGGGCCAGCGCCACCGTGTAGTACTGGTGGAAGATCCCGGACATGAAGCTGAAGATCAGCGCGGTGGAGAGCAGCCAGCCGCCCCAGACCAGGAACGCCGTGCGGGCGGTGTCGGTGCGGGTGTGGCGGCGGGTCGCCCAGAGGCCGACCAGCAGCAGGATCAGCGCGGCCGGCAGCAGCCAGGCGATCTGCCCGCCGATGTCGGTGCCGAACATCCGGGTCAGCCCGGTCGTGCCCCAGCCGCGGCCGCCGCCGGGCACCGCGCCGCCCGGGGTGTCCAGCCCGGCCGGCATCCGGCCGCCGCCGCCCACGCTGCCGGTCTCGTCGCCGTTGATCCGGCCGAGGCCGTTGTAGCCGAAGGTGAGTGACAGGAAGCTGTTGTCCTGCGAGCCGCCGACGTACGGGCGGGCCGAGGCGGGCAGCAGCTCGACGACCGCCACCCACCAGCCGCCGGCCACGACCATCGCCGCGCCGGCGAGCAGCAGCTGCCGCACCCGCCGCCACAGGCCGGTGGGCGCGGCGACCAGGTAGATCACCGCGAAGGCGGGCAGCACCAGGAAGGCCTGGAGGGTCTTGGTGAGGAAGGCGAGGCCGAACATCACCCCGGTGAACACCAGCCACCGGGTGCCCGCCGCCTCGACCGCCCGCACCAGCCCGTACGCGGCCAGGGTCAGCAGCAGCACCAGCAGCGCGTCCGGGTTGTTGAAGCGGAACATCAGCGCCGCGACCGGGGTGAGCGCCAGCGCGGCACCCGCCAGCAGGCCGCCGAGCGGGGAGAAGCGGCGGCGCACCGTCGCGTACAGCACGCCGACGGTGGCCGCGCCCATCAGCGCCTGCGGGGCCAGCACCGACCAGGAGGAGAGGCCGAAGATCCGTGCCGAGAGCGCCATCGGCCACAGGGCGGCCGGGGGCTTGTCGACGGTGATGAAGTTCGCGGCGTCGGAGGAGCCGAAGAAGAAGGCCTTCCAGCTCTGGGAGCCGGCCTGGACGGCGGCGGAGTAGAAGGAGTTGGCCCAGCCGGAGGCGCTCAGGCCCCACAGGTAGAGGACGGTGGTCGTGGCCAGCAGCGTCAGCAGGGCCGGGCGCACCCAGCGGGGGTCGTCCGGGCGCCCGCGCCAGGTGCGGGCCGGGAGGGTGCGCAGCCGGCCGGACCAGGAGGCCGGTCCCTTGGGTCCGGCGGGCGGCGGGGCCTGCTCGGGGAAGAGCGGCGCCGGGGCCGGCCGGCCCCGCTCCGGTCGTGGCACCTCCGGCGGCGGGTAGTTCGCGGCCTCGGGCCACGGTTCGCCGGCCGGAGGGGAGTAGCTGCTCGTGGTCATGCGCCACACGGTGGGTGGCGCGGCTGAGAGAACCGTGAGACGGGGCTGTGAGCCGGGTGTGATCTGCCGGGTGTCACACGGACGGCGGCATGGTGATCTGCTTGCCCAGCCATTCCAGCGCCGGGGGGATCTCCCGGGTCCAGGTGTGGAAGTTGTGGCCGGCGGTGTCCAGGGTGATGGTGGACATCCTGGTGGGGGCCTTGAAGGCGGCGACCATGGCCTTGGTCTCGTCGTAGTTGTTCTCGTCGTGCGCGGTGGTCAGCAGCAGCGAGACGGGGGCCGCCGGCTGGTTCTTCAGCCGCCACAGCAGGTCGTTCTCCTGCTTCAGCCGGGCGTTGCCGCCGAACAGGTCGCCGGTGGTCACGTCCTGCGCCGCGTTGTAGTAGCCGGAGAGGGCGACCGCCGCGCGGTAGGAGTCGGGCTTGCGCAGCGCGAACTTGAGCGCGCAGTAGCCGCCGGTGGAGTTGCCGATCACCGCGCGGTTGGCCGGGTCGGTGCCGATCCGGTAGGTGGTGGCGAGGGCCTTGGGCAGGTCGCTGGTGAAGAAGGTCTCCACCTGGGGGCCGTTCGGCACGTCCACGCACTCGGTGTCCCGGTCGTTGACCAGGGTGGGCCGGGTCATCACCAGGATGGTCGGCGGCAGCTTCTTCTGCTCGATCGCGTCCAGCGTGGACGCGGGGTACTGCATCAGCGAGATCAGCTTCTCCGGGGTGCCCGGGTAGCCGGTGAGCACCAGGGCCATCGGGAAGCGCTGCCTGGCGTAGTCCGGCTGGAAGTACTGCGGCGGCAGGTAGACGTACGCCTCGGTGGTCAGGCCGCTGCCGGCTCCTTTGACGTCGACCTTCTGGATCACGCCGGAGCGCTCCGGGTCGGAGCCCTGGGAGGAGTAGAACTTCTGCTCGCCGGTGACGGACACCCCGGAGGCGTTGGGCTGGTGGTCGACCACGGTGCCGAGCCCGCCGCTGGTGCCGAGCAGGTCGGTCCAGGAGCTGTAGAAGCCGAAGTAGCTGTTGGCGATCAGGCCCATCGCGGCGAGCACCGAGAGCTGGGTGGCCAGGAAGGCGCCGATCCGGCCCAGCCAGGACTTCCAGCCCTTCCCGCCGAACCGCGGCCAGAGCCACATGGTGGCGGCGAAGACGGCGATCGCGAGGACCGAGGTGATGATCTGGAGGGGGAGTCCGGTGAGACTGAGCACGGGCCTGATCGTAGTTGACCTTCGGGGGCACTCCTGAGGGCCCCTGGGGGTGAACGCCGGGTATCGGGTTGACGGTGCCGTTCGCGCTCGGGACCATGTGACGCCGCGTGTGTGCGCGGCGGGCGCGCAGTCCGCATTCCGGGGGTGGGGCATGAGGTTCACGGGGTCCGACGGGTTCGTGGGGAAGGCCGGTCTGGCCGTCGGTTCGGCGCTGGTGCTGGCGGCCTGTTCCGGTGGCGGGGGCGGTGGTTCGGCGGGCGGCTCGTCCGTGCCGGGGACGCCGGTCTCGGTGAGGACGTCCGCGACGCCGAGCCCGACGCCGACGCCCACCCGGGCGCCGTACGGCCCGGTGCTCAGCGCGAACGTCGACCCGGTCACCACCGCGCTCGCCCAGGTGGCGGGCGCCAAGAGCCTGACCGACCTGGACACCGTGCTCGGCGGCATCGCCACCAGCGCGCAGGGCGCGGCCAAGGCGTTGGGCAAGGCGGACGAGCCGCCCGCGGTCTCGGTGGCGCAGACCGAGCTGGTGGCGGCGCTGACCTCGCTCGCCGCCGACGTGGGCAAGGTCCGCAGCGGCATCAAGTTCCACGAGGTCTGCGCGCTGAGCTCGGCCGAGGCCGAACTGGGCGCCTCCCAGGGGCTGTCGGCGGTGTCGGCGGCCCTCACCAAGATGACCACGGCCGGCTACCAGACCACCTTCGCCGTCCCGCAGCTGCCCCAGCAGCAGAACCGTTCGCTGGACAACGGCAGCATGGTCCGCAAGGGGAAGCTGCGCGGCGAGGGCGTGTTCAAGGTCGACAACGGCGGCAAGGCGGACGCGGTGGTGTCGCTCGCGCTGAACGGCAAGGCGGTGCACTCGGTGTTCGTCGCCAAGGGGCAGAAGGCCGATGTCGAGGGCGTGGAGGACGGGACGTACGAGGTCTTCGTCTCCGGGGGCGCGGACTGGGACTCCGACGCCAAGGGCTTCACCAAGGACTGCCACTTCACCAAGTTCGAGGACACCTTCGCGTTCGAGACCGGCAGGACGGCGACCTCCTGGGAGATCACCCTCCAGCCGGTGGCCGACGGGAACGCCAAGACCAACGACGTGGACCCGAACGCCTTCCCGCAGCCGTAGCGTCCGGCGGCCCCGTGGGCGGGTTCCATGGGCGGGTCCCGCTGGCGGGCACGGCGGGCACCGCGGAGTGCCACCGCGCCCGCCCGTAACGGGCATACCGGGACAGGTGGTTGCCGTCGGACGGCACGGCGGCCGACCGGTGGTGGCGAGTTCGGTCACAACGGTTGACCCCTTTGAAGTGGTCATGGCACTTTCGTGCGGCGCGGGCGTCGACGACCAGTCGTACGCCCCGCGATCCCCCACAAGGAGAGCCATGTTCAAGAGACTTGTCGCGGTGGCCGGTACGAGTGCCGTCGTCGCGGGCGGGCTGGCCTTCGCCGCCGCTCCCGCGCAGGCCGTCCAGGCGGCGGACCTGAACGCCACCATCGCCCTGAGCAACTGCTCGGCCTCGCTGGTCCGTTACCCCGCCTCGGTGGCCGGGGACCGGGCGCTGATGCTCACCAACGGGCACTGCCTGCCGACCATGCCCCCGGCCGGCCAGGTCATCCAGAACGTCAGCGCCAGCCGCAGCGGCACCCTGCTGAACGGCGCGGGCACCGGCCTGGGCACCGTCCAGGCCGACAAGCTGCTCTACGCCACCATGACCGGCACCGACGTCGCGCTCTACCAGCTCACCGACACCTACGGGTCGATCAGTTCCAAGTACGGCGTCACCGCGCTGACCATCAGCGACACCCACCCGGCCGACGGCGCGGCGATGTACATACCCTCGTCGTACTGGAAGCAGGTCTGGAACTGCTCCGTCAACGGCTTCGTGCCGACCCTGCGCGAGGACGAGTGGACCTGGCACGACTCGCTGCGCTACAGCTCCGGCTGCAACACCACGCACGGCACCTCCGGCTCGCCGATCGTCGACTCCGCCAGCGGGCGGATCGTCGGCATCAACAACACCGGCAACGACGACGGCGCCATGTGCACCCTCAACAACCCGTGCGAGGTGGCCGCCGACGGCACCACCAAGGCCTACAAGGGCCAGAGTTACGGTGAGGAGACGTACTGGTTCACCACCTGCCTGAACTCCAGCCGGGCGATCGACCTCAACGTGTCCGGCTGCCTGCTCACCAAGCCGGCCGGCAGCGGCACCGTCTCGGTGACCAACCCGGGCAACCAGTCCACCGCCGTCGGCGGCGCGGTCAACCTCCAGATCAACGCGTCCGGTGGCACCGCCCCGCTGTCCTACACGGCCACCGGCCTGCCCGCGGGCCTGTCGATCAACTCCTCCACCGGCGTCATCGCCGGCACCGTCTCCGCCGCGGGCAGCTCCAACGTGACCGTCACCGTGACGGACGCCGCGGGCAAGTCGGCCTCCACCACGTTCACCTGGGCCGTCTCCACCGGTGGCGGTGGCTGCACGCCGGCGCAGCTGCTGGGCAACGCGGGCTTCGAGTCGGGCGCGGCCTCGCCGTGGACGACTTCCAGTGGGGTGGTGGACAACAGCACCTCGCAGGCGGCGCACGGCGGTTCGTGGAAGGCGTGGATGAACGGCTACGGCTCCACGCACTCGGACTCGCTGTCGCAGACGGTGAGCATCCCGGCGGGCTGCAAGGCGACGCTGAGCTTCTGGCTGCACATCGACACCGCGGAGTCGGGCAGCACGGCGTAC
Organism: Streptomyces sp. CBMA156; assembly: GCF_014596515.1. Lineage (GTDB taxonomy): Bacteria > Actinomycetota > Actinomycetes > Streptomycetales > Streptomycetaceae > Kitasatospora. Next base: position 5,409 of record NZ_MSJQ01000175.1, read on the forward strand.
GACAAGCTGGCCGTGACGGTGAACGGCACCGCGCTGAAGACGTACTCCAACGTGGACGCCGCGGCCGGCTACCAGCAGCGGACCTTCGACCTGTCGGCCTACGCGGGCCAGACGGTCACCCTGAAGTTCGCCGGGACCGAGGACGCCTCGCTCCAGACCAGCTTCGTGATCGACGACACCTCCATCCAGACTGGCTGAGCCGGTGGTGCCGCACCAACGCCCGTATGGCATGCGGGTGTTGGTGCGGTGCCCGTGGGCCGGTCCTATGCTGTCCGGATGATCAAGCCCCTTGAACTGGTGATATTCGACTGCGACGGCGTCCTGGTGGACAGCGAGGTGATCGCCCTCCGGGTCCTGCTGCGGCTGGGGGAGGAGTACGGCTGGCCGCTGACCGAGGCGGAGGCGGTCGAGCGGTTCGTCGGGCGCTCCGAGGCGGCCTGCCAGGCGCTGGTGGCCGAGCGGCTCGGCGAGGAGACCGCCACGGTGTGGGACCGGCGCTTCCGTGAACTGCACGCCGAGGCCGTGGACGCCGGGCTGACCCCGGTGGACGGCCTGCCCGAGGCGCTGGCCGCGATCACCCTGCCCACCTGCGTGGCCTCCAGCGGCACCCACGAGAAGATGCGCCACACCCTGGGCCACACCGGCCTCCACGACCGCTTCGCCGGACGGATCTTCAGCGCCACCGAGGTCGGCCGAGGCAAGCCCGCGCCGGACCTCTTCCTGCACGCCGCGCGCTCGATGGGCGTCGACCCGGCCGCCTGCGTGGTGGTCGAGGACAGCCGGCCCGGCGTCGAGGCCGCCCGCGCCGCCGGGATGCGCTCGCTCGGCTACGCGGGCGGGATCACCCCGGCGGAACGGCTGGCCGGGCCGGGCACGGTGGTCTTCGCCGACATGCGGGAGCTGCCCGGGCTGATCGCGGCGGGCGCGACCGCCAGGGGGTAGCGGCCCGGCAATTCGTTTGCCGGGGCCGGTCCCCCGGTGGCAGGGTCGGGCTCCATGGCCCCCTCCCGCAAGCTGCACCCCGACGAGCTGGACATCGACGAGGCGCTGGTGCGCCGGATGGTCGCCGAGCACTTCCCGCAGTGGGCCGGGCTGCCGGTCGCGCCGGTGGAGCCGACCGGGACCAGCAACGCGATGTACCGGCTCGGCACGGAGCTGGTGGTGCGCATCCCGCGCATCCCGGGGGTGGTCGAGGAGATCGCCAAGGAGGACCGCTGGCTGCGCAGCCTGGCCCCGCGGCTGCCCGTCCCGGTGCCGGTCCCGCTGGCCGTGGGCGGGCCGGTCGACGGCTGCCCCTGGCCCTGGTCGGTGCTGCGCTGGCTGGACGGCACCATCCCGGTCACCGGGCGGATCGCCGAGCCCGGGCTGCTGGCCGGGGACCTGGCGGGCTTCGTGACCGCCCTGCGCGGGATCGACCCGGCCGGCGCCCCCGCCGCCTACCGCAGCGAGTCGCTGGCGGACCGCGACGCCTGGACCAGGAAGGCGATCGCGGCCGTGCCGGACCTGGTCGACGCCTCCGCCGCGACCGCCGCCTGGGAGCACGCCCTGGCCGCCCCCGCGCCCACCGGCCCGCCGGTGTGGCTGCACGGCGACCTCCAGCCGGGCAACCTCCTGGTGTCCCCGGACGGCCGCCTCGGCGCCGTCATCGACTTCGGCTGCTCGGGCCTCGGCGAACCGGCCGTCGACCTGATCCCCGCCTGGTACGTCCTGCCCGCCGCCGCCCGCGAGGCCTTCCGCACGGCCGCGGCCCCCGACGACGCCGCCTGGGACCGCGCCCGCGGCTGGGCCCTGTCCATCGCGCTGCTGGAGGTGGCCTACTACCGGGACAGCGACCCGAGGATGACGGCGATCGCCCGCCAGGTGATCGCCGAGGTCCTGGCCGAGCACGCGTAGCGGGCCGAGCCGCTCGATCACGGGCACGCTGTGCCGGCCGGCCGGCTGACCAACCGACCGCCGGCCCGGCCCGGAGTCACTGGTATCGGGGCCAGACGGAATCCTGCTGCTCCAGCCAATTCACGATCAGCCGGTTCGTCTCCTCCGGCTTCTCCTGCTGGATCCAGTGACCGCAGTCCAGAGTGGCCACTTCCACATTGGGCACGAACTCCGCCAGGTTCTCGGACTTCGCGACCAGGTCCCGGTCACCGTAGATCATGAGCGCGGGCTGCCGGATGATCGGGTCCGCGTCCGCCAGCAGGTGCCAGTTGCGGTCGAGGTTCCTGTACCAGTTCACACTGCCGGTGAACCCCGACGTCTCGAAGGCGGAGACAAGAACGGCCAGTTCGCCGCCGCTCATCACGGGCTCGCCGAGCGGTGCTTCCGCTCTGGCGAGATCGATCAGTGCCATACCCGGCTGAGGTGCCTTGGGGGGCTCGTTCTTCCGGTACAGGTTGCGGAGGAACCGGAAGGTGTTCTCCTCGAACACGGCGTCCGCGACGCCCGGTTGCCGATTGAAGTGGACGAAGTAGAAGTCGCCGCCGAGCACGGCTTCCATGAACTCGATCCAGGGAGTCTCGCCGCGCGCCTGGTAGGGAAGGCTGAGGTTGATCACCCTGTTCACCCGGCCGGGGTGCAGCAGGGTCAGCCCCCAGACGACCATCGCGCCCCAGTCATGACCGACGAAGGCGGCGTCTTCGTATCCGTAGTGGTCGAGAAGGGCGACGAGGTCACCCGACAGGTGCTCGATGTCGTACTGCGTCACTTCGGCCGGACGGGACGAGTTTCCGTAGCCCCGCTGGTTCGGGACGATGACGTGGTAGCCCGCCGCGACGAGCGCGGGAATCTGGTGGCGCCAGGAGAAGGCGTGCTCCGGCCAGCCGTGACAGAGCACGATGGGCTTTCCGGCGTTCTGCCGGCCCGCTTCGAAGACTTCGAGTTCCACACCGTTGACCGGAACAAGGGTGGGCTCGGGGAAATCAGCCGGATCGAACATTGCGTTTTTTCTCCATCTTTCTGGATCAGGCGGCGAAAGCACCCGGAGCCGGCGTCGGCGCACCCCGGACATGCCGGGGGTCGATGCGGTCGTGGGCGGTGGACTCGTCGGTGAGGCCGTGTCGCCATCCTGCCGACCTAAACCGGTCACCCCACGACCGGTTTTCTGTGAAAGTGTCGTCGCATGCGAACCGACCGGCTGGTGGCCGTCCTCCTGCTGCTGCAACGGCGCGAGCAGGTCACAGCGGCGGAGGTCGCCCAGGAGCTGGAGGTCTCCGAGCGCACCGCCCGCCGCGACCTCGACGCCCTGGCCATGGCCGGGGTGCCCGTGTACTCCGTGCAGGGCCGAGGCGGCGGCTGGCGCCTCGTGGGCGGCGCCCGCACCGACCTGTCCGGGCTGACCGCGAGCGAGGCCCGCGCCCTGTTCCTGGTCGCCGGACCGGCCTCGGCCGCGACGCCGACCGTGAAAGCGGCTCTGCGCAAGCTCGTCCACGCCCTGCCGGAGCCCTTCCGGGTGCAGGCCGAGGCAGCGGCGGGGGCGTTGGTCACGGACCCGCGCCGATGGGGGTCGGATCGGATCGAGCACCGGCCGCCCCGCTTCCTCGACGAACTCCAGGACGCGGTGATCCGCGGCGTCCAGGTGCGGCTCGGCTATGTCGACCGCAACGGCGCCGAAACCGAGAGAACCGTCCACCCACTGGGCATCGTCGCCAAAGGCCCGTCGTGGTACCTCGTCTCCGGCACCGAGGCCGGTCGACGGACCTTCCGGATCGACCGCGTGTCGTCCGCCGAACCGACCGGCGATCCCGTGCACCGACCCGAGGACTTCGACCTCGCCGAGAGCTGGCGCGAGATCGCCGACGAGGTCGACCGCAGGCGAACGCCCCTGGAGATCCAGGCGGTATGCACGCCCCACGGGATAGGCATCCTCCGGATGGCGCTCGGCGCCCGGCTCGACGTGGGAGGTGCCACGTCCGACGGCCGCATCGAGGTCGTGATCCGCGGCCACAACGAGTACATGCTCGCCGGTGAACTCTCCGGGCTGGTCGAATGGCTGGAGGTGACCGGCCCTGCGGGTGTCCGGGACCACCTGGCCTCGATCGGCAACGCGCTCGTCGAACGATACGGCTGACCGCGCACCAGCGGAGACCTTCACGCTCCTTGAAGCGGACGAGACAGAGTTTCGAGAACAGTTCTGGTCGACAGCGTGGGTTCGTCCGTTCCGGAAGAGGCCCGGTCACGACGTCGGCGGGTCCGCCGGCTTGGCTCGCTGCGGGTGGATCGTCTCGTGCCGGACCAGCATCGCCACGCACTCGGCGATCTTCCGGGTGCGCGTCTCGGCCCGCTTGACGGCATTGACCCGGTTGATGAGGGCGAAACGGTTGGTCTTGGTGAGCACCTCGAACATCGCCTGCGCCGCCGGGTCGGCGGCGATCGCGGCCAGCAGGTCGGCCGGCACCTCCGCTTCCGACGGCGGCGCATAGGCGGCCGTCCACCGCCCGTCGGCCTTCGCGGCGTCCACCGCGGCACGCCCGGCGGGCAGCATCAGGCCGGCCGCCTCCAACCGGGCCACGTTGGCGACGTTGCGTTGGGACCAGACGCTGCGCGGCCGGCGCGGGGTGAACCGCCTCCAGGAACTCCCCTCGTCGCGTTTGCGGGCCTGCCCGTCGATCCAGCCGAAGCACAGTCCCTCGTCGACCGCCTGCTGCCAGGTCAGCGTGGTGACGGAGCCGCCCTTCCTGGTCAGGGCGAGCCACACGCCAGGAGAGGCGGTGTGGTTGTCCAGCAGCCACGCGCGCAGCGCCGCGCTGTCAGCCACGATCAACTCATCCAGTTCGGTTCCGGTCACCACAGCAGGCTAGTACCGCAACCGCACTCGCTGGAGCGCCGCCTCCCGGGTACGGGGACGAGCGGCCTCGACCTGCCGCTCGGCGGTCCCGGGCGTGGCTGCCGAGAGCTGTTGCGGTTGCCGTACCGACCGGGACAGTGGCGACAGTGCCGGGCGGGCTCGTGTGCGAGCACGCGAGCCCGCCCCAGGCCAAAGCTCCGGCGGCCTGGGGCACCGGTCACCCCGCCGCCCGCGCAGGAAGTCGGGCCGGCCGACTTCCGGCGCGGAACGGGGGAATCTCCCGGTCCTTCGTGCCGTGCGGGAGCCGGAAACGGGTGAGAACCGGCGGGCTCGCCCACACCCACTGTTTCCGTTGTCCCGTCGCCGCTTCGGCTGGGCCGAAGCGGCGACGGCATTGCCCGCAGCACCTTTCTGCGTGGGAAGTCGGCCCCGTCGACTTCTCACGCAGACGGTGGATGGGCTGCTGCAAGGCCGCACACGGAACCGACCCTCATCGGCGGCGGTCACCGCGGGAACGGCCACCGCTGCCCTCGGGGCAACCTGGGTGGGAAGTCGGCGGGTCCGACTTCTGGCGCGGTGCGGCGCGGGTGCGGCAGTGGGTGAGGGCGTATTTGATGCGGGGGTCGGGGTTGGTGGTGGTGAGGAGTTCGCCGGCGGTGACGAGGGTGGTCCAGTACCGGGCGGGGTTGCCGGTGCGGGGGAGGGGGTGGGTGGTGGTGAGGGAGAGGTAGGCAGTGGTGAGGTTGCCGGTGGTGAACCAGCGATTGAGGCCGTGGTGGTGGCCGGGGCGGAGGCTGCCGTGGGCCTCGATGGCGGTGAGGAGGAGTTCGACGATGGCGAGTTCGGTGTCGGTGAGGGACTTGGGGACGTCGAAGACGCCGAGGGCTTCGAGGACTTCGCCGGTGTCGGCTTCGGTGCCGGGGCGGGGGTTGGTGAGGAGGGCGTCGTGGCATTCGGTGAGGCGGCGGGTGGTCTCGGCGAGGGGGATGGTGAGGGCGAGGCAGACGGCGCGGGCGGAGGGGAAGGGTTTGCCGGAGCGCTTGGCGAGGAGGGCGTAGGTGGCGGCGGGGGTGTGGCCGCGGGTGAGGGCGTGGCGGGCGACGGTGGTGAGGTTCATCGGGGGCTTTCAGGTGGTGGCGGGGGCGATCAGGGCCCAGACGAACTTGCCGATGCCGCAGGGGCGGTAGGCACAACCCCAACGTTCGGCGAGTTCGTCGACGAGGCGGAGCCCGCGCCCGTGCTCGTCGTCGGGGGTGGGGGTTCGGAGGGCGGGGAGGGCGGTGTCGGCGTCGTGGACTTCGAGGCGCAGGAGAGAGTCGGCGAGGTCGAAGCGGATCTCGATGCGCCGGTCGTCGGGCGTGTCGGAGTGCTGGACGGCGTTGGCGAAGAGCTCGCTCAGGAGGAGTTCGGCGGTGTCGCGATAGTCCTCCCCGGAGGGCAGACCGGAGAGGTAGGCCCGGAGCAAGTAGCGGGCGAGGGGCGCGGATTCGGCTCGCGAATCGAGACGCGCGACGAACATGCGGGGGCCGCGGAAAGTGAGCATGGGGGGACCTCGAAGGGATGGGGCGGGAGCATGCGAAGGAAACACGACGTGCGCTGGGCCTGCTGTCGGTCGGGGTTCTGATCAGCCGACCAGGGTTGAGGCACTTTGTGAGCGGAGAGGGCTGTCTCCGTACTCAGGAGGTCGGGCGCAGAAGGCCGAGCTGGTACTAGGCTTCCGCTGGCACCCAGCGATGCCGTAGTCACAAAGTTACAGTCGGTGAAAATAGGGTTCGACGGACTGCCAGTACGAGTTGCCGGGACGATCGAGGCCAAGGGGGCCTGGAATGGCTGGTCGGACGCCATCGAGGCGCACTGAAACACTGACTGGCAGTCGGCCCGAGTCGCTGCCGGTCCCCGAAGGGGTGATTACCGGCTTCCTGTTCAAGGTGATCCGGGAGCAGATCCCGAGGACCCAGGACGAGTTGGCCGTGAACCTGGGCGTCGACAAGAGCACTGTTCAAGGCTGGGAGTCCGGGCGTCGGCCACTCTCCGCCACTCGGGCCGGGAACCTGGTGGCGCTGCGCCGCAAGCTGATCCTGCTCGGCGCGCCGACCGGGCTGGTGGGCCTGATCAGCCTCGCCATGGACGCGGATTTCGTCCTCGGCGAGATACTGCGGTCCCGGCTCACGAAGGCCGAGGTTCTGGAGCATCCGCTGGCCGGCTGGGTGCTTACTCGGGACACCACACACATGATCGGCTGGGCTATCAGCGGGGTTCTGCCCGGCGTGGTGGCCAGCGAATTGAGCATCCCCGCGGCCCGACGTGGTCCGGTCTCCACTGCGCCGCTCCTCGGGCAGGACGTGCGCTCGCGCTTCTTCGACAACCTCCGGCATACCGCTGACCTGGTGGAGGCCGGTGGCGAGGAGACTGCCCTGCTCCGGAGACAGGTTTGGTACCTGTCTTCCTATGACCGAGCTCGCGACGTAGGGGAGTGGTTTGGTGGGATGCAGCGCAGGGGCCGAATTCCGTCGGCCGGTTCCGGGTGGTCACCCCGTTGGGCCGAAGCGCGATCGGTCGCAGCCGCACTGGCGCGACAAGGGGACCCCGAACTACTCCGGGACTTCATCGCCCGCTCGATCACCGATAAGGATGACTTCGAGACCGCGAACCTGAACTACTGGGCTCACTGGCTCGGGCTCGACTCGCGGCCTCAGACCAGCGACAACTTCATGGCCGAGCGGGAGTACCCGGCCTGGGACGCTTCCTCGCTTCTGCGACAGTTCGCCATCCGGCTGGACCGCGCGGGCGAGTACACCGACCTGTACGTCCATTCGATCTGGGCACTCGTGCTCACTCGGCGCGGCCTGGCCGACGCGGACCCCCGTACAGCCCGTGACCTGGCAGTACGGGTCTGCACCCTGCTTGATGGTGACGGTCTTTCACGACAGTCCCGTCGAGAGTTGGAGTCTGTGCACTACGGTCTTCGGGTAGGCGGCTACAGCGACAACCGATCCAGCAGCGAAGGGCAGCCATGACGGACGACAAGCAGGCGAGGGGCACCGCGAGCTACCTGTTCGAAGCGGGCATGCTCAAGCGGGCGAAGCGCCAGGGCTGGTGGATCGCCGGCGTCAAGGATCCCGAGTCGGTCGCGGAGCACTCGTTCCGGACGGGCATCATCGGCGCGGTGCTCGCGATGATGGAGGGTGCCGACCCGGCCAAGGTCGCCCTGCTGTGCCTCTTCCATGACACCCAGGAGACCCGGGTCGGCGACATCCCGCACATCAGCCGGCGCTACCTCACCGCCGCGTCGAACGAGCGGGTGACCGCCGACCAGGTCAGCGCCGCTCACCCGGCCGTCGTTGCCGGACTCCAGGCCCTGGTGGAGGAGTACGAGAACGCCGCGAACTTGGAAGTCACCGTCGCCCACGACGCGGACAAGCTGGAGTGCCTGATCCAGGCCGTGGAGTACCGCGAGCAGGGCTACCAGAACGTCCAGCCGTGGATTGACAGCAGTCTCGGCAGTCTCAAGACCGAGTCGGCCCACGCCCTCGCCGAGGCCGCGCTGACCATGACGTCCCTGGAGTGGCAGAAGGTCTATCTTGCGTGACGCTGCCGACATCCGCTGGTTCCGCTCGTGACCGATGGTCAGGCATCGGCCCTGCATCAGCAGATTTCGGTGCTTGACAGCGCCGCCTGACGAATCGTCAATGCATGTCGTCCGGCGGGCGGATCTTCCGCGAAGCGGTGGATCGCTGGTGTGTCGAAGCACTGCCCGGGCGAGCCGAAAGCAGGCTATGTCGCCGACCGGACCGATCTGCCGTCCTGGCAGCAGGAGACCGATGCGGACATCTTCGACGCGATCGAGCGCGCCCGTCCTTGAGTTGAGTAACGTGCTCCGCTCCGCGCCCCTGCTGGTGGTGGGGGCCTGGAACTCGCTCTCCGATCTCGACTTCTGCGGCGAGCAGTCGCCGGACGGGCTGTCGCACGCTGCGTTGTTCACCGGCTCTTGCGGAACGGGCCGGGCTCGTGTGTTCGCACACGAGCCCGGCCGGAACGGGGGTTTCGGCGGCCCCGGCCACTACTGGCCGGGGCCGCCGGGCGCGGTGATGTGCGTGAGAAGTCGGCGGGGCCGACTTTCCACGCAGGGGGTGGGGGCGCACTTCATTCGAGGTTCTGGGCTTCACGCTCGAACGGTTCACACTCTTCGTAATCGATGTGCTACTTTCCGCATCATCAACAGAACATAGGAGACCCCGGCGGTGGTGGAACACCCCGGGGTCGGGCACCAGGAGTACAGCCTCCAGATGCGGATTCATCGTAGCGCGCAGACGCGCGCGTTCACCGTCCTTCCGAACGGCCTGTTGCAGGACCGTCGGCTCTCCTACACCGCCCGCGGCCTGCTCGCCGACCTCCTCTCGCGCCCCGACGGGCGCCGTGAGGACGGGCGGCAGATGGCGGACAGCAGCCCGCAGGGGCGCGGCGCCGTCCGACGGGCACTCAAAGAACTGAAGGACGCCGGGTACTACCGGGTCGACACCGTCCGGATGCCCGACGGGACGCTTCGTTCCGAGACTCACGTCTTCGACACCCCGCACCGCCCACCGGCTGTCCACCCTCCGGACTTCGGCGCAGGGGGCACCGGCCGCCCTGTCACCCCTCCCGTAAAGGACCCGGGGAAAGAAACCACCCTCCCGGATGAACCGGGTGGACCGGTTGAACCGGATGGACCGGATGAACAGACCAGGTCCGCCGTGGCCGTGCTGTTCCGGGTGATCCGGCCCGAACCCCGCCTGCGCCTCGGCGACGCCGAGGCCCGGACGCTGGCACCGCTCGTCACCCGCTGGCTGCAACGAGGATGCGGCGAGGCCGAGTTGGCCCACGCCCTGCTGCCCGGGCTGCCGCAGCCGGTGCACTCCCCCGCCGCGATCCTCCGGGACCGCCTGCAACGCAAACTGCCACCGGAACGGCCGGCCGCGCAGCCCCCACCGGCCCCGTACGCCGAATGCGGCCGCTGCCACGACCCGGTGCCCCGCCCCGGCATCTGCCGCGCCTGCGCGGGCCTCGGCACGAGAACCGTCGCCGTCGGCACCGGCGCGACCGCCACCTCCGGCGGCG
>NZ_MSJQ01000176.1 GCF_014596515.1 Streptomyces sp. CBMA156
GTCGGCGGGCCGGGCCAGACGCAGCGGCTTGAGCTGCTGCCCGGGCCGCAGGCCCCGGGCGACGGCACGGGCGCCCTTGGTGTCGGGCGACAGGCGGAGCTCGCGCTCCAGCGGGGTGCCGCAGAGCGGGCAGTGGCGGCGGCCGTCGTCCTCGGCCAGGTCCTGGTAGCAGTCACCGCAGAGCAGGTGGGCGCAGGGGGCGAGGGCGCCGATGCCGGCCTCCAGGCTGTCGCGCTCGCAGAGCAGGCAGACCTGGCTCGGCTGGCAGAGCAGGTAGCCGCGGATGATCACCGAGTAGGACACGTGTGCGTGCGAGGGCACGCCGTCGGGGAAGCGGCGGAAGAGCGGGTCGTGCCGGCGGTCGGCGCCGAGCAGCGCGTCGACGGCCCGCAGCAGCCGGGTGCCGGCCGTGGCGAGCTCGGCCGGGCGCAGCCGGCCGAGGGCGGCCCGCAGGTCGCGGGTGAGCACGTGGCCGCGCTCGGCCAGGTCGGTCTCCAGTGCGACCAGCCCCCGGGCCGTCCAGGGCTGCGGTTCGTCGGGCCCGGCTCCGGGCTCGACCAGGACCGTCCCGTGGCGGCGCAGCAGGTAGGTGTCCAGACCGGTCTCGGGCGCGGTGGCGCTCGGCTTCTTCACAGCTCTTCCCCCGGTGGATACGACGAAGCGGGGGCGGAGAGTGGGCGCACTCGGGTTCATTTTGGAGATGAGTGAGAAGGAAGCACGCCGCGGAGCCGCCCCCGCGTCGGTCACCCTAGCGAACGGCGGGGCCCGGGCCCGAACGGTTTTCCGCCCCGTCCCGCGGGGCTTCCCGCCCCGCCCCCGAACGGTTTTCCGGCTCCGACCTCTTCCTACTCGCGAGTAGCCTCGCTACAGTGGCCGGACACGCACCACACCGCCGGGCTTCGGGAGCCGCACCGGCGGCAGGCCGCGGCCGCCGTTTCTCCGGCGCTCGCACGGTACGCCTTCACCGGCAGGTGCCGCGGACCGCGGCGGGCCGGGTTCCTCCTCTCATTCAGGGTCGCTTCCTTCACCTTCGAGCGCCTGAACACCACGGCACATCCGCGGTTCGGCCGGAGCGGACCGGCGGCTGCCCGGGTGCGCCGACACCCCGTCATCTCCCCAGCCCCCGCGCGTGGACCCTCCTCCGGCGGCTGCCGCCCCCGGCGTACGGGCGCGGCGGCGTGCCCGCCGGAGCACGCGCGGGCCCTTCATGACTAGGAGTCAGGACAGATGGAGCGTCCCTTCCCCACTGTCGCCGTCGTCGGCCTCGGCACGATGGGTGCCGGCGTCGCGGTGGCGGTCGCCAAGAGCGGCCGCCGGGTGATCGGCATCGAGGCCACCGAGGAATCGGCCACCCGGGCGCTGGCCCGGATCAAGGAGGCCACCGCGCACGCGGTGCACCGCGAGCGGCTCACCACCGAGGAGCGCGCCGGACTGCTGGACCGGATCTCGGTCGGCCACGAGCTGGCGGCCGCCGCCGGGGCGGACCTGGTGGTCGAGGAGGTGCCCGAGCAACTGGAACTGAAGCGGGAGGTCTTCGCCGAGCTGGACCGGATCTGCCCGGAGAGCACCGTGCTGGCCACCGGCACCACCGCGCTGTCGGTGACCCGGATCGCCGCCGCGACCGCCCGTCCGGAGCGGGTGCTCGGCCTGCACTTCTTCAACCCGGTGCACGGCATGAAGCTGGTCGAGGTGGTCCGCACCGTGCTGACCTCCGCGCGGACCGCCGAGGACGCCGCCGCCTTCGCCCGCGACCTGGGCAAGGAGCCGGTGGCGGCCGGCGACCGGGCCGGCTTCGTGGTGAACGGCCTGCTGTTCGCGTACCTGAACCAGGCCGCCGCGATGTTCGAGTCCAGGTACGCCTCGCGGGAGGACATCGACGCCGCGATGCGGCTCGGCTGCGGCCTGCCGATGGGCCCGCTGGCGCTGCTCGACCTGATCGGCATCGACACCGCGCGCACCGTGCTGGAGGCGATGTACGAGCAGTCCAGGGACCGTCTGCACGCGCCCGCCCCGATCCTCGGCCAGCTGGTCGCGGCCGGGCTGCTGGGCCGCAAGACCGGCCGCGGCTTCTACGCCTACGAGGCGCCGGGCTCGTCCAGGCCGGTGGACGCGGCGACCGGGCCCGCGCTGCCGAAGGTGCCGGGCCGGGAGGTGCGCACCGTCGGCGTCTGCGGTTCGGGGACGATGGCCACCGGAATCGCCGAGGTGTTCGCCAAGGCCGGGCGCCCGGTGCTGCTGGCCGCCCGCAGCCAGGAGAAGGCCGAGCGGGCCAAGGCGCAGCTGGCGAAGTCGCTGGAGCGTTCGGTGGCCAAGGGCCGGCTGTCCGCCGAGGCCCGGGACGCCGCGCTGGCGCTGGTCACCCCGGTCGGCCGGTACACCGAGCTGGCCGGGGTCGACCTGGTGGTCGAGGCGGTCGCGGAGGACCTGGCGGTCAAGCGGGAGCTGTTCGCCACCCTGGACGGGATCGTCAAGCCGGGCGCGGTGCTCGCCACCACCACCTCCTCACTGCCGGTGATCAGCTGCGCGACCGCCACCTCGCGGCCGCAGGACGTGATCGGGATGCACTTCTTCAACCCCGCCCCGGCGATGAAGCTGGTCGAGGTGGTCTCCACCGTGCTGACCGCGCCGGACGTCACCGCGACCGTGCTGGCGCTGACGGCCGAGGTCCGCAAGCACCCGGTGGAGTGCGGCGACCGGGCCGGCTTCATCGTCAACGCGCTGCTCTTCCCCTATCTGAACGACGCGGTGCGGATGCTCCAGGAGCACTACGCGACGGTGGACGACATCGACACCGCGATGAAGCTCGGCTGCGGGTACCCGATGGGTCCGTTCGAGCTGCTGGACGTGGTCGGCCTGGACGTCTCGCTCACCATCGAGCAGGTTCTGCACCAGGAGTTCCGCGAGCCCGGGCTGGCCGCCGCACCGCTGCTGGAGCACCTGGTCGCGGCGGGCTGCCTGGGCCGCAAGACCGGCCGCGGCTTCCGCGACCACGCGCGCCGGTGACCACGCCGCAGGCCGGGGACGGCCCGTACGAGGCGCCGTACGAGACGCCGCGCGAGAGGCCGCACGGGGTGTCGTACGGGTCGTCGCACGGGGCGCAGCCGCCCGGACCGCACGCCCCCGGGCCGCAGCCACACGCGGGCGCGGCGCCGGGGAACAGCGCCCCGCCGTACGGCTCCGCGCCCTCAGCGTCCTCAGTGCCCTCCACACGCCCCGGCTGGAGCCCGGGGACGGTGTCCTTCCGCTGGCCCCGCCCGGCGGCGGCCGGCCCGGTCACACCGGTCCGGCGGGGAAGGGCCGCAGCCGCGCCGTCCGGGCCGTGTAGCGTTCCGGACATGGATCGGGTTCAGTCAACCTCCCCGCAGCACCCCGCCGGGCCGCACCGCGGCGCCGACCGGACCGCCTCCTCGACCGGGGGCACCGGGCCTGACGGCGGGCCGGGCAGCCGCCGGGCGGCGGCGCAGCGCCAGCAGATGCGTCAGGACCTGGCCACGGCCGCGATGGAGCTGTTCGCCTCGCAGGGCTACGAGGAGACCACGGTCGACCAGATCGCGGCCGCCGCCGGGGTGGCCCGGCGTACCTTCTTCCGGTACTTCCGGTCCAAGGAGGAGGCGATCTTCCCGGACCACGACGACACCCTGGTGCGGGTGGCCGACCTGCTGGCCAGCGCCGAGCCGGAGGAGCACCCGCTGGACGTGGTCTGCCGGGGCATCAAGGAGGTGCTGCGGATGTACGCCTCCACCCCGGGGGTGTCGGTCGCGCGGTACCAGCTGATCCGTCAGGTCCCGGCGCTGCGCGAGCGGGAGATCGCCGTGGTGGCCCGCTACGAGCGGTTGTTCACCCGCTACCTGCTGGGGCGCTTCGACACCGGCGAGTCCATCCCGTCCGGCTGGCAGCGCGGCGGCGAGGACGACTCGATGCTGGCCGAGGTCTCGGCGGCGGCGGTGGTCGCGGCGCACAACCACGTGCTGCGGCGCTGGCTGCGGGCGGGTGGCCGGGGCGACGTGGAGGAGCAGCTGGACCACTCCTTCGAGGTGATCCGGCGGACCTTCTGGGCCTCCAGCGCACCGGGTGCCAGACGCCGGGGATCGGTGGTGGCACCGGGTGCCAATGGGACCCCCGGGGACACCGTCGCCGAGAGCGCACTGAGTGCCAGTCCCGGAGGTGAGGTGCTCATCACAGTCGCCAGGACGGACGCTCCACTGGACGTCGTGGTGGACAGCATCCGGGCCGCACTGAGTGGCGCCCGGCAGCTGTAGGCGCAGCATCCACGCAGGTCAGAGCGATATCGAGGGCCCGCGCCGAACGGTCGGCGCGGGCCTTTCCCATGCCCGCGCAACGCGCGTCACACGGCCTCCGAAGCCGTCGGAATTTCTGGCACCCGGTGTCTTTACGAGTGGCACAGGGTGCCATTACCTTGTTACCCACCAGTCGCGGCGCCGCGGCTCCCCACCTCGGCGCGCCGTAGTCCGGCGTTCCCACACCCCGGGAACAGTGCCAGAACGGCCCGGTCCACCCCCGGGCGCCAGCCTGACCCGCCCACCACCCACTTCAGCGAAGCCGGTGTCCGCTCCCGGCTCCCCCAGACGCCCTGTGCCCCTCACACAGGTACGCCTTCGGAGGCAGCCATGCAGGAAATCCTCGACGCGATCCTCAGCCCCGACACCACGTCGGCGGACTTCGCGGCGATCAAGCTCCCCGAGTCCTACCGGGCCGTGACGCTCCACAAGGACGAGGAGCAGATGTTCGCGGGCCTCGCCAGCCGCGACAAGGACCCGCGCAAGTCCCTTCACCTCGACGACGTCGCCCTGCCCGAGCTGGGCCCGGGCGAGGCCCTGGTCGCCGTCATGGCCAGCGCGGTGAACTACAACACCGTCTGGAGCTCGATCTTCGAACCGGTCTCCACCTTCGGCTTCCTGGAGCGCTACGGCCGGCTGTCGCCGCTCACCGAGCGCCACGACCTGCCGTACCACGTGGTCGGCTCCGACCTCGCCGGCGTGGTGCTGCGCACCGGCGCCGGGGTCAACGCCTGGAAGCCTGGCGACGAGGTCGTCGCGCACTGCCTGTCGGTCGAGCTGGAGTCCCCGGACGGCCACGACGACACGATGATGGACCCGGAGCAGCGCATCTGGGGCTTCGAGACCAACTTCGGCGGTCTGGCCCAGCTGGCCCTGGTGAAGACCAACCAGCTGCTGCCCAAGCCCGGTCACCTCACCTGGGAGGAGGCCGCCTCCCCCGGCCTGGTCAACTCCACCGCCTACCGCCAGCTGGTGTCGCGCAACGGCGCCGGCATGAAGCAGGGCGACAACGTGCTGATCTGGGGCGCCAGCGGCGGCCTCGGCTCGTACGCCACCCAGTACGCGCTGGCCGGCGGCGCCACCCCGATCTGCGTGGTCTCCAGCGACCAGAAGGCCGAGATCTGCCGCGCCATGGGCGCCGAGGCGATCATCGACCGCTCGGCCGAGGGCTACCGGTTCTGGAAGGACGAGCACACCCAGGACCCGCGCGAGTGGAAGCGCCTGGGTGCGAAGATCCGCGAGTTCACCGGTGGCGAGGACGTGGACATCGTCTTCGAGCACCCGGGCCGGGAGACCTTCGGCGCCTCGGTGTACGTCACCCGCAAGGGCGGCACCATCGTCACCTGCGCCTCCACCTCCGGCTTCATGCACCAGTACGACAACCGGTACCTGTGGATGTCGCTCAAGCGGATCGTCGGCTCGCACTTCGCCAACTACCGCGAGGCCTTCGAGGCCAACCGCCTGATCGCCAAGGGCAGGATCCACCCGACCCTGTCCAAGGTCTACTCCATGGAGGAGACCGGACAGGCCGCCCTGGACGTGCACCGCAACAAGCACCAGGGCAAGGTCGGTGTGCTCTGTCTGGCCCCCGAAGAGGGCCTGGGCGTGCGCGACGCGGAGTTCCGCGCCCGGCACGTCGACGCCATCAACCGCTTCCGCAACGTGTGAGACGGGTCCGATGACTGAGCCCCAGAAGCGTGACCGTCCCTGGCTGATGCGCACCTACGCCGGCCACTCCACCGCGAGCGACTCCAACGCGCTCTACCGGCGGAACCTGGCGAAGGGCCAGACCGGCCTGTCCGTCGCGTTCGACCTGCCGACCCAGACCGGCTACGACTCCGACCACGTGCTCGCCCGCGGCGAGGTCGGCCGGGTCGGCGTCCCGGTCGGGCACGTCGGCGACATGCGCACCCTGTTCGACGGCATCCCGCTCGAACGGACCAACACCTCCATGACGATCAACGCCACCGCGATGTGGCTGCTGGCGCTCTACCAGGTGGTCGCCGAGGAACAGGGCGCCGACGTCGCCAAGCTCACCGGCACCACCCAGAACGACATCGTCAAGGAGTACCTGTCGCGCGGGACGCACGTCTTCCCGCCCGGCCCGTCGGTGCGGCTGATCACCGACATGATCGCCTACACGGTCGGCAGCATCCCCAAGTGGAACCCGATCAACATCTGCAGCTACCACCTCCAGGAGGCCGGGGCCACGCCCGTCCAGGAGATCGCCTACGCGATGTGCACCGCCATCTCGGTGCTCGACGCCGTGCGCGACTCCGGCCAGGTGCCGGCCGAGCGGATGGGCGAGGTGGTCGCCCGGATCTCCTTCTTCGTGAACGCCGGCGTGCGCTTCGTCGAGGAGATGTGCAAGATGCGCGCCTTCGCCCGGCTGTGGGAGAAGGTCACCCTGGAGCGCTACGGCGTCACCGACCCCAAGCAGCGCCGCTTCCGCTACGGCGTCCAGGTGAACTCGCTCGGCCTGACCGAGGCCCAGCCGGAGAACAACGTCCAGCGGATCGTCCTGGAGATGCTGGCCGTCACCCTCTCCAAGGACGCCCGGGCGCGGGCCGTCCAGCTGCCCGCCTGGAACGAGGCGCTCGGCCTGCCGCGGCCCTGGGACCAGCAGTGGTCGCTGCGCATCCAGCAGGTGCTGGCGTACGAGTCGGACCTGCTGGAGTACGGCGACCTCTTCAACGGCTCCGAGGTCGTCGAGACCAAGACCGCCGAGCTGCTGGCCGGTGCCGAGGCGGAGATCGCCAAGGTGCTGGAGATGGGGGCCAAGGCCGGCAACCGTGGCATCATCCCGGCCGTCGAGTCCGGCTACCTGAAGTCCAACCTGGTCGCCTCGCACGCCGCCCGCCGGGCCCGGATCGAGTCCGGCGAGGACAAGATCATCGGGGTGAACTGCTTCGACACCACCGAGCCGAGCCCGCTCACCGCCGACCTCGACACCGCGATCATGGTGGTGGACCCGGCCTCCGAGCAGTCCGTGCTCGCCGCTCTGGAGGCCTGGCGCGCCGGGCGCGACGAGACCGCCGTCCAGGCGTCGCTGGCCGAACTCAAGGCCGTCGCCGCCACCGAGGCCAACCTGATGCCGGCCACGCTCGCCTGCGCCCGGGCCGGCGTCACCACCGGCGAGTGGGCCTTCGCCCTGCGCGAGGTCTTCGGCGAGTACCGCGCCCCCACCGGCGTGGGAGGCGCCCCCGTCGCCGTGGCCGCCGAGCCCGGCGGCGAGCTGGAGCAGGTCCGGGCCGCGGTCGCCGCGACCGCCGAGGAGCTGGGCGCGGGCAGACTGCGCCTGCTGGTCGGCAAGCCCGGCCTGGACGGGCACTCCAACGGCGCCGAGCAGATCGCCGTCCGGGCCCGCGACGCCGGGTTCGAGGTGGTCTACCAGGGCATCCGGCTGACCCCGGAGCAGATCGTCTCCGCCGCCGTCGCGGAGGACGTGCACTGCGTGGGCCTGTCCATCCTCTCCGGCGCGCACAGCGAGCTGGTGCCCGACGTCCTGAAGCGGCTGCGCCGCGCCGGGGTGGAGGATGTCCCGGTGATCGTTGGTGGCATCATCCCGGCAGCGGACGGCGAGGCCCTCAGGGCCGCCGGCGTCGCCGCCGTGTTCACCCCGAAGGACTTCGGCATCACCACCATCATCGGCCGGATCGTGGACGAGATCCGGCTGGCCAACAAGCTCCAGCCGTGGACGCCCGCACCGACCGCGGCCACGAACTGAACAGCTGACCAGCTGACCACTGGGAAGGAACCCTCGATTCTTATGACTGCTCCCCACCCGTCGCCCGCCACCACCCTTCCTTCGAGCGGCTCCGCCGCCGGCTTGGACCGCCTGCGCCCGCGCCGCTCCTGTCTCGCCGTGCCGGGCAGCAACCCGCGCTTCCTGGAGAAGGCCCAGGGCCTGCCCGCCGACCAGGTCTTCCTCGACCTGGAGGACGCCTGCGCCCCGCTGGTCAAGGAGAGCGCCCGCCACAACATCGTCGACGCGCTCAACAACGGCGACTGGGGCGGCAAGACCCGCGTCGTGCGGGTCAACGACTGGACCACGCACTGGACCTACCGGGACGTGATCACCGTGGTCGAGGGCGCCGGCCCCAACCTCGACTGCATCATGCTGCCCAAGGTCCAGGACGCCGGGCAGGTCAAGGCGCTCGACCTGCTGCTCACCCAGATCGAGAAGACCATGGGCTTCGAGGTCGGCCGGATCGGCATCGAGGCGCAGATCGAGAACGCCAAGGGCCTGATCAACGTCGACGCCATCGCCGAGGCCTCGCCCCGGCTGGAGACCATCATCTTCGGCCCCGCCGACTTCATGGCCTCCATCAACATGAAGTCGCTGGTCGTCGGCGAGCAGCCGCCGGGCTACGGCGCCGACGCCTACCACTACATCCTGATGCGCATCCTGATGGCCGCCCGCGCCAACGACCTCCAGGCGATCGACGGGCCGTACCTCCAGATCCGCAACCAGGAGGGCTACCGCGAGGTCGCCCGCCGCTCGGCCGCCCTCGGCTTCGACGGCAAGTGGGTGCTCCACCCGGACCAGGTCGCCGCCGCGAACGAGATCTACTCGCCCTCGCAGGAGGACTACGACCACGCCGAGCTGATCCTCGACGCGTACGACTACTGCACCTCCGAGGCGGGCGGTGCCAAGGGCTCCGCGATGCTCGGCGACGAGATGATCGACGAGGCCAGCCGCAAGATGGCACTGGTCGTCTCCGGCAAGGGCCGGGCCGCGGGCATGCAGCGCACCACCAAGTTCGAGATCCCGGAAAGCTGAGGGCCCGAGGCATGCAGTTCGGACGCACCTACGAGGAGTTCGAGGTCGGCGCGGTCTACAAGCACTGGCCGGGCAAGACCGTCACCGAGTACGACGACCACCTCTTCTGCCTGCTCACCATGAACCACCACCCGCTCCACATGGACACCAACTACGCGGAGAAGACGACGGACTTCGGCAGGAACGTCGTGGTGGGCAACTACGTCTACTCGCTGCTGCTGGGCATGTCCGTCCCGGACGTCTCCGGCAAGGCGATCGCCAACCTGGAGATCGAGTCGCTGCGCCACGTCGCGCCGACCTTCCACGGCGACACCGTCTACGGCGAGACCACCGTGCTCGACAAGTGGCCGTCCAAGTCCAAGGACGACCGCGGCATCGTGTACGTCGAGACCAAGGGGTACAAGCAGGACGGCACGGTCGTCTGCGTCTTCCGCCGCAAGGTGATGGTGCCGACCGAGACGTACACCACGGAGCGCGGCGGCGAGCAGCCCGGCCGTCCGACCCCGCTCTCCTGATCCTCTCCCCTTTATAGGGGGGACCCTCCGCCCGTGGAGGGTCCCCCCTGCCGAGAGACCCCGGACGGGCAGGCCGCCGTCATCGGCCGCGCCCCACCCGGTACCGGGGGCCCTGCTGCCGCAGCCACGCCGGCAGGGCCCCCGCAATCCCCCCCCCCGGGGATTCCCCGACCTTCCGCAGACCCTCAGACCATTTCGGAGCCGCACGATGGGACGCCTCGCACAGACCGAAGGCCTCACCGAGATCCAGCGGGACATCCTCGCCACCGTGCGGGATTTCGTCGACAAGGAGATCATTCCGGTCGCGACCGAGCTGGAACACAAGGACGAGTACCCGACCGCCATCGTCGAGGGCATGAAGCAGCTCGGCCTCTTCGGTCTCACCATCCCCGAGGAGTACGGCGGCCTCGGCGAATCGCTGCTCACCTACGCCCTGGTGGTCGAGGAGATCGCCCGCGGCTGGATGTCGGTCTCCGGCATCGTGAACACCCACTTCATCGTGGCGCACATGATCAACGCCCACGGCACCCAGGAGCAGAAGGACCACTTCCTGCCGAAGATGGCGGCCGGCGAGATCCGCGGTGCCTTCTCGATGTCCGAGCCGGGCCTCGGGTCCGATGTTTCGGCCATCTCCACCAAGGGCGTCAAGGACGGGGAGTTCTACGTCCTCAACGGCCAGAAGATGTGGCTCACCAACGGCGGCACCTCCACCCTGGTCGCGGTCCTCTGCAAGACCGACGAGGGCGGCGACACCCCGTACAGGAACATGACCACCTTCCTGATCGAGAAGGCGTCCGGTTTCGGCCCGAACCCCGCGGTTCCCGGCCTGACCGTGCCCGGCAAGATCGAGAAGATGGGCTACAAGGGCGTCGACACCACCGAGCTGATCCTCCAGGACGTCCGGATCCCGGCCGACCGCGTCCTCGGCGGCGTCCCCGGCCGCGGCTTCTACCAGATGATGGACGGCGTCGAGGTCGGCCGCGTCAACGTCGCCGCCCGAGGCTGCGGCGTCGCCCGCCGCGCCTTCGAGCTCGGCATCTCCTACGCCCAGCAGCGCTCCACCTTCGGCAAGAAGATCGCCGAGCACCAGGCGATCCAGTTCAAGCTCGCCGAGATGGCCACCAAGGTCGAGGCCGCCCACCAGATGGTGGTCATGGCCGCCCGCAAGAAGGACGGCGGCGAGCGCAACGACCTGGAAGCCGGCATGGCCAAGTACCTCGCCTCCGAGTACTGCAAGGAGGTCGTCGAGGACTCCTTCCGCATCCACGGCGGCTACGGCTTCTCCAAGGAGTACGAGATCGAGCGCCTCTACCGCGAGGCCCCGATGCTGCTCATCGGTGAAGGTACTGCGGAGATCCAGAAGATGATCGTCGGACGCCGGCTCCTGGAGGAGTACCGGATCGCCGAGTGACCCCCCGGCCGCCCGTTCGACGGACCACGTCGCCGGACGGCCCCTCGAACCGCCGGTCGACGGGCGTGCGGGCCCGTCCCGGCGGAGCGCCGTGCCCCGTCACGGGCCCGGCCTGGTCCGCCAGGGTCCGGCACGGCCCTCCGGAAGCGGCCCCAGGGCGTACATCTGCATCGACGCGCCCTGCGGCCGCTTCCGCACACCTGCTCGCGGCCGCTACGGCCGTTACGCCCACCGGGTTCCGTTCGCCCACCCGTTGAGACAAGAGTCACCAGGCGTGTCCGGGCCCTTGGGAACCGGACCGGGCCGAGCTACGGTCGTAGGAGTGGACGCGCACACGCGCCGCCACCGGACACCTGAACGAGCAGGCGGGTTGCCCACCCACCGTGTGCTCCCGATAGCATCCACCGGGACAGCAAGCCGTCCCTCTATTACCGATTCCGCGGTGGCCCCCGTCCAGCGGCCATGATCCCCCGCGACAAAGGTCTTCGATGCCCATCAGCCCGTCCCCTCACACCTCCGTCACGGACCGCGATGCCCTCGCAGCCCCGACGGCCGGTCGGCGACCCCGCGTGACCATCGCGCGCGGAGCCACCCCCTGGTTCGTCCCCACCCTCGCCACGGCCGCCGTGACCACCGCCCTCACCAGGCGCAGCGGCAAGTGGGCCCTGGCTGCGGTACCCGCCTGCGCTCTCGGCGCGGGCATGCTGTGGTTCTTCCGCGACCCCGAGCGTGAGATCGGCACGGGCAGAGTGATCTCCCCCGCCGACGGCGTGGTGCAGAGCATCGATGCCTGGCCGGACGGCCGCACCCGGGTCGCGATCTTCATGAGTCCGCTGAACGTCCACGTCAACCGCGCGCCCCTGCCGGGCACGGTGACGTCGGTCGAGCACGTCGCGGGCGGCTTCGTCCCCGCGTTCAACAAGGACAGCGACCAGAACGAGCGGGTCGTCTGGCACTTCGACACCGAGCTCGGCGACATCGAGATGGTCCAGATCGCGGGGGCCGTGGCCCGCCGCATCGTGCCGTACGTCGACGCCGGTACCAAGGTCGAGCAGGGCGACCGGATCGGTCTGATCCGGTTCGGGTCCCGGGTCGACACCTACCTGCCGGCCGGCGTCGAGGTCGGCGTCGAGGTCGGCCAGAAGACCACAGCCGGGGTGACGCGCCTTGACCGTGACTGATCCTGAGACAATCGTCGGCCTGGACGACGAGGAGACGGCCCTGCGCCGCCGCCGCTGGGCGCGCGACCGCGAGCTGCGTGCTCCGCGCTCTCCCCAGCACCTGTCCACCGCCGACTTCCTAACCCTGGGGAACGCCGTCTGCGGCTTCCTGGCGATCTACTCGATCACCACCGGGGTCCTGGTCCCGCACATCACCAACCCGGACGCCGCTCCGGACCGGCACAGCGCCGCCACCGCGGTCACGCTGCTGCTGATCGGTTCGATGTGCGACCTCTTCGACGGCCTGGTGGCGCGCAAGCTGCGCTCCTCGGCCCTCGGGGCGGAACTGGACAACCTCGCGGACCTGATCAGCTTCGGCATCGCGCCGGCCTACTTCGTCGCGGTCTGGGGCATGGTCTCCCAGGGTTCCAACAGCAAGCTGTCGGCGCTCATCGCCATCACCGTGCTGCTCGCCGTGGTGCTGCGGCTGGCCCGCTTCTCGGCCGTGAAGATGCGGCCCGGGGTGTTCCAGGGCATGCCCTGCCCGATGGGCGCGATGACGGTGATCGCCATCGTGCTGCTCGACCCGCCGTTCCTGCCCGGCCTGCTCGCCATCTTCGGCGCGGCGTACCTGATGGTCAGCCGGATCGAGTACCCGAAGCCGCAGGGGCTGCTGGCCACCGCCACGCTCTGCTGGATCGTGGTCTCCATCGGCTGCCTGGCCGCGTGGGCCACCGGCCTGCCCGGCGGCGACAGGCTGATGCACGTCGGTGCGTTCGCCCAGATCACTCTCGCCGCGATGGCGCCGCTGCTGGTCATCCGCCGCAAGGTGGGGCAGAAGGTCGGCGACGTCCGCGCCCGGCGGGCGGAGTCGCGGGTCGGCTGAGCCCCGCAATTGTCATAAGAGTCAGGGCCCGGAACCTGTTGGTTCCGGGCCCTTTCTCGTGTGTCACAACGGCCGGGACAGCCGGGGCGTCGTCGGTACGGGCTCAGACACCGTCGGTGCGGACGCCGGGTCGGCCGTCGCTGCGGACCCCGAACTCCTCCGCAATTGTCATAAAACTCAGGCGCCACCGGTGTGCACGCTGAACGCCGAGCGCCGCGCCGCCCGGGCCACGACCGGATCCGGGTGCACGCCCGAGACCGCCGTCAGCACCGAGGCCGCTCGCGGGTGCCCGGACTGCCGGGCCCTGGCGAAGAGCCGGACCGGGTCGCCGGCCGAGGCGCCCTCGACGTGGCCCACCAGCAGCTCCGTCTCACCGTGGTCGAGCACCGCGGCCGCGGTGTCCACCCAGAGCCAGGCCGCGTCCTCCGCACCCAGCACGTCCGCCGGGGAGACGCCCTCGTCCGCGCGCTCCGCCAGCCAGAGCAGCGCGTAGGGGCGCAGCACCGGCTCGTCCACCGACGCGCGCACCGCCTGCTCGGCCGGCCCCCCGGCCACCCGCAGCGCCTCGAAAGCGAGCCCGCGCACCAGCGCGTCGTCGCCCTGAGCGGCGTCCAGCAACTCGCCCACCGCCCGGTCCGCCGGACGCGCCGCGACCCAGGCGCGGAACTCGGCGCGGGCCGGGCCCGGCGAGTAGTCCGCGCAGGCGTTCAGCAGCTCGAAGGCGCTCTGCTCGATGTGCCCGGCCGCGGTCTGCGCGACCGTGCAGATCTCCTCCAGCTTCGCCCGCACCGCCCAGTGGCCGAGCGGCGACAGCTCTGCGGCATCGTTCCTGCGCACCAGGGCGCCGACCGCCGCCAGGCCGTCCAGCATCCAGTCCAGGACGGCGGCCACGTCTGAGGGCGCGGGCGGAGTGTCGATCTGCGGCGCCCGGCAGGTGCCGCGGACGGCGGAGACGGCGGAGGCGGCGTGCGGCACGGGCGACAGGCCCGGCCCGCCGAGACCGGCGCCGACCCGTCGCTCGTCGAGTCCGCGGCGCAGCAGCTCCAGCAGCTCGCTTTCGGCGACCGGGCCGTCCACCAGGTGCAGGAAGGAGAGCAGCTGCGGGGCCTGGTCCACGGCCTGCCCGGCCAGTACGGCGAACACGCCGCGCAGCGCGGCGGGCGGCACCGGGGCGAGCAGGGTCCAGGCGTCGAACAGCGCCGACCAGCCGCGTACCACGGCCTCGTCGTCGTGCTCCCAGGCGTGCAGGCGCCAGCCGGGGCCGGCTCCGCCGTCCCGGGCCTCCACCAGGCCGACCAGCAGCGCCTGTCCCCAGGCCTTGGCGGCGGCGCCGACGGTCATGGCCAGCGCCCGGCCCGCCGTCCGGGCGTCGTCCGGGAGCAGCTCGCCGCGCTTGTCGACCTCGGACAGCTCGCCGGCCCAGCGGGCGATCCGGACGGCGTCGACCAGCATCCGGCGGGCCAGCGGCGCCAGCTCGGAGGGTGCCGGGAAGCCTTCCGGCACGGGAACCCGGCCCCGACCGGGAGCCGGAGCTGGCCCTCGTCGCCGGGGTACTCCGTTACGGGGGACACCCGCCCCGCCCTGCCTGCCACCGGCGGGCCGTTGGGCCGTTCCGGGGAGACGGGTCACCGTCGCACCGGTACCGATCGTCGGCGGGAGCGGGGCATCACGGTCGCGCGGGTTCCGAGACGTCACGTCGAGCAGTCTTCCCCTTGTACCGGCCTTCTGTCACATCCGGTTGTCCGTACGACCGGGCGACCGCCTGTGCCACCTCCGCAAGATCGGGCAACCACGGCAAACTGCCTGGCCGGAAACATGTGACACGGCCATGCCATCCAAGGCGCCTCCGTCGCCGGGAATGCCCGACCGGTCACACCGTGTAGCGACAGGGGTGGGGAGGAGGGGCAAGTTTTTGCCCCGACCGAGGGGGTGGTTTTCCTGGGGGAATCCCGTTCCGCCAACGCCCGGCGGGGCTGTCCAGCCCCAATCCGGACGGATGGCGCACGGACCGGCGGGGTCATAGTGCACGAGAAGTCGGCCGGTTCGACTTCTCGTGCCGCCCGGCGAAATAGAGAAACGTTCATTCGCGAACGGGTGAAGCTCTCGGGAAAAGCGCCGGAGCCCGGCGGGCCTCTCCCCCACGGCCACTCCCGCCCTAGAGAAGCGGTGTGAGCCAGCGGCGGAGAAGCTCGGTGTAGTGATCGGGGGAGGCGTTCCAGAGGGTGGCGTGGCCGGCGCCAGGGAACGCCCGGAGGCTGACCACGTCGGGGTGGGCGGCGGCCAGCTTCTCGGCAGTGCGGAAGGGGGCGATCGGATCTGCCGGGCTGTGCAGGAGGAGGGTGGGGACGCGCAGGTCGGTGCCCTCGGCGATCCGGCTGAAGTCGGCGAGGTCGACGCCGGTGCGACCCTCCGCGGCGAGGGCGCCGAGTTCGGCGGCGACGCCCCGGAAGCCGGCCCGGGCGGCGTCCCGGCGGGCGGAGGCCGGCAGGTCGAGCACGGGCGAGTCGAGGATCAGCCCGCGGATGGCGTACGACCAGGCCGAGCGGGCCGCCGTCTGGAGGACCATCGTGGCGCCGAGGGACCAGCCGTAGAGGATCACCTTGCCCGCACCGTTGTCGAGTGCCAGCCGTACCGCCGACTCGATGTCGCGCCACTCGGTCTCGCCGAAGTGGCTGAGCCCGTCCGGGGAGGCGGGGGCACCCTGGTCACCGCGGTAGGTGACGGCGAGGACAGGCAGCCTGAGCCGGTCGAGGACGGGGAGCACCGGGAGCGTCTGTCCGCGGTCGGACTCCGGGCCGTGCACCAGGATCACCCAGGTGCCGCGCCGGCCGTCGAGCCGCCAGGCGGGCAGGGCGCCGAGTTCGCCGTCCGCCGTGGTGTCGGTGAAGGCGAGGCCGAGCGCCTCGGTGGGGTCGCCGAGGTGGACGCGGGGAGTGAAGCGCACCTCGGTGCCGGGGGTGAGGGTGCCCAGGTCGGCGCGGACCAGCCGGCGGGTGACGCTCTGCTCGTCGCGGTGCAGGACCTCCTCGACGACCGCGTGCCCGCCGTCCGCCCACTCGACCGCCCAGCGGCCGGGGCGCAGGCTCTCGGGACCGCGGGAGAAGGTGACCCGTCCGGGAGCGAGGCTGCGGACCACGACCGGCCCGGACTCCTGGACGGCGGTCGCCGGACGGACCATCCGCTCGGAGGCCCGGCGGCCGACCACCAGTACGGCGGCCCCGACCGCGGCGGCCGCCACGACGGCGGCGGTTCCCCAACGCATTTCGCTCCCCGCTCTGTTGCTCACGCACCGGACGGTGCTCGGGCACCAGTTCACCGGCGCCCCGCCCGCCCGGCCACCGGACTGGGCCATCCGGGTCATGCGGGCGATGCCCCGGCGGTGCTGAGGAGGTGCCAGAAGCCGGCGGCGAGGAGGACGGGGGCGGTCGGAGGTGCCCGGTGGAAGGGGACGGGCTCGTCCCGGTGAAAAGTCACAAGAGTCACGAGAGTGGCGAGCGAGAGCGGCGACGGGAGCCGGCGAGACCGGACCGGGCCGGTGCCGGGCCGGACGATCGGAGGGGTCGTCAGCGGTGTCCGCGTGTGACCAACCCCTCCGTGACCTCGGTTGACTCCCGCTTCCGGCCCGTGATGGGATCCTGAGGCCAAACGGAGGCATGGAGAGGAAGCCGGTGGAAGTCCGGCGCGGTCCCGCCACTGTCACCGGGGAGCACGCTCGGAACATCGCCACGGCGGGCCGTCGAAGGCCGCTGGAAGGCTCCGAGGGTGCGTCCGACCCGGAAGCCAGGAGACTCTCGCCCCCGTCACGTCGATCCAGGGCGCGGACCCTGAGTGAGGACACGCACCCGATGCAGGCTGCCCCGCCCCGCCGGACTTCGAGCTGCCTTCCGCCGTGCGCCCGCTGACCCCGCGCCCGGTGGCCCCACCCACGTCGGCCCCGCGCCAGCTGACCCGCGCCGCCGCGTTCGCGCTCGGCGCCGTCGCG
>NZ_MSJQ01000177.1 GCF_014596515.1 Streptomyces sp. CBMA156
CGCACAGGCCTGCGGCGGGCGCGGGCCGGGCCGTTGCCGGCCCTTCCCCGGGCGTCCGGAGGACGCCCCTCCGGACGCGTCGCGCCCCGGCCGTCCCGCCCGCCGCCGCACCGGCACCGCCGGCCCCACGGCACCCTCACGTCCCGTCCGCGCCGTGGCCGGAAACGGCCGTTCCGGGTCCGCCGGGCGGAACCGTTCGTACCGGGGGCGGCGGTTTGGCGGGATCTCATCAGGGCGGTGTCCGGGGCATTGACCCGGGTCCCGCCCGGCGGTTGGCTCCTCCCCCCAGCCGACCGCCGAGGGGGCGGGCCGCCGGTCGTGTACGGGCTGCGCGAGGTGCTAGAGGCGGAACGGGTTCCCGCCCTGGCCGGCCAGCAGGTACCAGGCGGTGGCGCCGGTGTGGAGGGAGGCGTAGTAGATGTCGCCTTCTCCGGTGGCGAGTCCGTCGCTGGAGGCTGCCACGATGCCCTGCCCGTCGCCGTTGGGTGCCTCGGCCTGGATCCTGGCCAGGGTGTCCTGGAGGACGGCGGCCTTGTCCCGGTCGCCGGCCGCGCCGCGGGCGTGGTAGGCGGCGAGCAGGTGGGCGGTGCCCTCCAGCCAGACCTTGCCGGTGTCGGCCTTGGCGAAGCTCACCCCACGGTAGGGCCCGTCGGTGGCGGCGAGGTGCTCGGCTGCCCAGTCCACCGAGCGGGAGAAGGACGGGTCCAGGGTGGCGAGGTAGCTCCAGGTCTGGACGTCCTCGGGGACACTGTCCCGGTTCTGGGTGACGCCGTCGGTCCCGGTGCCGGTCCACAGCCGGCCGTCGTCGGCCTGCATGCCGCGCACGAACGCGAACGCGTTGTCCGAGCGGGACTTCCAGGTCTGGTCACCGGTGACCTGCGCGAGCATGGCGAAGAACGCGCCGACGTCGATGTTGTGTTCGGTCGCCTTCCACTCCCGGCGCACCATCGCGTCCCCCGTGCCGCCGGTGTCCACCCAGCCCCCGGTGTACCCGCCCAGGCCCCGGCTGTCGGCGGCGTTGGTCTGGATCCACTCCGCGGCCTTCAACGCGCCCTCGCGGAAGCGCTGTTCGCCGGTCTCCTTGTACAGGCGGGAGAACGCCATGCCGGCCCAGGCCATGTTGCCGGTGTAGACGGAGAACCCGCCCACGTAAGGGGTGCCGTCGGCGGTGACGAAGGGGTTGGGGAGGTAGGAGGCGCGGATGCGGCCGTCGGGCACCTTGTCGTGCGCCTGGGCGTAGAGCAGGCTGTCGCCCAGCCGGGTCGCCCTGGCGACGTCGCGGTTCTTGCGCTGGAGCAGTGCGGCGATCATGACGGAGTTGTCGTAGGTGAAGGACGACTGGTAGCCGTCCGGCCCGAACTCCGCGCCGGGGGCGAAGTGCCCGCCGGTGTAGCTCTGCGGCACGCCCAGCCCCGAGGCCGCGTACCGGTCGTGGGTCTTGGCCAGGAACGACGCCGCCGCGCCCAGCGACGCGTCGGGGGCACCCGGCACGTCCTCGGGCAGGGAGATGTCCCCGGTGGCCTCGACGTATTCGTCCGACAGCCCCGTTCCCTGCGGTATCAGGGTGAACCGCTGGCCGGGATCGTCCTGGTTGCACGGTTCCTGGGTGGCCACACCGCTCACCAGCATCTGGCCGGAGCCGAACCAGCGGAAGCCTTCCGAGACCTTGAGGCAGGCGTTCAAAGGCCCGTTCCTGATGATCACCGGGGACTTGTTGGGGTCGGCGCTGGGGATGTGCACGAAGTTGAAGCTGTGATCCCCGTTGCTGAACTTGAGCCTTCGGTGGTACGTCTCGTCGATCAGGGAGTGTGTGGTTCCCGAAGTGTCCAGGGCCAGTTGGAGGTTCCACACCGTGCCCGGCCGGCCTGGATCGGTGCCTATGGCCCGCCCTTGCGGGACGGAGCCCAGGACGGCGCCGTTCTCAGCCCTGACGGTCACCCTGTCGTAGAGCTCCTGGGGCACCTTGGTGGCGGGCAGCAGGTCCATGTCGCCGGGGCCGATGTCGCGGGTGCCCCAGGGCGTGCCGACCGTGATGGTGGCGCCCAGGGTCCTCAGTACCGTGTCCATGCGGACGAAGGTCATCGAGGTGGTGCACTGGGCCGTCAGGCTCGTCGTGCAGAGCTGGGAACCGCGGCTTCCTCCCGAGGAGACGATTCCCACGGCCGTCACGTACTGTCCGGGTGACCCGTTGTCGTTGGGGTCGGCGAGTACGACCGGCCCGCCGCTGTCACCCGTGATGCCCGCCCACGGATCCCGGTCCAGAAGGGTCGGAACCTTCTTGCTCTGCCAACCGCTGCTGTACGTCCCGCTCTTGTAGGTGATGACCCCGTCGCTGGTCTCCGAGGCCGGCACGGTCGCGGAGTAGCTGTCGAGGTAGCCGGTGACACGGATGTTGCAGGTCGTACCGGAGCGGGATCCGCCGTTGCAGACGTAGTTGCCGCTCTGCGGCAGTTTCGCACTGCTGACCCAGGTCTTCTGAGTGGTTCCCGGCTCTCCCTTGAGCCCCGGGCCGGTCCACATCTTCGGCTCGAACACAGTCCCGGGGAACGGCCTCACTGCCGCGATGTCGTAGGGCACACCGTAGGGGTCCGTGTAACGGGGGGTCACGCGCTCGCCGAACGCGGGCCCGTAGGGATCGCTGCTGGGCCGGCGGTCCTGCTTCCCGCCGGGGACGAAGCAGTGGTCGGCGGTGAACATGACCGGCGACGCGTTGATCTTTCCGGTGAATCCGGTGCTGCAGACCGGACGGATCATCTGCGCACCGGCGGCACTCGGGTCGTTCTCACGATCGGGATAGGCCCCGGGGTCGGCGAGCGCGATCGAGGACTGCCCGTCGGATGTCACGTGCACCGCCACACCCAGGTCGGCGACGGCTTCGCGCAGTCGCCGGGCGTCCGCATCAGTACCGATCACCGGCACGGACAGCGCACTGGCGTCCGTCTCACGCTTGACGTGCTCGAGCCCGATCCCCGCCTGCTGGGCCAGGTCCCTCACCCGCGCGGCGGCATCCGCCAGCTGGCCCTCGGTGTGGGCGGCCGGCTTGACCTCGACCGCGACCCGCCCGGTGGCGATGATCGCTCTGGCCTGAGGGGTCACGGGGCCGCGCCAGTAGACGGTCAAGTGCCGCTTGTCCGGCGAGGCGTCGACCCCTCCGACGCCCTGATCGGCACTCTGGCCCGGTGACTTCTGCAACGCGTAGGCGGTCTCGTTCATCCGGTCCTGGAGGTTCAGTACCTGATCCCAGGACATGAACGGAACGGGGCTGCCGAGTGAGTTCGTCACCGGTTCGACACCTGGTGCGGCTGCGACCCCGAGCATGGACGTGACGAGGGCGACACAGGCCAGGAAGAGCCGTGGTCTGCCATGCCGCGATGAATGGATGCGACGAGAGGACAAAGTTTTTTACTCCTACGGAATGGAACCGATTGTTCGGATGCCGATTCACCGTCTCGGACGGCCCGGAGAGCGCGGTGAGGGCGTCCTGACGGGCGTCGGGGTCCGACCGGTGGTCAAGTCGGTCGTTTTTCGAGGACTCGGTCGTGTCTGAGGTGTGGTCGGCGAGGTAGCGCCGCCCACGCCATCCGGCTCTACGGCCGGGGCGCCCGGGCGAGTTCAGTCGTCCGGCGAAACCGGAGCGGGCTTCGCAGGACCAGCGGGACGCCCTGCGGGCCGACCGCTCGAACACGGCGGTCCACGGCCCGCAGCCGTGACGGAGGCCCGGAAGCTCGACCAGGTCATCGCTAGGCTGTGCGTGATCGGCCGTGTTCGAATGGCCGTGACGGAACAATGCCGTGGAGCCCGCGTCCGACGCGGGCCCCACGGCCTGGGCGAGGGGGTGCGCGGTGTATCCGTTGGGGCTCGGTGTGGTGTCGTGGTGGTGGCTCGCGATCCTGGCGACGGCGGTGTTCTGGGCGGTCCTGGTGCCGGGAATGCCCACCCCCACGCACCGGATCAGCATGGCGCTGGCGCCGGCCGCGATGGCGGTCTTCGCCGTCGGCAGCCACTACGCGAAGCACATGGACACGGCCGCGGTGCTCGCCATGTACTCGTTCGCGGTGGTGTCCTTCCCGGTGGGAATGATCGGCCACCGCAGGAAGTTCGCGCAGCGCCTGACGGAGGCGCAGCGCAGGGGCGAGTCGGAGGAGAACACCTGGCCTCCCGCCATGACGGCGCAGGTCTTCGTGTCCCTTGCCGTCTTCGGAGCCGCGGCGATCTGGGCCACCCGGTAGGCGGTTCGGTCCGCGGTTTTCCCGGTCGGACCCCGTCGGGCAGCTTCGCGGTGTGCTCCGGGTGGGCGGCGCCGGCGTGGCGCGCGGCGGTCTTCTCGGTGATGCCGAACAGCCGCATCCCGCCCACCCTCACGGGTCGATCTCCATGTCGGACGGCCCGTCATGGCGGGACTGCGGCACAAGGGATTCCTCCATGGCCTCCCGGGCCTTCTTGCCGCGGTCCTTGGATTTCACTCCCTTGATGCATGTCGAATATTTCTCACCGCTCTCGATCCTTTCGAGTGCGGCGCCGATGAGCTCGCCCATCTCCTGGGCCACCACGGCTTTGTCCTTGCACCGGGAAGCCTCCTGTTCGGCCTCCTTCTTCTGGTCGCCCGTCAGGTTCGTACCGAGGATCCGCCAGTTCTTGGCCCTTTCCTGCCAGACCCTCTCCGTGGACTCCCATGCGTCCCTCTTGGCTCCCCAGGCGCCCTCCAGGCCCTCCGGGGATTTCTCTTCCTCGGCTTCCTTGATCAGCTCGTCCGCCACGCCGTGGTCGGTCCTCGCGGCCGCCTCGAGCGTGCGGATTCTTTCGTCAAGATGAAGATCGATCCCCTCGCGTCCGGCGATGACGGCGGTGATCGCCTTGTTCGAGAAGTTGTTGCCCTTTCTGCCGCGGGCATGGAAACTGGTCGTCTTGTTGCCGACGCCGTACATGTCGAATATTCCCTGGCGGCCGTCGCCGGGTTTCGCGTCGCGTTCACTGGCGGTCTGTTCGAGGGTGATGCGGTCACCGCCGTCCACGGCCACCACCGCCGCCACGTGGAACGGCCATCCGGAGGCGTTGCCCGGATTCCCCTCCTCGTCCAGTGAAGTCTCCACGGTGACGAACGCCTGGCCGACTTCCGGGCTCTCCTGGTGGTTCGGGCCCTGCCCCGTCCCTTCTCGCCGGCCGGCGTACTTCTTCGCCGCGCCGATGTTCTCCTCGTTCCCCTCGCCGAACAGCAGGTCCTCGCCGGAGTCGCCGGTGATGCCGCGGAACTTGCTGACGACCGGCGCCTCGGCCGCCTCCTGTTCGGTTTCCGAATACTTCAGGGACCTCCCGTGCATGACCTCTTCGGCGGTGTGGGCGCAGTCCGCCAGGAAGAGCCCGTCCGGCACGTATTCAAGGTACTGGCTTCCGTCGTAACTTAGGGACGGGGCGTTGCTACGACGGCAGCCTTTCGGGATTTCCGTGGCATCCTCCCTGACCCATATCACATTGGACCAGTTGTCCCCTTCCATGCCGAGCAGGACGTATTTTCCGCTTTCGGATATGCGGGCTTTCGAGAAGTCACCGATCTCCGCGTCCACGGTCGCATAGCGCTGCACGGCCGTCGTCCCGGCCCCGGCCGGGGAGGGCGAGGCTCGGTAGGACGTTCCCGCGACCTCGGGGGCGAGGGAGGGCCCGGCCATGACCCGGCGCGCGTTCGCCTCGGCTTCGCGTTCGAAGCGGTCGGAGGGGTCGGACACCCTCAGACCGGAACCGTTGTCGGTGCCGGCGACCGGGCCCCGGCGCTGCTGGATGACGTGGGTGAGTTCGTGGGCCAGGGTGTGCGTGTCGCCTCCGCCCTCGCCGATCACCACATGGCTGCCGGAGGTGTAGGCGCGGGCGCCGACTTCGGTGGCGGAGCGCCGGGCGACGGGGCCGTCGTGGATGCGGACGTCGGTGAAGTCGGCGCCGAAGCGGTTCTCCATGTCGGTGCGGGTGGTGTCGTCGAGGGGGCGGCCCGCGGAGCGCAGGACGTCCGCCACGGCCGAACGCTGCACCGCGGCCCCGGGGCCGGCGCCGGTCCGCTGGTGGGTGGGGTGGCCGCAGCCGGCGTCGTGTTCGTGGCGTTGCACGGCCGGCGGGACGTGCCCGGTGCGGCGGAGCATCCGCACGACCGCGGCGTTGCCGGCACTGCGCTGCAGGGCGAGCAGCCCGCTGGGGAGCGACGCGGGGGCCTGTTCGCGGGGGGCGTTGTCGGTCCTGCGGCCGACCGGTGGTGCGGGGGTGCGCGCGTCCTGGTGGTCGGGGTCGTGTGCTCGCATGACGGACTCCTTCATCCGAACGCGTGTGGGCGACCCACTTCTAGCGCGCCGCCCGGCCGGACGGTAGGGCCGAGAGGGCAGAGGGGAGGGCAGCCCGTTCGTCCCGCGCACCCGGTCCGCCGGCCTGCACGCGGGTCGCGGCCGGGTGGTGGCCGATGCGGTGGGCCGACGGCTCCTCCGGCGCGGCGGCAGTGCCCGTCGAGGCGTACGTGCCGCCCGGGTGCGAAGCCGCCTCCGGTCCTCTGATGACTCTTTGCTCTATCTATCGATTTTCGATAGATTCCCATCGCAACTCGATGGGAGGATGGGTTTTGGGAAAGCTGACAGTGCGTGCGCTGCGCGCCGTGCTCGTGGTGGTGCTCACCGGCAGTGTGCTCGTACAGGTCTTGATGGTGTGGGCGCTGGTCAGCGGGAAGGACCAGGAGGACGGTTCGCTCCCGCTGACCGCGCTGCGCGTGATCACGATCCTGGGCATCGGCACGGCCCAGGTCGCCATGGGCTGCGTCTGGCGGCTGGTGACGATGGTGCGACACGGAACCGTGTTCTCCCACGCCTCCTTCCGCTACGTGGACGGCATCATCGGGGCCATCGTCGCGGCCGCGCTCACCTGGTTCGCGGTGACCGCCGTGAACGCACCCGGCCAGCGGGACGACCCGGGCGTCACCGGCATCATGGCCGGGATCGGCGTGGCCATCCTGGGCGTCGCGCTCATCGTGCTCGTGCTGCGCAAGCTGCTCGCCCAGGCCGTCGCCCGCGACGTCGAAGCGGCCCGGATGCAGGCCGAGTTGGACGAGGTGATCTGATGGCGATCGCCGTCGACATCGACGTGATGCTGGCCAGGCGGAAGATGTCCGTCGGCGAACTCGCGGACCGCGTGGGGATCACGCCCGCCAACCTGGCGGTACTCAAGAACGGCCGTGCCAAGGCGGTGCGCTTCGCGACGCTCGCCGCGCTCTGCGAGGTGCTGGAGTGCCAGCCAGGCGACCTGCTGCGCTGGGAAGCCGAGGACACCGCAGGCGAATGAACCACACCGCCGGCACGTCATCCTCGGCCCCCTGACCTTGACCGAGTCCGCGGCGGCCGGACGGACGGTGAACCGGTAGGTCGAGCGAAGTGCGGGCGGGACCCCGGGCGGCGGTGCCCGGGGTCCCACTCCGTCCTCGCCCTCGTCCTCGCCTGGGCCTGGGCCCGGGCCTGGGCCTGGACGAGCCCACCGTCTCCCGGCGGCGGGTCAGCGCTGTTCAGTCGTCTGCTGACCGGTGATCTTGTGGCGCGGGAACGCCCTCGGTGTTCGCCGGGTCGGCGGGCGCAGGATGCTCTTCGCTCGGCACCCTGCGCTCGGCACCGTGTGCTCGGGCCGGCTCAGCGGGTCACCAGCCGTTGCCTATCTCGCGGCCGGCGCTGACCTGGCCGGTGCCGCCGGTTCCGGGGTAGACGTACAGGTTGCCGTTGCCGTTGTTACGGGCGACGACATCGGGCTTCCCGTCACCCGTGTAGTCCGCGACACCCACGAACGTGAAGTTCTGCCAGCCACCGCCGATCTCCGCGGCAGCGCTCACCTGGCCGGTGCCCCCGGTACCGGGATACACATACAGACTGCCGTTGCCATTGTTACGAGTGACGACATCGGGCTTCCCGTCACCCGTGTAGTCCGCGACACCCACGAACGTGAAGTTCTGCCAGCCACCGCCGATCTCCGCGGCAGCGCTCACCTGGCCGGTACCCCCAGTACCGGGATACACATACAGACTGCCGTTGCCATTGTTACGAGTGACGACATCAGGTTTGCCGTCGCCGGTGTAGTCCGCGACACCGGCGAACGTGAAGTTCTGCCAGCCGCCACCGATCTCGACGCCTCCGGCCAGGTAGCCCGTCCCGCCGGTTCCGGGGTAGACGTACAGACTGCCGTTGCCGTTGTTGCGGGCGATGACATCGGGTTTGCCGTCGCCGGTGTAGTCCGCGACACCGGCGAACGTGAAGTTCTGCCAGCCGATACCGATCTCGACGCGTGCCCGGCTGCTGTATCCGTCTCCGGCACCGGGGAAGAGGTAGAGGCTGCCGCTCGCGTCGTCCCGGGCGATGGTGTCGGAGTATCCGTCGCCGTCGTAGTCGGCGGTTCCCGCGAAGGTCCATCCGGTGCCGGGAACATAGGCAGGTGCCGGGGTGAGGACGTTGCCGCGGACGTAGGCGCCCACGGAGTTGCCTGCCGTCACTCCGGCGTCGGCGTCCCAGCGGTAGTGCACGCCGAGGTAGAGACGGCTCAGGGCGTCCTCTCGGGCCGCG
This sequence comes from Streptomyces sp. CBMA156, assembly GCF_014596515.1. Classification (GTDB taxonomy): domain Bacteria; phylum Actinomycetota; class Actinomycetes; order Streptomycetales; family Streptomycetaceae; genus Kitasatospora. The sequence goes on from NZ_MSJQ01000177.1 coordinate 8,565, forward strand.
GCGGTGAAGGTGGTGAAGGTGCGGGTGTCCCCCACCGCTTGGGGGTCGTCGGTGGTGGCGGTGAAGGTGACCTGGTCGCCGAAGAGGCCGCGCATCACCCCGGCCCAGGCCGCGGCGAAGGTGGCGTGTCCGGAGATGTAGGCGGGGAAGGGCGGGCTGAAGTGCTGGCCCGCCCGGTTGACGGACAGCGGCTGCCAGGCCGGGTCCGGGGTGATGGCCGGGCTGGTGCCCGGGTCCGCGAGCCGGATCGCGCTCTGCGGGCGCCACAGGTCGATGCTGCTCGCGTACTTGGAGTCCCAGGCGACGATCGAGGCGTCGACCAGGGCCACCGCGACCAGCGCGAACAGCCTGGCGTTCTCCGTCTGGGTCAGCCCCTTCTGCTGGGCGACCGTCCGGGTGATGTCGAACAGCTGCCCGGGCGGCTTGTAGGTACCGTCGACGTCATTGGCCCAGAAGAACGCCTGCTTGGTCTGATCGGCGGTGCGGGTGGTGGAAGTCGCCGAGCCCAGGGACTTCACCTCGTTGACCTGCGTGGCGTAGGCGGGGTCGGCCAGCAGCGCCGCGTACGAGGTGGCCTGCGCGGGAGTCCGGGGGCGGAACTGTGCGCCGGAGGTCATGGCGAACGGAGCGAGCCGGCCCCAGTTGGGGTCGGTCGGGGCCGACTGCCCCGGGTCCGTGGGCCGCCAGGCGCCGGGCACGTCGTCCAGGGTGTAGGACGGGTCCCAGGCGGGTGTGGTGCCGGGCCGGCTCTCGACCGCGACCCGGGCCACCTCGCTTCCGACGGCGGCTCCCTGGTTGCGGGCCGTCTCGGTGACGGAGGCCGGGATGGTGGCCCGTGCCGCGGTGAGGGCCTGGCGGAAGTCGGCGGCGAAGTCGTGGCCGGGGTTGAAGCCGGGGAAGAGCCCGGTCAGGGTGTCGTGCGCGGCCTGGTCGATCGCCGCCTCGACCGAGGCGGTACCGGGCGCCGGCACCACGGTCAGATACGGACGGAACCGGCGGTCGGCGGCGGGCAGGACGGAGTCCACCGCGTCCCAGATCGCCGTGTGCATCACGGCCCCCGCGTGCGCCAGCGGCCCGGGACCGGTGTTGCGGGTCTGCCGGTACGCGTCGAGCAGGACCTTGTTCCAGAAGACGACGTGATCGATGGGCCCGGACGCGGCCACCGCCTCCCCCGGCGGTACCAGTACGGCGGACCCCGCGACGGTCAGCACCGCGACTGCCAGCATGCCGATCCGGTGGCGCATTCGAACGAGTCTCATTTTCCCCCCTGGCGTAGAGATGTCAGTCGCGCCGGAGCATGCGCCAGGGTTCGGCCGGGGATGCCCGCCGGCCGAACCCGACTTCCGTGGCGCCCGCCTGACGGGGCGCAGCCACAGGCCGGACGCATGATTCGAACGCGTGCATGACAGGCAGGCTAGTGGGGTCGGCGGCCCGGACGGAAGACGCTCCCCCGCCGGCCGGCACGGGCCCCGACGCCGCCGGTTCGGCACTGGACTCTCCCACGGTGGGAGAGTCCACCATGGTGGCGTGCAAGACGGACTTCTCACCATCGGGCGCTTCGCTCGCCTGTGCCGCCTCAGCGTGAAGCAGCTACGGCACTACGACGACACGGGGCTGCTGGCTCCCATCCGCGTGGACGCGCGCTCCGGCTACCGCTACTACGCACCCGGCCAGGCGCGTGATGCCCTGACCATTGCCCTGCTGCGCGAGATGGACCTCCCCCTGGCCGTGATCGCCCGGGCACTGGCTGCCGGGCCTGAGCGCAGGGCGGGGATCCTGCGCGCCGAGCGGGACCGGCTGGCCGAACGGATCGGCAGGGACCAGGCCCGGCTGGAGATCCTGGAGCGGCTGGCGGAGGGCGGCCTGCCCGGCTACGAGGTGAGGCTGGGCAGGGAGCCGGAGCGACGGCTGGCGGTGGTGCGAGCGGTCTGCGCCCCCGCGGAGATCGGTACCGGGGTCGGGGAATGCGCGGGTCGGCTGCTGTCCGTGCTCGGCGGGGCGGGCATCGCCTGGGAGCCGCCGCTGTGGGGGCTGTACCCGCTGGACCTGGCAGAGCGGATGGAGATCGCCGTCGGAGCGCGGACGGCGCAGGGGGAAGGCCTGCCCGGCCTGGAGTTCGAGGTGCTGCCCGGCGGGCCCGTCGCCGAGACCGTGCACACCGGGCCCTATGCGCAACTTCCCCTGGCCTACAACGCGCTCTTCGCCGCCGTCCACGAGCACGGACTGCGCCCACGAGCCCCCGTACGCGAGGCGTACCTCGTCGGACCGGCGGAAGCACCGCAGGAAGAACTGATGACCCGACTGATCATCCCCGTCCAGGAGAACCCGGCATGGCCACGGTGACAGACGCCACGGTGACGGACATCGACGCCCGCGGCACGCAGCACTGCGAGACGTCGGCCCTGGGGTGCTGCTGCGGCACCAAGGAATCGACCTGTCCGAGCCCATGCTGTTCAGCCTCGGCTCCGGCCTGTCCTTCATCTACTGGGACGGCAGGAACATGGGCTTCCCCTTCCTCGGGGGACGGGTCAAGCCCTTCGACCTGACCGTCCACCTGGCCACCGGGCTCGGGCTGGAACTCCTGGTCCAGGAGACCGCCTCCCCGCGCAGGGCATGGGACGACGTGGCGGCCCCCATCGCCGCCGGCCACCCCGTCGGGCTCCAACTCGACAGCTACCACCTGGACTACTTCGGCTCGAAGATCCACTTCGGGGGCCATGTCGTCGCCATGTACGGCTACGACGACCGCACGGCCTACCTGGTGGACACCGACCGGCAGGGCGGAGCGGTCTCCACCAGCCTGGCCGGCCTCGCCCGGGCCAGGGCCGCGCGAGGCCCGATGACCGCCCGGCACCGGTCCTTCACCCTCACCGCACCGGAAGACCTGCCCGCCCCGCACGGACGCATCGTCCCCGCCATCACCGCCTGCGCGGACGCCTTCCTCGACCCGCCCATCGCCAACCTCGGCCACCGCGGCATCGAGAAGGCCGGCAAGCTGGTCCGCACATGGCTCCAGCGCACCGACGACCCGCAGCGGGACCTGCCGCAGGCAGCCCTGTTGATGGAGAAGGCCGGCACCGGCGGCGCCCTGTTCCGCAACCTCTACCGCGACTTCCTCGCCGAATGCACCGACCTGCTCGACAGCGGCCACCTGCGCACCGGCCACACGCTGTACGCCGAGGCGGCCACCCTGTGGACGGAGGTGGCAGCGCTGATCACGAAGGCGGGCGAATCGGGCGATGCACGGTGCCTCGTCCAGGCGGGCTCGGTCCTCGGCGATCTCTCACGTGTGGAGCGCGAGGCCATGCGAGCGCTGAGCCTCCTGGGGAACGCGACCCCGAGCATGGTCCGGCCCTGACGGTCTCCGAGGTCGGCCCCGCGGACCCGGCCCGGCGGCCGCGCCTTGCCGTCCATGCCGACCGGCCTCCCGGCCGCCGTCGGCATCGCGGGCGTTTCGGGTCCTGCGTCACCGCCGAGGACGGCAGCACCTGATGGTCCGGGCCCCTCGCCACACGCCGCCTTTGCCGGTCGCCAGGATCCGGGCCGGTTCGGGCGGAAGAGAACCGTTCGGGGGGCGGGCGGCGATCAGTGGGGTGTGGCAGGAGAGATGGGACAGTCCGAAGAGCACGCCGCGCTGCTGTACGCGGTGGCGGACGGCGACCGAGTCGCGTTCGAGCTGCTCTACCGCCACTACGCGCCGTGGCTGACGGCCAGGCTGCGCTACCGCTGCGCGGACGCGGCGCTGGTGGACGACATCGTCCAAGAGGTCTTCGTGAGCGTGTGGCGCGGTGCCTCCCGGTACCGGCAGCAGGACGGCGCGGACGTGGCGGGCTGGCTGTGGCGTATCTGCGCCCGCCGGCTGGCCGACGCGACGCGACGCCACAGCTCGCGGCAGCGGCTCCAGGCGCTCCTGGTGCGCTTCCGGGGACATGACGACGGGTCACCGTCCGCGGAGGACTCGGTACTCGGCGGCCTCGCGCACGGGGACCTGGGCGCGGCGATCGAGCGGCTGCCCACCGACCTGCGGGCGGTGCTCGCCGCCACCGTGCTCGACGGGATGACTTCGAAGGAGGCGTCGGTGGCGCTGAGCATCCCCGAAGGGACGGTCAAGTCCCGTGCCAGCAGGGCGCGCAGACGACTTCGGGAGGAACTGGCGTGACAGCGGAACGGTACGCCGAGCGGCCGGTGGGGCCCCACGTGGCAGGCCCCCTGCTCGCCGCCTACGCCCGGGGCGCGCTGCCCGTCGAGCGGCTCCCGGAGGTCGAGCACCACCTGGACGGGTGCGCGCCCTGCCGGGCCGGGCTCGCCTCCGAGGTGCCTCAGGCACACACCGAGGCGCGCTGGCAGTTGCTTTCCGAGGTGCTCGACGAGCCGGCCCGCAGCCCGGCCGAGCGGCTGCTGCTGCGGATCGGCGTGCCCGAGCACCTGGCCCGGCTCGCCCTGGCGACCCCCGTGCTCCGGCGGTCCTGGCTGATTGCCTCCGTGGTCACCCTGCTGTTCGCGGCGGTGGCGGCCCGGTTGTCCCCGGGAGTCTCGGCGACGGCCCTGCTGGTGGTGGCGCCGCTGATCCCGGTGGCGGGCGTCGCGATGTCGTACGGGCCGGCCTTCGACCCGATGTACGAGTTCGGGCTGGTGATGCCGCTGAACAGCCTGCGGCTGGTCCTGCTCCGCAGCGCCGTGGTGCTGGCCGCCGGCACCATACTCAGCGCCCTGGTGACCCTCGTCCTGCCGACCCAGGGCCTGGCGGTGTTCGGTTGGCTGGCACCCTCGGTCGCGGTGACCTCGCTGACCCTGGCGCTGTCCGCCTACGTCGACCCGACCGTGGCGGCCCGTACGACCGGCGCGGGCTGGATCGCGGCGGCGGCGATCGCCGGCCGGGGCGGGACGACGTCCTCGTTCCTCCTCACCGGCCCGGGCCAGGGCACGGTGGTGTTCCTCGCCCTGGCCGCCGCGGGGTTCATCGTCCTGAACCGGCGCCGCTTCTCCCAGGAGCCGCGCCGGCCGGCCCGCCGTCTGACCGTCTGACTACTCATCAGACCGGCCTGCCCCGCGACCGTACGCCGCCGCCCGTGGGCCGACCGCGCGCCGTCCGGTGCCGAGGATTCCGACCACTACCCGAATCAGGAGACCGATGTCCGACCACGACAGTCCGGTGGACGTCCGCTCGCTCTCGGTGAGCTACCGAGGCCGCCCGGCGCTGGACCGGGTGACGTTCCGGCTGCGGCCGGGCGTGACGGGGCTGCTGGGGCCGAACGGCGCCGGCAAGACGACGCTGCTGCGGGTGCTGGCCACGGCCGCCCCCGCCGACGGGGGCGAGGTGACCGTCCTGGGACACGACCCGGCGACCGGCCCGGGAAAGCTGGCCGTCCGGCGCAAACTGGGCTACCTGCCGCAGAACCCCGGATTCCACCCGCACTTCACCGCCCTGGATTTCGTCGACTACGTCGCGATCCTCAAGGAGATGACGGACCGCAGGGCGCGCCGCGAGGAGGCGCTCAGGGTCCTGGAGGCGGTGGGGCTCGCCGACCAGCGGAGCAAGCGGATCAAGGCGCTCTCGGGCGGGATGCGCCAACGCGTCGCGCTGGCGGCGGCGATCATCGGCGACCCCGAACTGCTCGTCCTGGACGAGCCGACGGTGGGGCTGGACCCGGAGCAGCGGCTCCGCTTCCGCGAGCTCGTCGCGGACCTCGGGGAGAACCGCACCGTGCTGCTGTCGACCCATCAGACCGAGGACGTGGCCGCGCTGTGCCGGCGGGTGGTGGTGCTCGACCGGGGCGTGGTCAAGTTCCAGGGTCTGCCCTCCGAGCTGGTGGCGCTGGCCTCGGGCCGGGTCTGGTCGAGCGGCGAGCGCGACGGTACGGCGCTGGCCGGCTGGCGGACCGGCGAGGGGACCTTCCGCAACATCGGCAGCCCGCCGCCGGACGCCGAGCTGGTCGCACCCTCCCTGGAGGACGGCTACCTGCTGCTGCTCGACGGTGCGCTTTCCACCGAGGGGGCCGTGCGATGACGCGGTCGACCACTGCCACGCCCGGGGCGCCGGTGCGACCGGGCGCCGCCGCGGTCCGTCCGGGGGCCGGCCGGACCGCGGTGTTCGCCCTGGCCCGGGCCGAGGCCCGGCGGCTGCTGCTCCACCCGGCGGTGCCGGCCGCCGCCGCCCTGTACGCGGCGTTCTGGGTCTACGACCTGGCGACGGGCGACGCCGCGCACCGCTTCCCTGTGCTGCAGGACGAGTCCTGGTTCATCCACCTCCCGATGCTGCTGGTCGCGGCCGGTGTCCTGCTGGCGGCCAACCAGGGGGCGCTGCGCTCGCACCGCAACGCGACCGAGGCGATGTACGAGGTGCTGATCGTCGGCCGCGCCCGGCGGACGTGCGCACACCTGCTGGCGGTGGTGCCTGCGGCGCTGCTCGCCCTGCTGCTGACGGCGGCCCGGATCGGGTACCTGGCGGGTCGGCCGGGCGCGGTGGGCGAGGTCCGCCCGTGGGAGCTGGCGGCCGGTCCGCTGTGCGTCCTGCTGGCGGGCGTCATCGGCGTGCTGCTGTCGGTGCTGGCCACGTCGGCGGCCGTGGCGCCGATGGCCGTGGTGGGCCTGGGCGTGCTGACCTTCGCGGGGGCGCTGAACACCGGCTCCGGGTGGCGCTGGCTGGGCCTGCTGGCGTTCGAGAACGAGAACGCGGCTCCCCTGCCACCGGTGCTGACGGGCCGTCCGGCGGCCTGGCACGTGCTGTGGCTGGTGGCGCTGGCGGTGCTGCTGTCGGCGGCGGCGGTGCTGCGGACCGGTGGCCGGGGCCCCGGGGTGAAGGCGGCGGCGGTGACGGCCCTGGCGGGCGCGCTGGCCGCCGGTGTGCCGCAGACCGGCGGCGTCTCCGTCGAAGTGGCCGACCGGCGGGCGGAGTTCACCGCGCACCCGGCGGCGCACCAGAGCTGTGTGGTGGACGGCAACCTCACCCTCTGCGCGTTCCCGGGCTTCGAGGCGTGGCGGCCGCAGTGGCGGGCGGTGGGCGAGGGCGTCCTGCGCGAGACCCCCGCCGGCGTGGCCGGTGCGCCGTACGCGGTGCGCCAGCGGATCTTCCCCCAGGGCGGCGGGAGCAGCGGGGTCGCGGCCCCGCTGGAGGACTGGAGCCGGGACGACGCGGCGGCGGGCCTGGCGGCCGCCGTGACCGTGGGGACCGACTGGAGCGACGGAGCGGCGGCGGGCGACCGGCGGAGCGACGCGGTCGCCGAGTTCGCGACCGGCTTCGCCTACCGGGTGGTGACCGGCGGTGTGCCCGACCAGCCGAAGCTGTCGATGGTGTGCGGCTCCCGGGCGGTGCTGGTGCTGGCCCTGGCGGGCCGGGCCACCCCGGGGACGAGGGAGGCCCTGCTGTCGGTCCGCGACCGGACGTTCGGCGGTGGGATCAGCATGCCGCTGTTGGGCTCCTCGGCCGGGCTGTCCTTCGAACCCCGGGCCGCGAAGCTGGCCTTCACCCTGATCGACCGGCCGGCCGGGAACAGGACGCCGGCGATCGGGGCGAACTGGGCGGCGCTGACCGCGTCGGGCACCTCGGTGGACCGGGCGGCCGAACTCCTCGGCGTGCCGGCCCCGCCGGCCCTCTCCGCGGGCGAGCAGGTGGCCGGGTGCTGACCGGGACGGCGACGGGGGGCGGGGCGGGGCGGGCGGGGGCGGTACGGCGAGCCATCGCACTGTCGGGGCCCGCGGTGCGGTTGGCGCCGAGGCTGCCGCTGCTGCTGGGCGCGCTCGTCGGGATGGTGACCGCCGGGGTTCCGGTGGTGCTCCACATCGGCCTGGGGCTTCCCGACGCGGCGCTGCTCGCCCGGGTCGGTGCCGTCGCGGTGGCGCTCGGCGCGGGTTTCGCACTGGACGACCCGGCGGCCCGGACGACGGTGTCGGTGCCGGTGTCACGGCTGCTGGTGCGCGCGGTGCGGGCGCTGCCGGTGCTGGTGGCCTGTGCGGTGGTCTGGGTGACGGTCGCGGTGCTGGCCCGGGCGACGGTGGATCCGCAGGCGCGGGCACTCTTCCCGTGGGGCGGCCTGGCCCTGGAGGCGGCGGCACTGGTGGCGGGCGCACTGGGGCTGGCGGCCCTCGGGCTGCGCTTCACCGACGGGGAGCACGGCGCCGCGACCGCGGTGCCGGGCGTCCTGCTGCTGGTCGTCACGGCGGTGCTGCTGCCTGAGCGGGCCGCGCTGTTCCTCCCGCCGGGGCACCCGGACTGGACGGCCACGCACCGGATCTGGGCGGTCCTGCTGCTGGCGGGGCTGTCGGCCAGTGCCCTCCCGGTGGGGCGGTGGCGGCTGCGCCGCCCGGGCGGGGAGGGGCGACGCCGGGCGCCCGGCGGAAGGGGCCGGCTCTCGTGAACTCGCCGTGACATCCGGCGTTCGACCGGCGTCCCGGGTCGCCCGGGCCTCCGCTACCCGGCCGTGCCCGCCGCGACGGTCTTCTCCGCGTCGGCGACGTGCCGGCCGATGCCCTGCGCGAACGTCGCCGGCTCCTGCGGGTGCGCCGCGATGTACTGCCGGTCGTAGGCGGCCTGGACGGCCACCGCGATCCCCATGAAGCCGGTGGACCGCTTGCAGGCGTCATCGGCGGTCGCGGTGGCGAGTTCGGCCGGGGTGTGGCCGACGGACGCTCCGGCGCCCTGCGTCCGGTCGCGCCAGCGCGGGTCCATGTAGGCGTCCGCCGGGGTGGCGTAGGTGAAGCCGCGGTCCTTCATGCAGTTGCTCCACTGCCGGTCGGCGGCCACGACGCGTGGATCCGTCAGGGGCTCCTTCGGCCCGCCGCCGGGCAGGGCGGAGGGGGCGGAGTTCAGGAACGCCGCCCCGCCGACGGCGTCCAGGCCCTCCTGGAGGCAGCCGCCCTTGGGGACGGCCCGGCCCTGGAACTCCGTGAAATCGATACCCGGACCGCGCGGAAGCCTGAGGCCCCCGAGGTCGATGACCTCCGTCCCCCGCCAGCCGGCCTCGCTCACGTCCCATGGTCCGACGTCGTCGCCCCGAACCGCCATACGGAAGGGGTCCTCGGCGCGGAGGAACGCACCCGCGGTCTCCTCGGCAGCCTGCAGCAGCTTCCTGACCCCGTGTTCGTCCATCGCCTCGTCATCGACCAGGACGGTCAGGACGACGAGGACGTTCGGCAGGGTGAACAGTCTCCGCTGGTGCCCGCTTGGAAGGCGGACACGTCACCGAGCAGGCCGGCGACCACGATGCCGAGTGCTTCCTCCTCCGGCCCCCGCGCGGTGGGCCCGGGCACCCGGGAGGGGAAGTCGACGCCTTCCTCCTGCCTCAGCTGCGCCAGGATCTTGGCTGCGAAGAGCAGCAGCAACGCCGGTGTGACCCTCGTCGGCCGATCCTCCCAGCCGGCTTCCACCGACCGTTCCTCCGTCAAGGATCCGTGCGCTCGGAACTCTTCGAGAATCCCGGCAGCAGCATCAACCGGTTCGTCCATGGCTCCTCACCTTGTCCTCGCGCGCGGTCGGCTCGCCGGCTCGAAGGCATGGCCGCCGCCGGTCCTGAGCTCCCCCACCGGGACCGGTCCTGCGATCGGTGTGGTCCCGTCAGCTACCAGGCCATGCCGAGACGATCCCCTGCGGTACCGGCCCGCCTCGACCATTCAGCCGGAGAAGCCCGCTCCGGGTCAAGATCCTGGGACATCGGTACCGAACCGGCTCCCGAGCAACCCGCCGTAGATCGGTGGGCCCTCCGGGCGCCTCATGACGGAGTCTCGCCGTACTCGTCAGGCGGGCAGCCGGCCGGTCACGGGGCTCCGCGGTCCCCCCGGGGTGCCCCCTGCGTTCCGGCGCCGCACCGCCTCCGCCGCGAGCAGCACCGCCGGGACGGCCACGGCCGGCACCGTCCACCACGGCAGGCCGATCCGGAACGCGAGCACCGAGGGCACGCCGCAGGCGAGCAGCGTCCAGAGGAGGAGCGACCGGGCGAGGGCGGCGGTGCCGGGGCGGCCGGTGAACCGCAGCGCGCCCAGGACGGCGGCGAGCACCGCGAACAGCGCGGCGAAGGTGCCCAGCCCGGCGGTGATCTGCATTTCGTCGCGGGGCTGGTCGGAGGAGGCCTGCGCGACGCCGGCCCGTTCCAGGCGCATCACCCGGCCGCGCCACACCGTCCCGTCCACCCGGTCGCCGGGCTTCAGGTCGTCCAGCAGCGGCCCGGTGTCGCCGAACGGCACCTCGCCGCTCCAGTACGGCGCGCCGTCCAGCGTCGCCCGGAGGTTCTTGCTCCGGAGGACCGTGCCGCTGACGGTGAACGGCACGGTGCGCACGCACTCCTCGACCGCCGCGCGCTCGCCGGCGGCCGGGCAGGTCGCGGCGGCCGAGTACGAGCGGTACCGCTCGGTGTCGTCCGGCAGCAGGACGGCGAACAGGTACCAGGCGGCCGCCGCCGGGACGAGCGCCGCCGCGGCGAGCAGCGCGCCGCCGGTGCGGGTCCATGGTGAGGGACGGTGGGTCATGACGGTTCTCCCCCCCGGTCCGGTGTGTGGCCGGAACGCCCGGGTCGCCGTCGCCGGGGCGTGCCGCCCCGCCCCTTCCGGGGTCGGACGGCACCGGGTGGCCGGAACGCCGGACGGTGTCGCGGTTCTCTGAGTCTGACCGGGGTTCACTGAGGTCCTGTGAACGGTGTGGAGGGCCCGAGGGAGCCGGAGCCGGCGTGAGGGGCGGCGGGTACGCAGCCTCGGCAGGGCCTGTGGCGTGCCGGTGGACCTCGCGTCGAGTGCCACGCACATCACCCCCGGACCGGCCCGCGGACACAGCTGTCCCTTGTTCGCCGACCAGGCTTCCCGGCACTCCTCCGGCCACGCTACCGAACCCCGCCCCGGCTTCGCACACGGGTACGCCTGGTCTGCGTGCCCCGCCGCTACGAGACCTTCGGCATGGTCGCGGCCGAGGCCCTCGCCACCGCGACCCCGGTCCTCGCGTTCGACATCCCCTGCCTGCGCGAACTGGTCACCGATCGGGTGGGGGGCCGGCAGCGCTGGGGACGTCGGCGCCGGCCAGCGCGGTGGCGGGCTCGGTCGTCGCCTTCGGCAGCGCGGGGTGAGCGCGACCGCGCGGCGCCCCTGGTCCCGGGTCACTCGACTGAGGCGTCATAGAGAACCGCGTCCGTGGGCACCCAGGGGAAACGCATCCACGGGTACTCGGCGCTCGTGTGACCGCTCGGATCGAATGCGAGCACCGCGTCGACGAAGGCCTTGGGCGGCACGTACCCGTGATCGATGACGTAGTGGCCGATGAGCGTCGGAGCCGCGAACGCTGCGCCCGGCCCGCCCGGGATACGGATCTCACCCGTGCCCGCGCTGCTTCGCCGGTGCCCTGGCCGCGGCTTGTACCACTCCGGTGGCTGCTCCTCCGAGGGCGGGCAGAGCTCGCAGTCGTGGAGGCCCAGCATCTCGTTGACCGCCTGTACGGCGAGGACGGCCTCAAGCCTGTCGATGAAGTCCGCCGGCGCTACCCCGCTGGCCCATGGCTGATCACCCGACAACCAGCCGATGTTCAGGCGCTCGTACTGAGGCTGGAAACTCAGAAAGCAGCAGCCCGTGGTCGTGTCGGTGAAGGTCTCTCTGTGCCAGTAGGCGTAGGGGCTCATGTCCTCGTAGAACGTCACCGCACGTTCCTACCACCCTGCTTCCACCTGCTCACTCGGCCCGGCCCAGGAGCGGGGCGCAGCCCGGCGTCCTTCCGTGGCCGCACCGGCCGCGGGGCCGGTGCGGCGGGCGTCTACGAGAAGAACTGCAGGGAGGACGCCTTGTCGTTCCAGGAGCTGTCGAGGTTGCCGTAGCCGTGCGATCGGATCGCCAGCTGTCCACCCCCGTAGGTCGCGTGTTCGTAGAGCACCACCGGCAGGCTGGTGTTGTTGTAGTACGAGCTGGCTGCGTCGTTGAAGTTGTAGTCGCCCAGGTAGGACACGTTCGAGCGGGTGACCAGGATCGGAGCGCTGCCGCCCCCGTTGTAGTTGACGTCCCGGTAGAGGCACAGCCGGCCCGACGGGCAGCTGTCGGCGCCCTGCCCGGACGTGAGGTAGGTGTCGGCGTTCAGGTCCACCGCCTGCACCGTCGGGGCGGCGTACGCCGGCGCCGTCAGCAGTCCGGCTGCCAGGGCCGCCAGGGCCGCCACCCCGGCGGCAAGTCCGACTCGCGACTTCATGGGAACTCCTCGACGTTCGTGGATTGTGCACGGATCGTGCCTTCGGACATTTCCACTCCGCCGGCGAGGCCATGAGCGGCTGTCACCCGAACGGCGACGCACGGGCACCCGTGCGGGGCCTCCCGGGAACCCGGTCGGCCCAGTTCCCGGCGGTCGCCCTTCGCCCGCGGCCCCTCCCACCTGCGCATTCGACGGGAATGTGACGGGGACACATCCGCCTGCTGCGGGGGCGTTTCGTCTTCGTGTCCACCTGCCTCGATCCCTGGTGCCGGGTGTCGCTCGCACACAGACTGGCTTCTGCACGATCGTGCAACCGCCCCTTGGACCGAGGAAGTTCCACCCGCATGCCCAGATTCCCCAGACCCGGCGCTCCCCGGCCGAACCCGACGCATCCGGCGGGGAGGTGGCGTCCGTGCTCCGGTACGTGACACGCAGGGCGGCGGGCTGGTTCCTGGTGATCGCCGTGGCCACCAACGCCACGTACTTCCTGGCCGGCTGGTTCCTCGACCCGCGCTCGAACTTCAAGGAGCTGCGCCCGGTCCGCACCGAGGAGCAGATCTCCCGGGCCCTGGCCCCGTACAACCTCGACCCGCACGAACCGCTGCTCCACCGCTGGTGGGACTGGTTGACCGGGGTGGTCCTGCACTTCGACTGGGGCCGTTCCCCGGTCGGGGTCCGGGTGAACGGGGAGATCGGCTACCGCTCCCTGGTCAGCGCCGAACTGGTGATCGGCGCGACGGTCCTGTCCGTCGCCGTCGGTGTCGCGCTCGCGGTCCACACCGCCTCGCGCCAGTACGGCTGGCGGGACCGGGCCGCCCAGGCCCTGTCCATGGCGCTCTTCAACGTCCCGGTGTCCATCGCCGCCCTCGCCCTGGTGCTGCTGGCCATCCGGCTGAACGAGCACGCGGGCTGGCACTTCCTGTACGTCGCGGGAGAGAACTCGCCCGGTGTGGAAGGGTTCTGGGCGACGGCCGGTGACCGGCTGCTGCACCTGGTCCTGCCGACGCTGACGCTCACCCTGACGGGGTACGTGGGCTACCACCTCACCCAGCGCTCCCTGTTGCTGGACGTCATCGGCTCCGACTTCGTGCGCACCGCCCGGGCCACCGGGCTCACCCGCGCCCAGGCGATCCGCCGGCACGCCCTGCGCACCGCCCTGATCCCCACCGCCCAGTCCGTGGCCTTCAGCATCCCGGCCGTCTTCACCGGCGCGGTCCTCACCGAGACGATCTTCGGCTGGAACGGCATGGGCCAGTACTTCATCCAGACCATCAGCAAGAACGACGTGCACGGCACCGTGGCGACCGCCGCCTTCGCCGCCGCCCTGACCGCGATCGGCGCGATCCTCGCGGACATCGCCACCGTTCTTCTCGACCCGAGAGTGCGGGTGAGCTGAGATGGGCACCCCTGTGAGTCCCGACCCGGCCTCCGGAGGCGTCCTCGCCGCCGCACCCGGACCGGCCGCCGATCCGCCGCCCACCGAGCACGACGGGCGCAGCGGGCACGACGGGCGCTACCTGGGCCGGCGCCGCCTCTACCTGCGCCGCTTCCTGCGCAACCGGACCGCCGTCGCCGGCGTGGTGATCTTCCTGCTGCTCGTGCTGTTCAGCGCGCTCGGAGACCTGTTCACCCCGTACGGGTACGCCGACGCCGACTTCTCGGCCCTGACCCAGGCCCCCGGCGCCGAGCACTGGTTCGGCACCAACCAGGGCGGCAACGACGTCTACGCCGCCGCCGTGCACGGCCTCCAGCGCTCGCTGGTGATCGCGGTGACGGTGTCCCTGCTGACCGTCGCCATCGCCGCGGTCGTGGGCGCGGGCGCCGCCTACGTCGGGGGCCGGGTGGAGAAGGCCACCCTCGCCCTCATCCACTTCCTGCTGATCGTGCCCTCCTTCCTCGTCCTCGCCCTGGTCTCGCACCGGCTGGCGGGCGACTGGCGGGTCCTCATCCTCGTCCTGACGGTGTTCGGCTGGATGTCCACCGCCCGCGTGGTCTGGTCGGTGTCGACGTCCCTGCGCGAGCGCGACTACGTGCGCGCCGCGGAGTACATGGGCGTGCGCCCCCTGCACATCGTGGTGCGCCACATCATCCCCAACCTGGGCTCCCTGCTCATCGTCAACCTCACCCTGGGCGTGGTCTCCACCGTGCTCAGCGAGACCGCCCTGTCCTTCCTGGGCTTCGGCGTCCAGACCCCCGACGTGTCGCTGGGCACGATGCTCGCCGACGGCGCGGGCACCATCACCAGCGCCCCCTGGCTCTTCGCCTTCCCCGCCGGGCTGACCGTGCTGCTCACCGTCTCGATGACCTTCGTCGGCGACGGCCTGCGCGACGCCCTCGACCCCACGTCCACCACCGGCGCGGCAGGAGGCCGACGATGACCCTCGCACCCGCCCCCCACACCGGGCCCGCGGCCGGACCCGCGACCGGACCGGCAACCGGGCCCACCGGGCCCGCACCCGTCCTGTCCGTACGCGGCCTGCGCGTCTCCTTCCCCTCCGAGGCCGGACCGGTGGAGGCCGTGCGCGGCGTCGACTTCGACCTCCTGCCCGGGCGCACCCTGGGCATCGTCGGCGAGTCCGGCTCCGGCAAGTCCGCCACCGCCCTCGCCGTCATGGGCCTGCTGCCGCCCACCGCGCGGCTCGGCGGCCGGATCCTGCTGGGCGGGCGCGACCTGGCCGGGCTGGACGACAAGGAGCTCTCCCGGGTGCGCGGCAAGGACATCGGCATGGTCTTCCAGGACCCGATGTCCGCGCTCACGCCCATCTTCAGCGTCGGCCGGCTGCTCTCCGAGGCCCTGCGCGTGCACCGGGAGCTGTCCAGGAACGACGCCTGGGAGCAGGCGGTGGAACTGCTCGACCTGGTCGGCATCCCCGACCCGCGCGAACGCGCCAAGTCGTTCCCGCACGAGTTCTCCGGCGGCATGCGCCAACGCGTCGTCATCGCCCTGGCCATCGCCAACAAGCCCTCGGTGCTCATCGCCGACGAGCCCACCACGGCGCTCGACGTCACCGTCCAGGCCCAGATCCTCGACGTCCTGCGGCTGGCCCAGCGCGAGACCGGCGCCGGTCTCGTCCTGATCACCCACGACCTGGGCGTGGTCGCCGGCCACGCCGACGACGTCGCCGTCATGTACGCCGGACGGATCGTCGAGCACGCGGGCGTCGACGAGCTCTTCCGTCATCCCACGATGCCCTACACCGCCCGCCTGCTGGCCAGCGTCCCGACCGTGGACAGCGGCGTCGAACGGCCCCTGATCCCGGTCGGCGGAGAGCCGCCGTCCCTGGCCGGCCTGCCCGGCGGCTGCCCCTTCGCGCCCCGCTGCGCGGCGGTCCTGGACGTGTGCCGGACCATCGAACCGGACCTGACCGCACCCGCCGGGCGGCCCGGCCGCGCCGCCTGCCACCGCGCCCAGGAGATCGCCGACGGCGGCCTCGACCCGGCCGGGCAGGCCGCCCCCGTGCCACCGGCTGCCCCCGTGCCGGCGGCCGGCGCCGCAGAGCCCAGGGCCGGGGAGCCCGGCGCCGGCGACGTGGTCCTGCGCGTCGAGGACCTGGTCAAGACGTTCCCCGTGACCAAGGGGGCCCTGCTCAAGCGCCGGGTGGGGACCCTGCACGCGGTCAACCGCGTCAGCTTCGAGCTGCGCGCGGGCGAAACCCTGGGCCTGGTGGGCGAGTCCGGCAGCGGCAAGACCACCACGCTGCGCGAGATCCTGCGGCTGCGCGCCCCCGAGGGCGGCCGCATCGAGGTGGCCGGCACCGACGTCGCCACGCTGCGGTCGGCCGCCCAGGTGCGCGAGCTGCGGCGCGACGTCCAGATCGTCCTCCAGGATCCGACGGACGCCCTGGACCCCCGACTGACCGTCTTCGACCTGCTGGCCGAACCGCTCCGGGCCGCCGGCGCCGACCGGGCGGCCACGCGCTCCCGGGTCACCCGGCTCCTGGACCTGGTGGGCCTGGAGCGCGCCATGGGCGACCGCTTCCCCGCCGCCCTGTCCGGCGGCCAGCGCCAGCGCGTCGGCATCGCCCGGGCCCTGGCCCGCGAGCCGAAGCTGCTGGCCCTGGACGAACCGCTGTCCGCCCTGGACGTCTCCGTGCAGGCCGAGATCATCAACCTGCTCGCCCGGCTGAAGCGCGAACTGGGCCTGGCCTACCTCGTGGTGGCGCACGACCTGGCCGTGGTGCGCTACTTCTCCGACCGCATCGCGGTGATGTACCTCGGACACATCGTCGAGTCCGGCGCCACCGAGGAGATCTTCGCCCGGCCCCGGCACCCGTACACCCAGGCCCTGCTGTCGGCGATCCCGGTACCCGACCCGCAGCGCGAGCGCCACCGCGAGCGCATCGTCCTCGCGGGCGAGCAGCCCAGCGCCGCCCGGCTGCCCAGGGGCTGCGTGTTCGTCGACCGCTGCCCGCTCCACCGGGAGGCCGACGAGAGCGTACGGGCGCGCTGCCGCACCGAACGGCCGGCGACCGTCGGCGCCCCGGACGGCTCCGACCACCAGTACGCCTGCCACGCGGTCTGACACCCGCTCCGCACCGACGCCCCGCCCTCACCGCCCACCCCGACCCACCGACTCCCACCGACTCACCGATCGCCACCAAGGACATCCCATGCGCCGGAAGCTCGCCCTGCCCCTCGCACTCGCCGCGGCCGTCGCGGTCGCCGCCACCGCCTGCTCCTCCCCCTCCCCCTCCGGCGGCTCCTCGGGCGGCTCCCCGGGGCAGAGCACCGAGAACGCCGCCAAGGTCGCGTCCTCGGTCACCGACTACAACCCCCAGCCGTACGAGAACGTCAAGGACGGCGGCACCTACACCACCGCGGGGACCTTCGACGAGCAGGGCAACCCCTTCAACGTCAACGGCACCCTGAACACGCTGCGGATCTGGTCCTGGTACAACGCCGACGCCATCACCTACTCGCCCACCGGCGAGGTCCGGTACAACCCGGACTACTACAGCGACGTGAAGGTCTCGGTCGAGGGCGGCGACCAGAAGGTCGTCATCACCCTCAACCCCAAGGCCGTGTTCAACGACGGCACCCCGATCGACTGGCGGGCCATCGAGGCGACCTGGAAGGCCAACAACGGCTCGGACAAGGACTACGCGGCCTCCTCCACCGACGGCTACGACCGCATCACCTCCGTCACCCGGGGCGCGGACGACAAGCAGGCGGTCATCACCTTCCAGGGCGTCAACGCCTCCTGGTCCGCGCTGTTCACCACCTTCCTGCACCCCCAGGCCGCCACCGTCGACAACTTCAACAAGGCGTACGTCAAGACGGCCCACCCCGAGTGGGGCACCGGGCCGTACACCGTGGGCACCTGGGACGACCACTCCGGCAGCATCACCTTCGTGCGCAACCCCGCCTGGTGGGGCCGCAAGGGAAAGCTCGACAAGCGCGTCTACGTCAACCTGGAGAGCGCCGCCTCGATCAACGCCTTCAAGAACGGCGAACTCGACTACGCCCCCGTCGGAACCGCGGAGAACCTCAAGCAGGTGAGGACGGCCAAGGACGCCGAAGTCCGCAGCGGCGGCAGCCCCTTCGAGTACGCGCTGTACCTCAACACCAAGTCCCCGCTCCTCGGCGACGTCCAGGTCCGCAAGGCGGTGCAGGAGAGCATCGACCGCACGCAGATAGCGAAGATCCGGTTCCAGGGCCTCGACTACACCGAGCCGCTGCCCGGCTCGGCGGTGCTCTACAGCTTCCAGCAGGGCTACCAGGACAACGTCGCCGCCGTACTGAAGTACGACCCCGAGGAGGCGCGCAAGACCCTGGACGCGGCCGGCTGGGCCCCCGGGGCCGACGGCATCCGCACCAAGGACGGCAAGGCGCTCGAACTCGGCTACACCCTGCTCGGCGACGGCCCCATCGAGAAGGCCACCGCCGGAGCGTTCACCGCGATGCTCAAGGGTGTCGGCGTGAAGGTGAACGTCAACAAGGTCTCCGAGAACGACTTCTCCAAGGTGCTCAGCGACCGCCGCTTCGACCTGTTCATCTCCGGCAACCGCTCGACGGACCCCTTCGGCGCGCGGTACCTGTGCGACTTCTACTGCTCGGACCGCGACTCCAACATCACCGGATCCGGTACCCCCGAGCTGGACAAGGAGATCCGCGCCACCGGAGAGATCGCCGACCTCGGCCGGCAGATCGCGGCCGTCAACTCGATCGAGCAGAAGGCCCTCCAGCAGTACGCGCTGCTGCCGCTCTACAGCGGTCCCTCCACCTACGGCATCCGCAAGGGCCTCGCCAACGTCGGTGCCGCCATCTTCCACAGCCCGCTGCCCGAGACCGTCGGCTGGCAGAGGTAGCACCGTGGGCGCTCACCGCGAGGCCCTGGCCTCGCGGTGAGCGCCCGGCCCGTCGAGGCCGGCCTCGACGGGGCGCTCCTCGACGGGGCTGTCCGCTCGTCAGCCGGAGCGGTGCCCCACCTGGCGGTCCTGGCCCGCACCGTAGCCGACGCCCGCCATGACGGTGCTCAGGACGACCAGCACCACCAGCGGAAGGGTCCAGCTGTCGGTGGCGTCGTGCAGGATCCCCAGCAGGAGGGGGCCCGCCGCCGCCACGAGGTAGCCGACGGACTGTGCCATGCCCGCCAGCGCGGCGGCTTCGCCCGCGCTGCCGGCGCGTTCGCTCTGGAAGCTCAGCGCGAGGACGAGGCACACCCCGGAACCCAGCCCGAGCAGGGCGCACGCGACCGCGGTCAGCCCCGGTGCGGACAGCAGTACGGCGAAGCCGGCGGCCATCACGACCGAGGCGCCCGCGGCGGTCCACCGCTGGTCATGGCGGCCCCGGGTGAGCAGGGGCAGGACGCTGCCGGCCGCGAGGGCGACCACCTGGTACGAGAAGAGCGTCCAGCCGACCGTGCCGCCGGCGGCGCCCCGGCTGATCAGGATGCTGGGCAGCCAGGCCACGGCGGTGTAGAAGGCCAGGGACTGCAGGCCCATGTACAGGCTGACCTGCCAGGCCAGCCCGGACCGCCAGGGGACGGCGGCGCGGCTCCCGCCGGTGCCGGCCTCGGGCCGGTCGTGCCGCATCCGGGGCAGCCAGGCGAGGAACGCCGCGACGGTGAAGGCGGTCCCCCAGGCCAGGGCGGTGTGCCAGGAGCCCGGCACGGCGTGGGAGAGCGGCGCGGAGACCCCGGAGGAGACCGCGGCCGTCAGGCCCATGACCGTCACGTAGAGCGCGCTGACACCCCGGATGCGGTGCGCGGGAACGTTCCGCCTGATCAGGGCCGGCAGCAGGACGTTGCCGAACGCGATGGCGGCGGAGAGGACCACCGTCCCGGCGAACAGACAGACCACCGAGGGCAGCGACCGGACCACCGTCCCGACCGTGAGCGCACCGAGGGCCGCCACCAGCAGCCGGGCGTTGCCGAACCGGTGCGACGCCCGGGCCACCAGGGGTGACGTCGCGGCGAACGTCAGCAGCGGGAGGGTGCTCAGCAGCCCGCCCCAGCTCGCCGACAGGCCACTGTCCCGCTCGATCGCCGGCAGCAGTGTGCCGACGCCGGTGAGACCGGTCCGCAGGTTCGCCGCCACCAGGCAGATCGCGACGACCAGCCCGACCGACACGGCGGGCCGGGTGCGGTCGGGGACCGGCGTCCGGGAGTCGGAGCGCGGGGATATCGAGGCCGGCCGCGGGCTCACCGCTCCCCTACCGATCCTGACCCTGATCCCGGTGCCGGCGCCTCGTGGTCGCGGGTGAGCCGGACGATCGTGCCCGCCGCCTCGCGGGCGCCGTCGGCGTCCCTGGCCTCGATCGCGTCGACGAGCCGGCGGTGCAGCCCGGCGTGCTCCTCGGCCTGGGCCGCGTTCCAGGTCAGGCCGCTCGACGAGGAACTGAGAGCGGTGCCGAGGTGGTCGTACACCTCGATCAGCAGGTCGTTCCTACTCGCCCGCACGACGGCCCGGTGGAACAGCGCGTCGACGCTGACGGCCAGCGACGGGTCCTCACCCGCGGCGGCCGCGTCCGCGTCCGCCAACAGCTCCCGCAGCCGGTGCAGTTCCTCGTCGTCGCGGCGCAGGGCGGCGGCCCCCGAGGCGTACTCCTCCAGGACGGTCCGCAGTTCCAGGACGTTCTCCCGCTCCGCGGCGCCCGCCCGTCGCAGCATGACCGCCTGGAGTTCGCTGGACGAGCGGACGTAGGTGCCGTCCCCGGCCCTGGCCTCCAGCAGCCCGAGGTGCGTGAGCGCCCCCAGCGCCTCCCGCAGGGTGCTGCGCCCCACCCCGAGTTCCTCCATCAGCACCTGCTCCGGCGGGATCCGGGTGCCCACCGGCCAGCCACCCGCCTCGATGTGCGAGCGGAGGCTGTCCACGAGCTGCGCGGACAGGCTGGCGGTTCTGCGCGGGGTCTTGATCCGTGTCATGGGAGCAGCCTATACAAATGTCAGACATTTGAACATCAGATCTTCCGGTGCCGCATGGCCGGGATCCGCGAGAACCCCAAGGAACAACAACTCCCTTGCCTCACCGCAGAGTTGACGACATCTCGGAGACGAACGAAACGGGGGCAAATCGTCGATCGGGCTGCGCAGCCCGCCCGGCCGGGCTGAGACTGGTGCGTGGCGCGGGCCCGGAGGGAGCGGTGTGCCGCCGGCCCCGCGGTGCCCGTACGACGTCGCCGAGAGACAGGAGCCCCACCTCCCATGAGCCAGCGCACCTCTCGCACCGCCGCCGCGGTCGTCGCGGCTGCCACCGCCGCGGCCCTGGCCATGGCCTCGACACCGGCCGTCGCCGACGGCCCGTCCCCCGCCTACACCTTCGAGTGGCCGTCCCCTGTCGAGCCGGGCACCTACTCCGACGAGTTCAAGGACGCCAACGACAACGGGGACAGTGTCTCCGAGCTCATCGTGGGCGACTACGAACACGGCGGGCCCGTGAGGGTCCACGCCGAGCTCTGGACGGCGGACGGCCTCACGCGCAGGCTCCCACTGCTGCCCGGGGACATCTTCGGAAGGCCGGTGGGGCTCAACAACTCCCGTACCGTGGTGGGTACTTCCGTTCCGTCGTCCGGCTCCCCCGCACACGCGGTGCGGTGGACCTCCTACGACACGCCGGCCGAACTGCTTCCGCTGCCCGGTGACACGGCGGCGTCCCCCACCGCGATCAGCGACAACGGCACCGCGGTGGGCACCTCCGGCACCGCGACCTCGACGCACGCCGTGGCCTGGCCGCCCAGCGGCACCCCCGTCGCCCTGCCGCCGCTGCCGGGCGACACCGAGAGCGCGGCCGTCGCCGTCAACAGCACCGGCACGGCCGTCGGTTACTCGTACGGGGCCGGCGGCATCACCTCCCAGCGGGCCGTGGCCTGGAGCCCGGACGGAACCGTCACCGCACTCGCCGTACCCGCGGGCTACCTGAGCAGCAACGCCACCCGCATCACCGACTCCGGGATCGTGATCGGACGCGGCCGGCCCGGCGGCCCTCCCGTCGCGGGCCACGCCCTCGTCTGGAACGCCGCCGGCACGGTCGCCGACCTCGGCCCGGGCAGCACGGCGAACGCCGTCAACAACACGGGCACCGTGGTGGGCGGCCAGTCGGGCCAGGCCGCACGCTGGACCGTCGACGGCACCCCGCAACCGCTCGCACCCACCGCACTCGAAGGCGTCGCCACCGACATCAACGACCTGGGCGTCACCATCGGGTACACCAGCGACCCGCCGCCCGCCCGCGCCCAGCACTACGCGCAGCTCTGGAACGCCGACGGCACCCTCGACACGCTCCCCGTGTGGCACCCGAGCTTCCCCTACAGCGTGCCGTCCGCCATCACCGACAGCGGCCTCATCGTGGGAGCGAGGATCCTGCGCGGCAACGCCAACTACGGCAAGCCCCTCCTCATGCGCTGGCGCCCGTGACCCACGAAGCCGTCCTGACCGGATGACGGTCGGCCGGGCGGCGGCGGGCGGGCGGGTCCACCCACCCGCCCTCGCCCGGCATGGGGACGGTGCCCGGCACCAGGTACGTGCGGTTCCGGCATCCGCGTCCGATCAGGCGGGTGTGGCCGGCTCCGCGCGGGTGAGCTCCACCCACCGGCCCACCTCATCGGCGTGGCTGCCTGAGGCTGTTGCCTCCGCGACGGCCGCGACGGCCGCAGGCGTCGGCCCACCATGGCGGAAGAGCAGGACAAGCGGCCAGGACGGAGTGCCCGGCTGCCCGCCATCGAACGCGTTCCAGCGCCAGGGAGCGTCGAACCTCCACACACGCCCGTCGCGGTCGACGACCTCGTCTCCGGCTTCCAGGAACGCGAAAGGGCGGAAAAGCAGTTCGAGCCGGAACGGCACACCGCCGACCGGGGCGATCTCGTAACCCTGCTCATCGAGCCCGGCGTCATAGGACTCGCCCTGCCGCAGGACGTCGAGGCAGGTCACGGGCCGCGGCAACCAGCCCGTCTCCAGAGGCGGATCGAAATGACGGACCGCCAGGACGTGCACCACGGTCGCGGGAATCCCCACCAGGCACCTGTCGCCGGCCTTCAGCGTGTCCTCCGCCGGCCTCGTCCGGAAGTACCCGCTCTTCCAGCCGTGGTCCGCCGGCGTCGGAAGAGCCACGTCGCCGTTCCACTCGACCCCGTCCGCTGCGGTGTCGATCTCCCACCATGGCCAGCGCACCGAGATGTGGGACCGGGAGACCCCGGTGACCGTGGCCTCGGTGAACGGGCATTCCACCCTCAGCACGTCGCCCGCACGGTAGTCCTCGGTCTGAAGGGTCTGGCTGCTCATGTGTCACACGGTGGCCTCGGGCCTCGGCACCGTCAAGGGCTGTGGGGAACGATCACCATCGCACCGCGAAGCCCGGCGACCGTGTCCGGCCAGGACCGTGCGACGCTCACCGCAGCCCTCGGCATGGCCCCGAAGGCGTCATGATCTACCTCGCCGACCACGTCGAACGCCGGTCGGCTGTCCGGTCCCTGAACAGACCCGCATTCCCACCGGAGGAACCTCGATGACCCGGATCTCGTTCCAGTGGACCCTTGGCCGGGCCGGTTCGGCTGATTGCACGATCAGCGATGGCCGGTCAGAAGGAAGGGCCCACGCCTCCTACATCAGCAACGCGCCCGAGGACCTTCTCAACGCCGTGACCAGGGTCGTTCTCGGCGCGCGCATGGTCAGGGCGCAATTCGAAGGCGAGCCGGGGGCTCACCGCTGGATCTTCCACCGCTACGACGACTTCCTCGACATCGACCTGCTCCGGATGGAGGACGGGCAACGTCCCGACAGCGAGGGACAGGTCATCTGGGAGTCACGCCGCCAGGGCGTGGACTCGCTGGCCAGCACGTTGATCGACGGCTTCGATCGCGTCGCGCAGGAGCCGGGTGAGGACGTCTACCGCAAGAGATGGCTGTCACCGTTCCCACGCACCGACCTGGAAGACCTGCGGACCGCATGGCGTGACGCGTTTCCCCTCCCGGGTGCCCCGGCCGGCGGCGGCATTCTCGACGCACCGGCGAACCCGTGACGCTTCGGTGCTACCTCACCCGGGTTCGCCGAAGCGCCACCGCCGGATCGTCGGGCTGGGGCCTGGGTCACCGGAGGACGACTCTGGCTCCGTACCGTTCGAGGAACTGCACGATGTTCTCGAAGTAGCAGTCGTTCGTGGGCTCGGCCATGCCGCCGCCGAGGCGTGGGATGGCGCTGCGGTGGTCGGGCACCGCAGCGCACATCGGCACCCGGCAGGACGGGCAGGGGATGCAGGCGGCCCTGGCCGGACGTCCCGCTCAGGTCGTCCGGGCGGTCCGGCTCACCGAACCGGCTCGTCGGGTCGGTGCGTGTGGCGCGGCGCCTCAGCTGCTCACGGGCCCGGGGAGCCGGTCGAGCCAGTCGAAGAGGTCCGGGCCCAGCAGCTCCCCGTGGTCCGCGACCTCGCCCCGGAGGGGGCCTGGCGCCAGCCGGTAGAGGGAGGAGCGGTCCCGGCCGTGCCGGCGCATGAACAGGCCCGCTCCCCCGCCGTCCTCGCCGACCAGGACCCAGTGGGGCGCGTACGTCCGCACCTCCCAGGCGTCGTTGCGGGCGCGGAAGGTGTGCGGCCCGAGCAGCGTGCCGCCGTCCGGCAGCCGGACCCCGGGGGTGGCGCGCCACAGCCGGGCGACGGCCGGGTTCGGCCCCTCCCGCAGCCCGGCGGCGAGGGCCGTCCACACCGTGAGGAATCCGGCAAAGGAGTCGGCGACCGGCTGCTCCTCATCGGTGACGCGGCTGTGCACGACGACGGGCCACTCCCCGTCGGCGGCCCGGTCGAGGGCGAATCCGTAGCGCTCGTGGTCGTCGTCCTCGTGGAACCAGAGCCGGTCCCCGCCGGACCACTCCTCGGTGAGCCCGGGTTCGCCGAGGGGTGGTTCGCCGAGGCCGGGCACGGGGTCCACCGTGGCGATCGGACGGCCGCGCAGCGAGCCCTCGCCGTACGCGGCCAGCCACCAGCGGTACGAGCGGGGCAGCGGACCGGTGACGGACTCCGCCGAGCGGATCGCGGCCTCCGGGCGGCCACGGCCCGGCCAGGTGACGATCCCCGGTGTCGTGGCGATCAGGTCCCGCAGAAGTTCTGGGTCGGCCCGCATGACGGCGAGTCTCGCACGGGGGTACGACAGGCGCCGTAACGGTCGGCGGGCCGTCGTCGGCCGGGGGGTCTGCCACCGGATCCGGCCTGGGGGTACCGCCGGTGAAGACGGTGGTCCTCCCCAGCGCGCCGCGGGCCCGGCCGCGGCGAAGATCAACTCATCGAACGCCGGGGTCACCGGCGTTCCGTCGAGTCGAGGAGTGATCACAACGATGGCAGGCAGCAAGCGGATCGGGCGGCGCGGACTGCTGGCGGCGACGGCGGCGGTGGCCGCCGCGGCCGTGCTGGTCCCGGTGGCGGCGGTCGCCGCGCCGGCGG
>NZ_MSJQ01000178.1 GCF_014596515.1 Streptomyces sp. CBMA156
CCCGGCCGTCGGCCCGTCTCCCCCGGCGCCCTCCGCCGCGGACCCGGCGAGCGCGGCGCGGGCCGCCGCGGCCATCTCGGCGGCGTCCGCGTACCGCTCCTCGGGCTTCTTGGCGAGCGCCCGGGCGACCAGTGCCCGCACCGGCGCCGGGAAGGTGTCCGGCAGCTCCGGCACGGGCTGGTTGACGTGCTTGAGCGCGATCTGGAGCGGTCCGTCGCCGGAGTAGGGCGGTTCGCCGACGAGCAGTTCGTAGCAGACCACGCCGATCGAGTAGAGGTCGGTGGCCGGCCCGAGGCTCGCGCCCTCGGCCTGTTCGGGCGACATGTAGAGCGCGGTGCCGATGATCGCGAACGGGGCGGTGAGCTTGGTGCTGGCGACCGCCCGGGCGATGCCGAAGTCGGTGATGGCCACCCGGCCGTCGGTGCGCACCATCAGGTTGGACGGCTTGACGTCCCGGTGCACGATCTCCCGCTGGTGGGCGGCGTGCAGCGCGTCCAGGGCGCCGGCCGCCAGGTCGAGGGTGCGCTCGACGGTCATCGGGCCGGTGTCCCTGAGCACCCGGTCCAGCGGACTGCCGTCGATCAGCTCCATGACGATGTAGGCGCAGCGCTCCTCGCCGTCCCCGCCGCTCTCCCCGTAGTCGTGGACGTGTACGACGCCGGGGTGGTCGATCGCGGCGACCAGCTGGGCCTCGCGGCGGAAGCGCTGGGCGGAGGTGTCGTCCTCCAGCAGCTCCGAGCGCATGATCTTGACCGCGACCTGCCGCGCCAGCACGGTGTCCTCGGCCTTCCAGACCGAGCCCATCGCGCCGCCGCCGATCTTCTCGACCAGCTCGTACCGCCCGCCGAGCACGGTGCCCGCGCCGCTCATACCCCTGCTCCCCCGTGTGTCGCGACCCGCCCCGACGGGTCATCGGCACACAGTGTGCCAGAGCGTGTCACGAGCTCAGCAGTCCAGGTCCGAAAAGGAATTGGGCACGAATTGTCAGACCTTGAGGAAGTATCGGGCATGCTCCGAAACTTCTCGGACGGCCGCGACGACGGCCTGGGGCCGGTCGGCCTGGATGGCGTGACCGGCGCCGTGGACCGTGCCGTGCGTTCCCCGGACGGCGTTCCTCGCGACGCACGCCTGCACGGCGGTCCACCGGACGCGCATCGCCCGGGGCAGCCCCTCGGTCGCGCTCAGGACCGCCAGCGGCATCTCGGGCGGCCGCGCGAGGGAGCGGCGGCGCCGGATCCCGGGCCCGGCGAGGGCCGTCATCCGCTGTTCGGCGAGGACGGCCCACCGCTGGTGCGGGTACGCGATCACGGCCGCCTCCGCCAGGTCGAGCGGCTCCGCCGATCCTGGTGCTGCCGGCGCCGACCCGGCCCGGTGCAGCCACAGCCGGTTCAGCACGGCCTCGGCGGCCCGGATGGACTTCGGCTGGAACTCCTCGTGTGCCGGATCCACCAGCACCAGCCCGGCCACCAGGTCCGGCCGCTGCCAGGCGAGGAGTTGGGCCGGCTGGGCGCCCCAGCTGTGCCCGACCAGGAGCGCCGGTCCCGCGTCCAGGTGTCGCACCAGGGCGGCCAGGTCGGCGACTTGGCCGTCCGGCGTCGGTCCGGCGCCGCGCCCGGGGCCGGACTCGGGATCGCTGGCGCCCAGCCCGGCCCGGTCGTACGCCACGACCCTTCCGTGCCGGGCGAGTTCGGGCAGGACGGCGGACCAGGTGAGCGCCGTGGTGCCACAGCTCGCGATCAGCACCACCGGTGCGACGCCGCCCCGGCCGGCCTCCACCCAGCGCAACGCCCGTCCGCCGCGGTCCAGTTCACCGGTCCGCACGCCGCCGGGCAGGTTCTCGCCCAGCGCCCGGGCCATGACCTCCTGGACTCCCCGCAGATCCGGTCCGACCGGTGTGCCCCGCCTGCCCTGCCTGGTGCTCATGTGCGATCCCCCTGGATCCCCGTCCGGCCCCGCTCTCCCGGGCCCGGTTCCGAACGGCCCGCGATCTGCCGACCGGATGGCCGGATGGGCGACCGACCGGATGACCGGCCGGGAGTCGGTTCTCAGACCGGCAGGGCCTGCCGCAGCACCCCGAGCAGCGCCGCCCAGTGCCGCTCGTCGGCCGCCGCGTCGTAACGGGTGGTGTCGGCCTGGGTGTAGCCGTGCGGGGCACCGGCGTAGACCTCCGCGCGGTACCGGACGCCGGCCGCGGTCAGGGCCGCGGCGAGCCGGTCGATCTGCTCGGGCGGCAGCGCCGGGTCCTGGTCGGCGTGGCCGAAGTACAGCTCGGCGGTGATCCGGTCGGCGCCCAGGTGCGGGCTGTCCGGGGTGTCGGTGGCGAGGCTGCCGCCGTGGAACCCGGCGGCGACGGCGATCCGGTCCGGATGGCTGGCGGCCGTACGCAGGGCCAGCAGTGCCCCGCGGCAGTAACCGGTCAGGCCGACCGGGCCGTCCTGGACCAGCGGGGAGTCGGCGAGCCAGCGCAGGTAGGCGTCGGCGTCGCGAGTGGTCGCCTCCGGGGTGAGGGTGGCGAGCAGCGGGCCGATCCTGGCGAAGAGCCCGCTGTCCTGCTCCAGGTCGATGAGCTCCGGCAGTTCGACGACCGGCGCGCGGCCGCTTCGGTAGAAGGCGTTCGGGACGAGCACGGTGTACCCGGCTTCCGCGAGCCGGTCGGCCATCCGCTCCAGATGCGGCCGGAGCCCGAAGGCGTCCATGTAGAGGATGACGGCCCGGTGGGCCCGGCCGTCGTCGGGGTGGGCGAGGTAGGCGTCGGCGGTGCCGTCCGCCGTCGGGATGTCCACGAGGGTTCCGCGCACGGGCATGAGGAGCACTCCTTTCGGTCCGTCCGGCAGCGTATCCGCTGGGCCCGCGGCCCGCCGCCGGACACCACAGTTCACCGCCGCCCGGCACCGCCCGCCCGACCGGGCGCCGTTCCCCGTAGTGCGCCCGCGAGGGAACGCCCGGGCCGTACGGCCGCGTTGAGCGGGCATGGGGTTGATCGTGGGTGTGGCGGCGGCGGTCGTGGTGGTGCTGGGGCTGGTGCTGCTCGCGGCGTGGCAGGTCCTGGACGAATCCTCCTCGCGGCCTCGGCAGCGCGGACCGGGTGTGGGGATGGGCGCCGGCGGGCTGGAGGAGCTGCACGCGCTGTTCAGCCCGGGCAAGCAGGTGCAGGTCGAGCAGAAGCACGAGCAGTTGGTCCTGCGGGACGACGCGCAGGCCGGAGCACTGCCGCACCTCGGCGTGGACCTGGACCGGGGCGTGGCTGTCCTGCGCGGCGGGGCCGCAGGACGGACGCCCGAGCCCGCACCGCACATCGGGAGCGGGACGGGGACGACCGGTCAGGCCCCTCTGGCGGCGGGGGTTCAGGCCTCCCAGCTGCGGGAGCAGAGCACCAGCCGGTAGCCGTCCGGGTCGGATATCGTCACGCCGTACTCGTCCCAGTACGGGTTGTGGGACTCGACCCGGGTGCCGCCGGCCTCCTCCAGCCGGGCGACCAGGGCGTCGTCCACCGGGGCCCCGAGGTAGACGACGAACAGGTCGTCCACCGTCGGGGTGGGATCCAGCGGCCGCTCCGGGTCGTGCGTGAGCTCGAAGTGCCAGCTGCCCCCGGGCGGGCCGACCATCAGCAGGTCGTGCTTGCCGGACACCCTCTCGGTGCTGCGCCACAGCACGTCGAGGCCGAGGCCGCCGGCGTAGAAGCGCTCGGCCGCCGCGAGGTCGCGCGAGGGGCGGGCGATCCGGACCCGCGTGGTGGAATCGATCATGCCGGCGACCATAGCCGATGCCACTGACAGCGGACCACGCTGCGCGACGGGCCTGTGGACGGACCGTCAGAGCCGCCGCAGTCGCTCCTCGTCGGAGGTGCGCGGGCAGGTCAGACAGGCGACGGCCGCGGGCCCAACGGCGTAGTGGAGGCAGCAGCCGAGCCGGGTGCGGGTGCGGTGGGCGCGCCCGTCGGGGGTGTGCAGGCGACGGAAGCCGGCGGCGCCGGGGAGCGGCAGGGTGCCGCCAGGCAGTACAGCCTCGGCGGCGGCGACGGAGGCCTCCTCCTCGCCCAGCATCCGGCCGAGGTACCAGAGGGCGGAGGCCAGGTCGTCCGTCACCATGCCCCAGAGCGCACGGTCACGGCGCCGGGTCGGTCCGGCGAAGGCGGCGAGCACCGGTCCGAGGTGCTCGACCACGGCGGCCCGCAGCTCGGCGCGCAGTTCGTCGTCGCCGGGCAGGGTGACCGACCCGCGCGGGCGCAGGGCGAACGCACCGGTGGGGGCGTGCAGCCAGAGGTCGGCGGAGCCGAGGACGGGGACCCGACGGGCGAGGTGCCAGGGACCGGCGATCAGCAGGCAGGCCGACCAGACGTAGTGGTGGAGCAGCCGGGAGGCGGTGACGTGCGGTCGCGGGGCGCGGCCGTGCTCGGCGGCGATGCGGGCCGCCGCGCCGGCCAGGACGGCTACCAGCGCCCGTTCGTCGGCGGCGAGTTCGGCTCCGGAGTACCAGTCGTCGGCGGCGCACGGATCGGGCTCGGCGGCATCCAGCAGGCGCAGCTCCAGCACCGGACAGAACTCCAGCATCCGCCGGTAGTCGGCGGCGAGCGCCGAGGACACGGAGGGCGCGGAGGACACGGAGGTTCCGACGAGCGCGGCGGAGGACGCGGAGGGCACGGCGGGCATGGGCGTTCCGGGAACCACTGACACTCCCGTGATCGATTCTGCATGATCGATTAAGGTGAGGCTCACCTTACAACGCCTCGTATCACCCGGCGACCACACGCGACCACACGCCGCCCCACCGGTCCGCCGGCTGCCGGTCGCCACCCACCGGCAACCGCCTGCCGCCGCCCGTACACCCACCGTCCACCACCCCCGGCCGCCGCCGCCTCCTTCCCCCGCTCGTGGGAGAGTGGTGGGCAGCGAAGGGAGCGCGAACGTGCTGATGGACAAGGTGGCGGAGATACTCGCCGAGGCGTCGGCCCAGGCGGTGGAGCCGCGCTTCCGGGCGCTGGCCGCGGGCGAGGTGATGGAGAAGGCGCCCGGCGAGGTCGTGACGGTCGCCGACCGCGAGGCCGAGGCGATCATCGCCCGCCGGCTGCACGAGCTGCTGCCCGTACCGGTGGTCGGCGAGGAGGCGGTCTCCGCCGACCCGTCGCTCGCCCTGGCCCTCCACAACGAGCCCGCCGCCTGGCTGGTCGACCCGGTCGACGGCACCGCCAACTTCGTGGCCGGCCGTCCCGAGTACGCCGTGATGTGCTCCCTGGTCCGCTCCGGCCGGACCGTCGCCGCCTGGATCTGGCAGCCCGCCACCGCCACCAGCTACTGCGCCG
Organism: Streptomyces sp. CBMA156; assembly: GCF_014596515.1. Classification (GTDB taxonomy): domain Bacteria; phylum Actinomycetota; class Actinomycetes; order Streptomycetales; family Streptomycetaceae; genus Kitasatospora. Next base: position 5,300 of record NZ_MSJQ01000178.1, read on the forward strand.
AACTGGGCTCGGGCGCCTGGCGCGACGGCGTGCGCCTGACCCGCCCGCCCGCGCCCAGGGACCTCGCGAAGCTGCGCGGCTCGGTGAAGAGCCGCTACCTCGACGCCGAGCACCGCCGCCGGCTCCAGGACAACATCGCGGCCTTCGGCGAGATCTCCCCCGGCCGGCACGCCGCCGGGATCGAGTACCCGGACGTCGTCGAGGGCCGCTCCGACTTCATCCTCTACTGGCGCACCCTGCCCTGGGACCACGCCCCAGGATCCCTCCTGGTCACCGAGTCCGGCGGCGTCTCCGCCCGCCCGGACGGCACCCCCTACCGCCCGGAGGCCCCCGGCTGCGAGGACGGTCTGCTGGTCGCCGCCGACCCCGACACCTGGGAGCTGACCCGGTCGCTCCTCCTGAGCAACTGACCCCAGGGCCCCGGCGCCGCCCCCGCCCCACTCGTCACGCCACCGGCTATCCCGCCCGCTCACCCGCCACCTTGCGACCGGCGCCCACCACCTCCCCCAGCAGCGCGCCGACCTCCCCCGCGGTCGTGTGCGGGTTCAGCAGCGTGAGCTTCAACCGGACCCGGCCGGGGCCGTCACCCGGGAGTTCGGTGCGGCCGACCACCGCCCGCCCGGTGCGCAACAGCAGCCGGCGCAGCCGGCCGTTCAGCTCGTCCAGCGCCGCCTCGTCCGTCACACCCGCCGGCCGGTAGCGGAAGAGGACGGCGGTGAGCACGGGCTCGGCGTGGAGTTCGAGCGCCGGATCGGCGCGGACGGCGTGGGCGGCCGCCCGGGCGAGGTCGTGGCAGCTGTCGACCAGCCGGCCGAGCCCGTCCCTGCCGAGGGTGCGCAGGGTGACGGCGAGCTTGAAGGCGTCGGCACGCCGGGTGGTGCGCAGCGAGCGGCCCAGCAGGCTGGGGTAGCCGGCCTGCTCGTCGTCGACCGGGTTGAGGTACTCGGCGCGGCGGGCGAGCGAGACGTACGTCTCGGCGCGGCGCACCAGGAAGATCCCTGCGGCGGCCGGCTGCCAGCCGAGCTTGTGCCAGTCCAGGGAGACCGAGTCGGCGCGGGCGATGCCGTCGAGCAGCGGGGCGAGCCGGTCGGAGAGCAGCGCCCCGCCGCCGTACGCGGCGTCCACGTGCAGCCAGGCGCCGTAGCGTCCGGCGAGGTCGGCGGCGGCGGTCAGCGGGTCGATGGCTCCGGTGTCGGTGGTGCCGGCGGTGGCGACCACCGCGATCGGGGTCCTTCCGGCCCAGCTGGCCTCGGCCATCGCCCGCTCCAGCTCGTCCTCCCGCATCCGCAGCCCGCGGTCGACCGGGACGGGGATGACGGCCCGCTCGCCGAGGCCGAGCAGGGCCGCCGAGCGCTGGACGGAGAAGTGCGCGGCCTCGGAGGCAAGGATGCACGGCCGGACACCGGCCGGGATGCCGTCCAACTCCACGATGCCGTCGAGCTTCTGGTCGCGCGCCAGCATGAGCCCCATCAGGTTGGACTCGGTGCCGCCGGAGGTGAGGACGCCCGCTGAGCGCTCCGGGTCGTAGCCGACCAGTCCGGCGATCTCGGCGAGCAGCGCGCTCTCCAGGGCGGTGGCGGCGGGGGCCTGGTCCCAGGAGTCCTGGGAGGGGTTGAGGGCGCTGACCGCGAGGTCGGCCGCGGCGGCGACGGCGAGCGGCGGGCAGTGCAGGTGTGCGGCGCAGGCCGGGTCGGCGGGGTCGGCGGCACCGTAGGCGAGGAGTTCGGTGAGTCTGCCGAGTGCGCCGGGGCCCTCGCTGGTGGCGAGCGCTTCGTCGACCAGGGCGGCGATCTCGGCCGGGCTGCCCGCGGGCAGCGGCCCAGACCGCATCGCGGTGCCCGTCTCCAGGGCGTCGAGGACGGTGGCCAGCAGCGGTCCGAGCGCACCGGGCCCGGCGGCGCCGCCCGCCAGGGCGTCCGTCGCGACGCCGTCCCCGGGGAGCCCGGTGGGGCCGGAGCCGG
>NZ_MSJQ01000179.1 GCF_014596515.1 Streptomyces sp. CBMA156
CCCGGCGCCGTCGAGGCGGGCGGCCAGCGCGGCCGCCGTCGGGGCCTCGAACAGCGTCCTGACCTCCAGCTCCAGGCCGAGGGCCGCGCGGACCCTGGTGGCCAGCCGGGTGGCCAGCAGCGAGTGCCCGCCGAGGTCGAAGAAGCTGTCCGTCACGCCCACCCCGGCCAGCCCGAGCACGTCGGCGAACAGGTCGGCGAGCAGTTGCTCCTGCGGGGTGCGCGGCGCCCGTCCGGCCGCGGACGGGCCGAGGTCGGGGGCGGGCAGGGCGCGGCGGTCGAGTTTGCCGTTGGGGCTCAGCGGCAGCGTGTCGAGCACCACGAACGCGGACGGCACCAGGTAGTCGGGCAGCCGGCCGCGCAGCCAGTCGCGGACCTCGCCGATCAGGGCGCCGGCGCCGCGGCTGCCGGTCGGGTGGTTGGTGAGCGCGCCCGGCGCCGCACCGTCGGCCCGGGTGGGGCGGTAGGCCCCGGTCGGGCGGTGTCCGGGCTCGGCGAAGAGCACGTCCACGGTGTCGGGGCCGGTGGCCGACCAGGTGACGGTGACCGCGCGGCCGTGTTCCTCCCCGAGGGTGTGGAAGTCCTCGGGGTCGGGGGCGGTGCCGTCCTCCGGGGTGCGCAGGCGGTCCAGCAGGTCCGCGAGCGGGTGGTCCCCGCTCTGCACGGCCCCGGCGAGCGCCACCTCGTGCGCCACCCGGCGGTTCGGCACTCCGGTGAGCCGGACCTGGCCGCCGTCCTGCCGGGCGAGGAGCTCCCCGGCCCGGCCGAGCGCGGTCACCTCCCGGCCCCAGGTGAACTCGGCCGTCCGGTCGGGCCGTTCGGCCGCCCGGGTGTGCAGAGTGACGTCGTAGCGGTGCCGGGTCAGCTCGTTGTGGTGGCGGCCGCGCTTGAGCTCCACGGCCACCTCGGCGATGCCGCCGGCCCGGTCCCCGAGGGCGGTGAAGAAGTCCGGGTCGACGAGGAGTTCCTTCTCGACCAGGACGGCCTGTTCGACCGCGCGGCGCACGGCGGCGAGGTCGGAGCCGTCCGCGGCGCGGTGCAGCCGGACGGCGGTGGCGAGCGGGCGCAGCAGTCGCAGGTTGCGCACGTCGCCGATGAACAGCGCGCCGCCCGGGGCGAGCAGCCCCAGCAGCCGCTCCACCACGTCGGCGAGGTAGTCGGCGGACGGGAAGTACTGGACCACCGAGTTGACGACGATCGTGTCGAACGTGCCGGCGGGCAGGCCCTCGGTGTCGTGCGCCGGCCGGGTCCGCAGCACGACGCGGTCGGCGAGGCCGGGCCGGCGGGCGACCTGGGCGGCCAGCGCGTCGATCGCGGTCGCGGAGAAGTCCGTCGCCCAGTACGTCTCGCACTGCGGCGCGATCCGCGAGAGCAGCAGCCCCGTGCCGACGCCGATCTCCAGCACCCGGCGGGGGCGCAGGGCCAGGATGCGGGCGACGGTCGCGTCCCGCCACGCCCGCATCTGCTCGACGGGGATGGGGCTCGCGTCGTAGCTGCTGTTCCAGCCGACGAAGTCCTGCCCGAAGTCCTCCTGCCGGGCGGTGATGGGCAGGGCGTCGTAGATGCCCCGCCACTCGCCGACGTGGTCCTGCTCGCGGTCGCCGTCCCGGGTGCCGGCGTCGCGGGCCACCAGGTAGCCGACGAGCCGGTCCTCGTGGGCGAGGACGGCGGCCCGGGCGACGCCGGGGTGGGCGGCGAGCGCGGCCTCGACCTCGCCGGGCTCGACCCGGAAGCCGCGCACCTTCAGCTGGTCGTCGGCCCGGCCGACGAACTCCAGCTGCCGGTCCGCCCTCATCCGCACCAGGTCTCCGGTGCGGTACATCCTGTCCCCCGCAGCGCCGAACGGGCAGGCGACGAAGCGCCCGGCGGTGAGCCCGGGCCGGTTCAGGTATCCGCGGGCCAGACCCGTACCGGCGACGTACAGTTCGCCGGCCACTCCGGCCGGTACCGGCTGGAGCCGGTCGTCCAGCACGTACGCCCGCGCGTTCACGATCGGCCGGCCGATCGGCGGCGCACCGGCCTCCGGCGACAGCGGATCGCTCATCGTCGCGCACACCGTCGTCTCCGTCGGACCGTACGCGTTGATCATCCGCCGGCCCGGCGCCCACCGGGCCACCAGCTCCGGCCCGCACGCCTCCCCCGCCACCACCAGGGTCGTCACGGTGACCTCGTCCTCCGGCAGGGCCGACAGGACGGACGGGGGCACGGTCACGTGGGTGGCCGCGAGGCGCGGGTCGGTCAGCGCGGCCACCGGCTCGTCCGCCGGGGGCAGCACCAGGGCCGCGCCGCGCAGCAGGGCCGTGCAGACCTCCGAGACGGAGGCGTCGAAGCTCGGCGAGGCGAACTGGAGCACCCGGCTGCCGGGTTCGATCGCGAAGCGCTCGATCTGCCCGGCGACCAGTGCGGCCACGCCGGCGTGGCCGACCACCACGCCCTTGGGGCGGCCGGTCGAACCCGAGGTGTAGATCACGTACGCCGGGTGCCGGACGTCGAGTGCCACCGCCGGATCCGTGTCCGGGTGGCCGTCCGTCTCGCGCACCTGCGCCGGGTCGTCGACCACGACCGCCGGACGGGCGTCCGCCAGCATGTACGAGATCCGGGAGGCAGGGTACGACGGGTCGACCGGCAGGTACGCGGCGCCGGCCTTCAGCACCCCGAGGACGGCGACCACCCACTCCACCGAGCGCGGCAGCGCCACCGCCACCAGCTGTTCCGGGCGCACGCCCCGGGCGATCAGCGAGTGGGCGAAGCGATTGGCCCGCTCGTTCAGTTGACGATACGTCAGTTCCGTGTCGGAGGTGACGAGCGCGACCGCCCCTGGGGTGGATCGCACCTGGGCCTCGAAGGCCTTCGGCACCGGGTCGGCGGCGACCGGCGGCGCGGTGGCGGCGCCCTCCGCGAGCAGCCGGCGGCGCTCGGCCGCACCGAGGATGTCGATCCCGCCGATCGGCCGGTCCGGGTCGGCCGCCACGGCCTCCAGCAGCATCGTCCAGCGCCGGGCCAGGGTGGCGACCGTCGCCCGGTCGAACAGGTCGGTGGCGTACTCGACCGCCCCGACCAGGCCGGCCGGGCTGCCGTCCGCGGCGAAGCGCTCGCTCAGGTTGAATCCGAGGTCGAACTTGGAAGTGCCGGTCGGCACGGCGAACGCGCCGACCCGCAGGCCGGGCAGGGTGAACCGGCCCATCGGCGCGTTCTGCACCGCGAGGATCGTCTGGAACAGCGGGTGGTGCGAGAGCGACCGCACCGGGTTGAGGACTTCCACCAGGTGCTCGAACGGCAGGTCCTGGTGCGCGTAGGCAGCGAGCGCCGTCTCCCGTACCCGGCCCAGCAGTTCGCTGAACGACGGGTCGCCGCCGGTGTCGGTGCGCAGCACCAGCGTGTTGACGAAGAAGCCGACCAGCTCGTCCAGCGACTCGTCGGTCCGGCCCGCGATCGGACTGCCGATCGGGATGTCCGTCCCCGCGCCGAGCCGGGTGTACAGCGCGGCCAGTGCGGCCTGGAGGACCATGAACAGACTGGCGCCGCTTCGCCTGGCCAACTCCACCAGGGCCTGATGGAGTTCGGGCGTCAGCTCCAGTTCGAGGAGGTCGCCGCGGTAGCTCGCGACCGCCGGGCGCGGCCGGTCGGCGGGCAGCCGGAGCTGCTCCGGCAGGTCGGCCAACTGTCCTGACCAGTAGGCGACCTGCTCGGCGAAGCGGCTCTCCTGATCGGCGGCGTCACCGAGCAGCTCGCGCTGCCAGAGGGTGTAGTCGGCGTACTGCACCGGCAGCTCCGCCCACCGCGGCCCGCGGCCCTCGCACCTAGCCCGGTAGGCCTCGGCCAGGTCGCGCGAGAGCGGCCCGGTGGACCAGCCGTCCCCGGCGATGTGGTGCATCACCACCAGCAGCACGTGCTCGTCCGGCGCGAGCACGAACAGTTCGGCGCGCAGCGGGACTTCGGTCGCCAGGTCGAAGGGCCTCCGGCCCGCCTCGGCGAGCCGCTCGGCCAGCTCGGCCTCCCGGATCTCGGTCACCCGCAGCCGGACCCCGGCCGCGTCCAGCACCCGCTGGCACGGCGCGCCGTCGATCTCGGGGAAGACCGTCCGCAGGCTCTCGTGCCGGGCCGTGACGTCGGCCAGCGCCTGTTCCAGCGCCCGGCCGTCCAGCGTCCCGTTCAGCCGCAGCGCCAGCGGAATGTGGTAGGTGGCGGCGGCGCCCTCCATCCGGTGCAGGAACCAGAGCCTCCGCTGGGCGAACGACAGCGGTACGGTCTCCGGCCGCTCCCGCGCGGCCGGGGCCGGGCGGGCCCGGCCGGCCCCGGCGAGCCGCTCCGCCAGCGCGGCCACCGTCGGCGCCTCGAACAGCGCGCGCAGTGCGACCTCGACGCCGAGCACCGAACGCACCCGCGCGACCAGCCTGGTGGCGAGCAGCGAGTGCCCGCCGAGGCCGAAGAAGTCGTCGTCCGCGCCGACCTCGGCGACGCCGAGGACCTCGGCGAACAGCTCGGCGATCAGCTGCTCCTGCGGGGTCCGGGGCCTGCGTCCCGGTTCGGCGGCGGTGGCGGAGGGGGCCGGCAGGGCCCGGCGGTCCAGCTTGCCGTTCGGCGTCAGCGGCAGCGCCTCCATCGGTACGAACACCGAGGGCACCAGGTAGTCCGGCAGCTGGCCGAGCAGGTGCCCGCGCAGCCGCGCCGGGGCCGGCGCGGTGCCGGCCTTCGGGACGACGTAGCCGACGAGCCGGTCCTCGTGGGCGAGGACGGCGGCCCGGGCGACCTCGGGGTGGGTGGCGAGGGCGGCCTCGACCTCGCCGGGCTCGACCCGGAAGCCGCGCACCTTCACCTGCTGGTCGGCACGGCCGACGAACTCCAGCTGCCGGTCCGCCCTCATCCGCACCAGGTCTCCGGTGCGGTACATCCTGTCCCCCGCAGCCCCGAACGGGCAGGCGACGAAGCGCCCGGCGGTGAGCCCGGGCCGGTTCAGGTAACCCCGCGCCAGGCCCGTACCGGCGACGTACAGCTCCCCGGTCACGCCCGGCGGCACCAGGCGCAGCCGCTCGTCCAGCACGTACACCCGGAAGCCCGCGACGGGCCGGCCGATCGGCGGCACACCGGCCTCCGGCGACAGCGGATCGCTCATCGTCGCACAGACCGTCGTCTCCGTCGGACCGTACGCGTTGATCATCCGCCGGCCCGGCGCCCACCGGGCCACCAGCTCCGGCCCGCACGCCTCCCCCGCCACCACCAGGGTGGTGGCGGTCAGTCCGGCGTCGCCGAGCGCGGCCAGGGCGGAGGGCGGCAGGGTGACGTGGGTGGCGTCGAGCCCGCCCTCGGCCAGGGCCTCCAGCGGCTCCTCGGACGGTGCGAGCACCAGGGCGGCGCCGGTCAGCAGGGCGGCGCACAGGTCCCAGAACGAGGCGTCGAAGCTGGGCGAGGCGAACTGGAGGACCCGGCTTCCCGGCTCCAGGCCGAGCCGCTCGGCCTGCGCGGCCACCAGGCCCGCCACCCCGGTGTGGCCGACCACCACGCCCTTGGGGCGGCCGGTCGAACCCGAGGTGTAGATCACGTACGCCGGGTGCCGGACGTCGAGTGCCACCGCCGGATCCGTCTCCGGCAGGCCCTCCGTGTCCGTCACCGTCGCCGGGTCGTCGACCAGCAGGGCCGGGCGCGCGTCGTCCAGCATGAACGTGATCCGCGACCGCGGGTACGACGGGTCCACCGGCAGGTACGCGGCGCCCGCCTTCAGTACGCCGAGGACCGCCACCACGGACTCCACCGAGCGGGGCAGCGCCACCGCCACGATCTGCTCGGGCCCCACTCCCCGCCCGATCAGCCGGTGTGCGAACCGGTTCGCGCGAGAGTTCAGTTGACTGTACGTCAGCTCACTGGAACCGCTCACCAGGGCGACGGCCTCCGGGGTCGCCGCGACCTGCGCCGCGAAGAGCTCCGGCAGGCCGGCGGTGACCGCCTCGCCACCGGCGGCCGGCCGCAGGGCGCGGCGCTCCTCCTCGTCCAGCAGGTCGATGGTGCCGATCGGCCGGTCGGGAGCGGCCACCACCGCGGCCAGCAGCCTGCGCCACCGGGCGAGGAGGGGCTCGACCGTCCGGCGGTCGAACAGGTCGGTGCTGTACTCCACCGCGCCGCTCAGCCCGGCCGGGGCGCCGTCCGGCCCGCGCTCCTCCGCCAGCCCGAAGGTCAGGTCGTGCCGCGCCGTCCCGGTCGGCACGGCCACCCCGGCGACCGTGAGGCCGGGCAGGTCGAAGTCGCCACCCGGCGCGTTCTGGAGGACCAGCCCGGTCTGGTAGAGCGGGTGGTGCGAGAGCGAGCGGGACAGGTTCAGCACGTCCACCAGGTGCTCGAAGGGCACGTCCTGGTGGGCGTAGGCGGCGAGCGCCGTCTCCCGTACCCGGCCCAGCAGTTCGCTGAACGACGGGTCGCCGCCGGTGTCGGTGCGCAGCACCAGCGTGTTGACGAAGAAGCCGACCAGCTCGTCCAGCGCCTCGTCGGTGCGGCCCGCGATCGGCACCCCGATCGGGATGTCCGTCCCCGCGCCCAGCCCGGTGTACAGCGCCGCCAGGCCCGCCTGGAGCACCATGAACAGGCTGGCGCCGCTTCGCCTGGCCAACTCCACCAGCCCCGCGTGCAGTTCGGCGTCGATCCGGATGTCGATCAGGTCGCCGCCGTAGGACATGGCCGCCGGCCGGGGCCGGTCGGCGGGCAGCCGGAGCTGTTCGGGCAGCCCGGCCAGCGCGTCCGTCCAGTACGCGACCTGGCGGGCGAACGCGCTGTCCGCGTCCGACTCGTCGCCGAGGATCTCCTGCTGCCAGAGCGTGTAGTCGCGGTAACTCACCGGCAGCGGTGCCCAGTCGGGCGCGCCGCCACCGCGCCGGGCGGCGTACGCGGCGCCGAGGTCGCGCGACAGCGGGCCCATGGACCAGCCGTCCCCGGCGATGTGGTGCATCACCACCAGCAGCACGTGCTCGTCCGGCGCGAGCGCGAACAGCTCGGCGCGCAGCGGGACTTCGGCGGTCAGGTCGAAGCCGTCCACCGCCGCGTCGCGCAGCAGCACGGGCAGCTCCGACTCGCGGGCGGGGCGGACCGCCAGCGGGACGGCCGCCTGGTCGGCGGGCAGCACCGACTGGCGCGGCACCCCGTCGGTGTGCGGGAACGTCGTGCGCAGCGTCTCGTGCCGGGCCGCCACGTCCGTCAGCGCGGCGGCGAGGGCGTCGCGGTCGAGGTCGCCGGACAGCCGCAGGGCCAGCGGCATGTGGTAGGTGGCGCTCGGCGCGCCGAACTGCTGGAGGAACCAGAGGCGGCGCTGCGCGTAGGACAGCGGCATCGGCTCGCGGCGCGGCCCTGGCACCAGTGCCTGCCGGGCCGCCGCGGCGTCGCGGAGCCGGCCCGCGAGCCCGGCCGGGGTGGGCGTCCGGAACAGGCTGCGCAGCTCCAGCTCGACGCCGAGGGTCGCCCGTACCCGTGAGACCAGGCGGGTGGCCAGCAGCGAGTGCCCGCCGAGGTCGAAGAAGCCGTCATCCAGGCCGATCCGCGGCCGGCCGAGGACCTCGGCGAACAGCTCGCACAGGATCTGTTCCTGCGGGGTGCGCGGCGCGCGCCCGGTCCTGGCGGGGGCCTGGTCCGGTGCGGGCAGCGCGGTGCGGTCCAGCTTTCCGTTGGGTGTCAGCGGCAGCGCGTCGAGCAGGACGAACGCCGAGGGCACCAGGTGGTCGGGCAGCCGCTCGCGCAGGTACCCGGCCAGCGCCGACGCCGTCGCCCCGTCGTCGGCCGAGGGCACGACGTACGCGACGATCCGGGTGTCGCCCGGCCGGTCCTCCCGGGCGATCACCGCGACCCGGGCGACGCCGGGGTGGGCGGCCAGCTCGCTCTCGATCTCGCCGGGCTCGATCCGGAAGCCGCGCACCTTCACCTGGTGGTCCAGCCGGCCGGCGAACTCCAGCTCCCCGTCGGCGCGCAGGCGCACCAGGTCCCCGGTGCGGTACATCAGGGTGCCGGCCACGCCGAACGGGCAGGCGACGAACCGGGTGGCGGAGAGCCCGGGCCGGTTCAGGTAGCCGCGGGCGAGCCCCGACCCGGCGAGGTACAGCTCGCCCAGCACCCCGGGCGCCACCGGTTGCAAGGCCGAATCCAGCACGTATGCCCGGCAGTTGGCGATCGGGCGGCCGATCGGCACCGGCACCGGGGTGTCCGCCGGGTCGGCGGGCAGCGGGTAGGCGGTGATGACATGGGTCTCGGCCGGGCCGTAGTGGTTGTGCAGGGCCAGGCCGGGGCGGCGGGCCCGGAGGCGGCGCAGCGCACCGCCCAGCCGCATCGCCTCGCCTGCCTGGGCGATCAGCCGCAGGTCCGGCAGCTCCCGGCCGCTCTCCTCGGCGGCCTCGGCCAGGGCCTCGATCACCAGGTTCGGCGCGAAGAGCTCCGCGACCCGGTGCCGCTCCAGCCAGTGCGCCAGCAGTTCGGAGCTGCGGCGCTGTTCGTCGGTCGGCACCACCAGGGTCTTGCCGAACAGCAGCGCGGAGAGCATCTCCTGCACCGAGACGTCGAAGCTGATCGCGGTGAACTGCGCGGTACGGGTGCCCGGTCCGCCGCCGACGGCACGGTGGTGCCAGCGCAGCAGGTTCTCCAGCGCGCCGGCGGGCATCACCACGGCCTTGGGGCGCCCGGTCGAGCCCGAGGTGTAGATGACGTAGGCCGGGTGGCGCCCGTCCACCGCCACGCCGGGGTCGGTCTGCGGGCGGGCAGCGGCCGGTGTGACGGCGGCGAGGTCGTCGAGCACGACGGCCGGGCGCGCGTCGTCGAGCATGTACGCGATGCGGGCGGCCGGGTACTCCGGGTCGACCGGCAGGTAGGCGGCGCCGGTCTTGAGCACCGCGAGGGCGGCGACGACCAGCTCCACGGAGCGCGGCAGCCGCAGGGCGACGATCCGCTCCGGCCCCACTCCCCGGGCGATCAGCTCGTGCGCCAGCCGGTTGGCCCTGGCGTTCAGCTCCCGGTACGTCAGCACGGTGCACATCGCCTCGCCGGCTTCGAACACCACGGCCTCGGCGTCCGGGGTGGCCCGCACCTGGGCCTCGAACAGGGCCGGGAGTCCGGTGCCCGGCTGCGGGCACGCCGTGTCGTTGCGCGCCACCAGCAGTTCGTGCCGCTCCTCGGCGGACAGCACGTCGATCCGGCTCAGTGGCCGCTCCGGTGCGGCCACGGCCGCCGCCAGCAGCCGCAGCCAGCGGGCGAGCATCGTCTCCACGGTGCCGCGGTCGAACAGGTCGGTGGCGTACTCGACGTACCCGAAGACGCCCTCGGCCGCTCCGGCCGGGCCGCCGCGCTCCAGCACGTGGAAGGAGAGGTCGAACAGCGCCGTCGGCGTGTGCACGGGCAGGATCGCGGCGTCCACGCCGGGCAGGTCGAAGGTGGAGCGCGGCGCGTTCTGGAGGGCGAACAACACCTGGAACAGCGGCTGGCGGGCGAGTTCCCGGGCCGGGTTGAGGGCCTCGACCAGGTGGTCGAACGGCAGGTCCTGGTGGGCGTAGCCGGCCAGCGCGGTGTCCCTGACCCGGCCGAGCAGCTCGGCGAAGGTCGGGTCACCGGAGGTGTCGGTGCGCAGCACCAGGGTGTTGACGAAGAAGCCGACCAGCTCGTCCATCGCCTCGTCGGTGCGGCCCGCGATCAGGGTGCCGACCGGGATGTCGTCGCCGGCCCCGAGCTTGTTCAGCAGTGCCGTGATCCCGGCCTGGAGCACCATGAAGACGCTGGCGCCGTGCTCCCGGCCGAGCCGGACCAGCCCGGCGTGCAGGCCGGCGTCCAGGTCGATCGGGACGCGTTCCCCCCGGTACGTGGGGGTGGCCGGGCGGGGCCGGTCGGTGGGCAGCCGGAGCTGCTCGGGCAGGCCGGCCAGCTTCCCCGTCCAGTACGCGGTCTGGCGCGCGGACAGGCTGCCGCGGTCGGCGGCGTCGCCCAGCAGCTCGCGCTGCCAGAGCGTGTAGTCGGCGTACTGCACCGGCAGCGCCTCCCACGACGGCGCCTCGCCGCGCAGCCGCGCGGCGTACGCGGTGGAGAGGTCGGCGGACAGCAGGCCCAGCGACCAGGCGTCGCCGGCGATGTGGTGCACCACGACCAGCAGTACGTGCTCGTCGGGGCTCGACTCGAACAGGTGCGCGTGCACCGGCGGTTCCGTGGCCAGGTCGAAGCCGCGCGCGACGGCCGCGGCCAGGGCTCCGTCCGGCCCGGTGCCGGTACCGACGGCCAGCCGGGGCCGGGCCGCCGCGGCGTCCAGCACCCGCTGGTACGGCACGCCGTCCACCACCGGGTAGACCGTGCGCAGGATCTCGTGCCGCTCGACCACGTCCCCGAGCGCCGCTTCGACCGCCTCCCGGTCGAGCGGGCCGGTCAGCCTCCAGGCGAGCGGGATGTGGTAGCTGGAGCCGATGCCCTCCAACTGGTCCAGGAACCACAGCCGCCGCTGGGCGGAGGAGAGCGGGACCATCGGAAGTGCCCCCGCCGGCCGCCGCGCCGGGGCGAGCGCCACCCGCGCCCGGCCGGCCGCGCCCAGCCCGGCGGCCAGCCCGGCCACCGTCGGCGTCTCGAACAGGGTGCGCAGCTCCAGTTCCACCCCGAGGGTCGCCCGGACCCGGGCCACCAGGCGGGTGGCCAGCAGCGAGTGCCCGCCCAGGTCGAAGAAGTCGTCCTCGGCGCCGACCCCGGTCACGCCCAGCACCTCGCCGAACAGCCCGGCGAGGACGTGTTCCTGCGGGGTGCGCGGCGCCCGCCCGGATCGGGCCCCGGTGAACGCGGGCTCGGGCAGTGCGCGCCGGTCCAGCTTGCCGTTGACGGTCAGCGGCAGGACGTCCAGTGCGACGAACGCGGCGGGCACCATGTAGTCGGGCAGCCGTTCGCGCAGCCGGGCCCGGAGGTCCTCCGGCTCGATCGCGGCCCCGGCGGCCGGCACCAGGTAGGCGACCAGCCTGGTGTCGTCGGCGCGGTCCCGCCGGGCGAGCACCGCGACCTGGGCGATGCCGGGGCACGCGGCCAACGCCGCCTCGATCTCGCCGAGTTCGATCCGGAAGCCGCGCACCTTCACCTGGTCGTCGGCCCGGCCCGCGTACTCCAGCATCCCCTCGGCGCGCCGGCGCACCAGGTCGCCGGTGCGGTACATCAGGGCGCCGGCCGGCCCGTACGGGTCGGCGACGAACCGCCCGGCGGTCAGGCCGGGCCGGCCCAGGTAGCCGCGCGCGAGCCCGGCGCCCGCGACGTACAGCTCGCCCGTGACGCGGGGCGGCACCGGCCGCAGGTGGCGGTCCAGCACGTGGCCGCGCAGGTCCGGGATCTCGGTGCCGATGACGCCGGCCGGGCCGGCGGCGCGTTCGGGGTCCAGCGCCGCGTACGTGACGTGGACGGTGGTCTCGGTGATGCCGTACATGTTGACCAGCCGCGGCGCGTCCTGGGCGTGGCGCGTGTACCAGTCGGCGAGCCGGGACGGCTCCAGGGCCTCGCCGCCGAAGACCACCGTGCGCAGCGCCAGCCGCCGCCCGGTCTCCGGCTCGTCCCGGTCGGCCGCCATCAGCTGGTAGAAGGCGGACGGGGTCTGGTTGAGCACCGTCACCCGCTCGTCGGCCAGCAGTCGCAGGAAGCGCTCCGGCGAGCGGCTGACCTCGAAGGGCACCACGACCAGCCGGCCGCCGTGCAGCAGCGGGCCCCACAGCTCCCACACCGAGAAGTCGAAGGCGTAGGAGTGGAACAGGGTCCAGACGTCCTCGGCGCCGAAGCCGAACCAGTGCCGGGTGGCGTCGAACAGCCGCACCACGTTCCGGTGCGGCACCACCACGCCCTTGGGGTTGCCGGTGGAGCCGGAGGTGTGGATGACGTACGCCGCGTTCCGCGGGTCGACGGCGACGCCGGGGTCGGTCTCCGGCAGGCCGTCCAGGCTGTCCGGGCCGTCGGCGTCGAGCAGCAGCCGGTCGAGGCCGTCGGTGCCGGGCAGGTCGACGGCACGGGTGGTCAGCAGCAGCGTGGGCCGGGCGTCGGCCAGCAGGTAGCCGATCCGGGCGGCCGGGTAGTCCGGGTCGACCGGCAGGTACGCGGCGCCTGCCTTGAGCACGGCCAGCACGGCGACGACCAGCTCGGCCGAGCGCGGCAGCGCCAGCGCCACCAGCCGCTCCGGCCCCACCCCCCTGGCGATCAGCGCGTGCGCCAGCCGGTTGGCCCGGGCATCGAGTTCGCGGTAGGTCAGCGTGGCCGGGCCGTCCACGACGGCGACGGCGTCCGGCCTGGCCTGCGCCTGGGCCCGGAAGAGGTCCGGCAGGGAGGCCGTCGGGGCGGTGAACCCGCCGTCCACGGCCGGGAGTTCGAGGCGTTCCTCGGCGGAGCGCAGGTCGATCCGGCTGAGTCGCAGCCGTGGGTCGGCGACGGCGGCGGCCAGCAGCCGCAGCCACCGCGCGATCATCGTCTCCACGGTCGGCGGGTCGTAGAGGTCGGTGGTGAACTCGACGAAGCCGTCGATCCCCTCCGGGCTGCCGTCCTCGGCGTGCCGCTCGGACATCGAGAAGATCAGGTCGAGCTTGGAGGTGCTGGTGGTCAGCTTCACCTCCCCGACCTCCAGCCCCGCCGGGGCGAGGTCGGCGCGCGGAGCGTTCTGCAGCACCAGCATCACCTGGAACAGCGGGTGGTGCGACAGCGACCGGACCGGGTTGAGCGCCTCGACCAGGTACTCGAACGGCAGGTCCTGGTGGGCGTAGCCGGCCAGCGCGGTGTCCCTGACCCGGCCGAGCAGCTCGGCGAAGGTCGGGTCACCGGAGGTGTCGGTGCGCAGCACCAGGGTGTTGACGAAGAAGCCGACCAGCTGGTCCAGCGCCTGGTCGGTGCGTCCGGCGATCAGACTGCCGACCGGGATGTCCTCTCCCCCGCCGAGCTTGTCCAGCAGCGCGGCGAGCCCGGCCTGGAGCACCATGAACAGACTGGTGCCGTGCGCCCGGGCGAGTTCGCGCAGGCCGCGGTGCAGTTCGGCGTCCAGCCGGGTCCGGACGAAGCCGCCCCGGTGCGAGGCGACGGCGGGGCGGGGCCGGTCGGTGGGCAGCTGGATCTGCTCCGGCAGGCCGGCCAGCTGCCCGGTCCAGTACCGCGCCTGGCGGGCGAACAGGCTGTCGCGGTCGGCGGCGTCGCCCAGCAGCTCGTGCTGCCACAGCGTGAAGTCGGCGTACTGCACCGGCAGTACCTCCCACGACGGCGCCTCGCCCCGGCGGCGCGCGGCGTACGCGGCGGTCAGGTTCTGCGTCAGCGGGCCCAGCGACCAGCCGTCACCCGCGATGTGGTTGAGCAGCAGCAACAGGACGTGTTCCTCCGGCGCGAGCTCGAACAGCTCCACACGCAGCGGCAGTTCGGTCCCCAGGTCGAACTGCCGGGCCAGCGCGGCGGACAGGGCGCCGTCCAGTTCCGCCTCGGTGGTCCGGTGCACGCCCACCTGGGGTCGGGCCGCCACGACGTCCAGCACCTGCTGGTACGGCACCCCGTCCGCCGCGGGGAAGACCGTGCGCAGGCTCTCGTGCCGTTCGACCACGTCCGCCAGCGCCGCCTGCAGCGCGCCGCGGTCGAGCGGCCCGGACAGCCGCCACGCCAGCGGGATGTTGTAGTTGGCGCTGGCGCCCTCCAACTGGTGCAGGAACCACAGCCGCCGCTGGGCGAAGGACAGCGGGGTCCTGGCCGGCCGCGGGTAGGGCACCAGGGCCAGCTGGGCGCGCCGGGCGCCGACGAGGGCGGCGGCCAGGGCGGCCGGGGTCGGGGCCTCGAACAGGGTGCGCAGTTCCAGCTCCACCCCGAGGGTCGCGCGGACCCGTGCGGCCAGCCGGGTGGCCAGCAGCGAGTGTCCGCCGAGGTCGAAGAAACCGTCCTCCACCCCGGCCTCGGCCACCCCGAGGACCTCGGCGAACAGCTCGCAGAGGATCTGCTCCTGCGGGGTGCGCGCCGCCCGGCCGGTGCCCAGGGTGACCAGCTCGGGCGCGGGCAGCGCGCGGCGGTCCAGCTTGCCGTTGGTGGTCAGCGGCAGGGCGTCCAGCAGGACGAACGCGGACGGCACCATGTACTCGGGCAGCCGTTCGCGCAGGTGCTCGCGCAGGTCGGCCGAGCGCGGGGCTGCCTCCGTGGCCGGCACCAGGTAGGCGACCAGCCGGGTGTCGTCGGCGCGGTCCTGCCGGGCCAGTACGGCGACCTGGGCGATGCCGGGGTGCGCGGCCAACGCCGCCTCGATCTCGCCGAGTTCGATCCGGAACCCGCGCACCTTCACCTGCTGGTCGGCCCGGCCGACGAAGCTCAGGCTGCCGTCGGCGGCGCGGCGCACCACGTCCCCGCTGCGGTACATCCGGGCGCCGGCCGGGCCGTACGGGTCGGCGACGAACCGCCCCGCGGTCAGGCCGGGCCGGCCCAGGTACCCGCGCGCCAGCCCGGCGCCCGCGACGTACAGCTCGCCGGGCACGCCCGGGGGCACCGGCCGCAGGTGGGCGTCCAGGACGTAGGTGCGCAGGTCGGGAATGGCCGTGCCGACCACGCTGGCCGCTCCGGCGCCGGTGTCGGACCGGTCGAGCGCGGCATGCGTCACGTGCACCGTGGTCTCGGTGATGCCGTACATGTTGACCAGCCGCGGCGCGTCCTCGGGGTGCCGCTCGTACCATCCCGCCAGCCGGGCGGGCTCCAGCGCCTCGCCGCCGAACACGACGGTGCGCAGGGCGAGTTCGCGGCCGGTCCGCGGCGCCTCCTGGTCCGCCTGCATCAACTGGTAGAAGGCGGACGGGGTCTGGTTGAGCACCGTCACGCCCTCGCGGGCGAGGAGCTCCAGGAACCGGCCGGGCGAGCGGCTGGTCTCGTGGTCCACGACGACCAGCCGGCCGCCGTGCAGCAGCGGGCCCCACAGCTCCCACACCGAGAAGTCGAAGGCGTAGGAGTGGAACAGCGTCCAGACGTCGTCGGCGCCGAAGCCGAACAGCCCCCGGGTGGTGCCGAACAGCCGCACCACGTTGCGGTGCGGCACCACCACGCCCTTGGGGCGGCCGGTGGAGCCGGAGGTGTAGATGACGTACGCGGGGTGGCCCGGGTCGACGGCGACGCCGGGGTCGGTGTCCGGCAGCCCGTCCAGGTCGACGGTGTCCAGCAGCAGCCGGTCGACCTGTTCGGCGCCCGGCAGTTCGCCGGTCTCCGTGATCGTCACCAGCAGGGCCGGCCGGGAGTCCTGGAGCAGGTAGCCGATCCGGGCGGCCGGGTACTTCGGGTCCACTGGGACGTACGCGGCGCCTGCCTTGAGCACGGCCAGCACGGCGACGACCAGTTCGGCCGAGCGCGGCAGCGCCAGCGCGACGAGCCGCTCCGGCCCCGCGCCGCGCTCGATCAGGGCGTGCGCGAGCCGGTTGGCCCGGGCGTTCAGCTCGCCGTAGGTGAGCGCGATGTCGCCGCACACCACCGCGGTCGCGGCCGGGTCGGCCCGTACCTGCTCCTCGACCAGCGCGGTGATCGTCCGTTCGACGGCGGTGTCCAGGACGGTAGTGTCCGAGACTGCGACGTCCTCGACGGCGGGCGGCAGCAGCTCGCGCAGCTCCTGCGCCGACAGCACGTCGACCCGGCTGATCCGGCGCGCCGGGTCGGCCGCCACGGTGCGCAGCAGCCGCAGCCAGCGCTCGGCGATCGCCGCCACGGTGGCCGCGTCGAACAGGTCGGTGCTGTACTCGACCACGCCCGACAGGCCGTCCTCGCCGGGGCGTTCGGTCAGGATGAAGGTCAGGTCGCACTTGGCCGTGCCGGTGCCGACCAGGTCGGTGGTCACCCGGAGGTCCGGCAGGTCGAAGGTGCCCGAGGGCGCGTTCTGCAGGGCGAGCATGGTCTGGAACAGCGGGTGGTGCGACAGCGACCGGGCCGGGTTGACGGCCTCCACCAGGTGCTCGAACGGGAGGTCCTGGTGGGCGTAGGCGGCGAGCGCCGTCTCCCGTACCCGGCCGAGCAGTTCGGTGAAGGTCGGGTCGCCGGTGAGGTCGGTGCGCAGCACCAGGGTGTTGACGAAGAAGCCGACCAGCTCGTCCACGGCCTCGTCGGTGCGGCCGGCGATCGGGGTGCCGATCGGCAGGTCGGTGCCGGCGCCGTGCTTGCCCAGCAGGGCCGCGAGCCCGGCCTGGAGCACCATGAACAGGCTGGCTCCGCCGTCACGGGCCAGCGTGCGCAGGCCCTGGTGCAGCTCGGCGTCGATCCGCAGCGGCAGGTGCGCGCCGTGGAAGGTCGTCGCGGCCGGCCGGGGCCGGTCGAAGGGCAGCTCGATCTGCTCGGGCACTCCGGCCAGCTGCTTGGACCAGTAGGCGAGTTGTGTGCTCAGCAGGCTGCCGGGGTCGCTCTCGTCGCCGAGCAGTTCCCGCTGCCAGAGGGTGTAGTCGGTGTACTGGACGGGCAGTTGGGCCCGATCGGACGTGCCGCCCTGGACCCGCGCGGCGTAGGCGGCGGTCAGGTCGCGCGCGAGCGGGCCCATCGACCAGCCGTCGCCCGCGATGTGGTGGACGACCAGCAGGAGCACGTGTTCGTCCGACGCGAGCGCGAACAGCTCGGTGCGCAGCGGTGGTTCGGCCGCCAGGTCGAAGCCGTGGCGGGCGGCCCCGGCCAGCAGCCGCGGCAGGTCGTCCCGGCCGGTCTCGGTCAGGTGCAGCCGCGGGCGGGCCGCCTCGATGTCCAGCACCCGCTGGCAGGGCACGCCGTCGACGGCCGGGAAGACGGTGCGCAGGCTCTCGTGCCGTTCGACCACGTCCCCGAGCGCGTCGGCCAGCGCCCGCCGGTCCAGGCCGCCCGACAGCCGCAGTGCGAGCGGCACGTTGTAGGTGGCGCCGGGGCCCTCCATGCCGTGCAGGAACCACAGCCTGCGCTGGGCGTGGGACAGCGGCACCGTGTCGGGCCGATCCCTGCGGACCAGGGCGGGGCGCGCCCGGGCGGCGCGGTCCACCGCCGTCGCGAGGCCGGCCACGGTCGGCGCGTCGAACAGCTCGCCCAGGGTCAGCTCGACGTCCAGTACCGAGCGGGCCCTGGCCACCAGCCGGGTGGCCAGCAGGGAGTGTCCGCCGAGGTCGAAGAAGCTGTCGTCCAGGCCGACGGCGGACACCCCGAGCACCTCGGCGTACAGTCCGGCGAGCAGCTGTTCGACGGCGGTGCGCGGGGCCCGGCCGGGGACGGCGGGCGTCCGTTCGGGGGCCGGGAGCGCCTGGCGGTCGAGCTTCCCTGTGGGCGTCAGCGGGAGGGCATTCAGCGTCACGAACGCGGCGGGGACCAGGTGTTCGGGCAGCCGTTCGCGCAGGTGGGCGCGGAGTTCGTCCGGCCCGGCCGGCGTCCCGGTGGCCGCCACCAGGTAGGCCACCAGACGGGCATCCGGGCTGGCGTCCAGCCGGGCGTCCTCCTCGGCGCGCAGCACGACGGCGGCCTGGGCGATCGCGGGGTGGGTGGTGAGCGCGGCCTCGATCTCGCCGGGCTCGATCCGGAAGCCCCGGACCTTCACCTGGTCGTCCGCCCGGCCGAGGAACTCCAGCTGCCCGTCCCGGTTCCAGCGCACCAGGTCTCCGGTGCGGTACATGCGGGCCCCGGCGGGCCCGGATGGGTCGGCGACGAACCGTCCGGCGGTCAGGCCGGGCCGGGCCGGGTAGCCGCGGGCGACGCCCGTGCCAGCGATGTACAGCTCGCCCGGCGTGCCGGGCGGCACCGGCCGGAGCGCGCCGTCCAGGACGGACAGCCGGGCCCCGGCGACGGGGCGGCCGATCACCGGGCGGGGGCTTGACGCGAGCGGCGCGAAGACGGCGTCGACGGTGCACTCGGTGGGCCCGTAGTAGTTGACGCAGGTCACCCCGTCGGTCTCGCGCAGCTCCGTCCAGAGCCGCTCGGGGACGGCCTCGCCACCCGCCACGACCACCGCCGGGCGGTGCCCGCCGTCGCTCAGCAGGCCGTGGGCGAGCAGGACTCGCAGGTAGGACGGGGTGGCGTTGACGAAGTCGATCCGGTGCCGCGCGACGTACCCGGCGAAGGCGTCCGGGTCGGTCCAGGTCTCCAAGGCGGGGACGTGCAGTTCGTGCCCGGCGAAGAGGCAGAACAGCTGGTCCCAGGAGGCGTCGAAGGACACCGAGGTGGTCAGCGCGACCCGCGCCCGGTCGCCGAGCAGCGGCGGGAAGAGCGTGCGCCACTGTCCGGCGAAGAGCTCCGCCAGGGCGCCGTAGGTGGCCGCCACGCCCTTGGGGCGCCCGGTGGAGCCCGAGGTGTGGATGACGTGCACGAGGTGGCGCGGGTCGACCGTCACCGCCGGGTCCGTCTCCGGGCCCTCGCCCGACAGCAGGTCGTCCAGCGTCAGCGGCTCGACCGCGAGGCCGGGCCCGAGCCGTTCCCCGGTACGGGCGTCGGTGACCAGGAGCGCCGGCCTGGCGTCGTCCAGCAGGTACGCGATCCGGGCAGCCGGGTACTGCGGGTCGACCGGCAGGTACGCGGCTCCGGTCTTCAGCACGGCCAGGACGGCGGCCACCAGGTCGGCCGAGCGCGGCAGCGCCAGCGCCACCAGCCGCTCGGGCCCGGCGCCCCTGGCGATCAGGGCGTGCGCCAACCGGTTGGCCCGCGCGTCGAGTTCGGCGTACGTCAGCGAGACCGCGCCGCACACCACCGCCGTCGCGTCCGGTGTGGCGCGCACCTGCGCCCGGAACAGCTCCGGCAGACCGGGCACGGGCGCGTCCGTCACCGGGCCCGCGCCGAGGGCCGTCAGCTCGCGGCGCTCCCCGGCGGCGAGCAGGTCGATCCGGCCGACCGGCTCCTGCGGGTCGCACCCCGCGACGGCGTGCAGAAGCGCGAGCAGACGCCGCTGGTGGTCCGCGAGTTCGTCGCCCCGGACCTCCGGCGAACCGTGCAGGGTGATCTGAAGGTCGCCGCCGCCACGGTGGCCCAGCACCCAGACCGCCACACCCGCCACCGACTTGGGCAGGAGGTGGCGCACCGTCGCGGAATGCCCCGCGAAGCTCGGCGGCGGATCGAAGACCATGACATTGACGACGAGCGGGAAGCCGCCCCCGAACCCTCCGGGCAGGCCGAGGTCCCTGACCAGGTCCTCGCCGCGGTAACGCTGGTGTGCGACGGCCGACCTGACCTCCCGCGCCACCTGGGCGAGGAGGTCGCTCACGCGCATGTCCGGCCGCACTGTCAGCCGCAGGGGCACCACGTTCGAGACCGCACCGGGTGTGGACGTCAGGACGGCTTCGTCCGTCCCGCGCCCGGTGACGGGCAGGCCGATCACCACCTCCCGGTCCCCGGTCAGTCGGTGCGCGTAGAGGGCCAGCGCGGCGACCAGCAGGCGAAGCCACGGGGCTCCGGCCCGCCCGGCCGCCGCTCGCAGGTCGGCCGGGCGGAACACCGCGGGCTCGGTGGCCGTGCCGACGGCACCGCCCGCGTCCGCCCGGTCGTCCGCGGCCCGGCCGCCGAGCCGGGTCGAGGCCGGTCGGTCGGTGAACCGCTCCGTCCAGTAGGCCCGGTCGGCGCCGAACCGCGCGGAGGAGCGGTAGTCGGTGTCCGCCTCGACCAGTTCGCGCAGCGGGCGGAACCCGGACGGCGGGACGGGCCTGCCCTCGGCCAGCGCCGTGTACGTCTGCGCGACCCGTTGCCGGACGAGGGCGTAGCCGTACCCGTCCATCACCAGGTGGTGGTAGTTGTGGTACCAGAGGTGCCGGGTCGGCGAGAGCCTGATCAGCGCGTGACTGAACAGCGGATCGCGGGTGAGGTCCAGCGGGCGCAGCCGGTCCTCGGCCATCCACTCCAGGGCCGCCGCGAAGGGTTCCGGATGCCCGCCGAGGTCGAGGTAGGCGGGTGCCCAGTCCCAGGACTCCCGGACGACCTGCCGCGGCCCCTCGCCGTCCTCGGCGAAGCTCACGTGCAGGGCGTCGGTCTCCGCGACGACCCGCCGCAGCGCGGTCTCGAACAGCTCCGGGTCGACCGGCCCGTGGATCTCCAGGTACTCGCCGATCCGGTAGGCCGGCAGCGCGGTCCTGGCGCGCTGTTCGGCGAGCCAGATCTCGCGTTGGGCCGCCGTCAGGGGAAGGGCGTCGCCGTCGCGACGGGACATGGGGGGTACCTCCGAAGATGTGGGCGAGCGTGGTGGCAGGGCGCGCGCAGGGGCGCGCCGGCCGCGGTGCGGTCACACGGCCGGCGGCGCGCGAGGCGCTGCTCCTTGCGGTCAGGCGGCGAGTTCGCCGGCCTGGAGGTGCCAGAGGGACTCGTACAGTCCGCGCTGGGCGAGCAGTTCTTCATGAGTGCCGTGCTCGGCCACGACGCCGCCCTTGTCCATGACGTAGATCCGGTCGGCGTGGCGGATGGTGGACAGCCGGTGGGCGATGATCACCATGGTGCGGTCGGCCGCGAAGCCGCGGAGCGCGCGCTGGATGGCGGCCTCGGTCTCGTTGTCGACGGCCGAGGTGGCCTCGTCCAGGATCACCACCGGCGAGTCCTTGAGGATCGCCCGGGCCAGGGCGATCCGCTGCCGCTGGCCGCCGGACAGCGCGGAGCCGCGCTCACCGATGACCGTGTCGTAGCCGTCAGGGAAGCCGGCGACGAAGGCGTGTGCCTCCGCCAGCCGGGCCGCGTCGGCCACGGCCGCGTCGGACGCCTCGAAGGTGCCGTACCGGATGTTCTCGGCGATGGTGCCGTCGAAGAGGAACGGCTCCTGGGAGACGAAGCCGATCGCCTCCCTGATCTCCCGGCGGGGCAGGTCCCGCAGGTCGCGTCCGTCCAGCCGCACGCTTCCGAGGCCGGCGTCCTGGAAGCGCATCAGCAGTTTCGCGATGGTCGTCTTGCCCGAGCCGGTGGCGCCGACGATGCCGGTGGTCCGGCCGGCCTCGATGGTGAGCGAGAGGTCCTCCAGCACCGGCGGCCGGCCGGGGTAGGCGAACGTCACCTGGTTCAGGGCCAGTTCGCCTCGCACCGGCTCCGGGCCGAGCGAGGCGCCGGTGCCGTCCGTCTCGACCGGCAGGGCCCGCAGCCGTCGCACCCGGTCGTAGGAGACGAGCGTCCGCTGGTACTGGTCGACGATGCCGCCGAGCCGGTTCATCCGCATCAGCACCATCTGGGGCAGGCCGATCAGCGGGCTGAAGACCTCGAACGGCAGCGTGCCGTCGAGGACCGACCGGCCGCCGAGCAGCAGGGTCCCGGCCATCGAGGTGGTGGTGGTGATCCGCACGACCTCCGAGTGCCGGATGGTGCTGCGGTCGGTCTGCTCGTTGCTCTCCTGGGCGACGCTGCCGAGGTGGTCGATGCGCCGCGCCTCGTAGTCCTCGGTGCAGAAGCTCTTGACCGTGGCGCCGGCCTCCAGGTTGTTGGCCAGCTGGCTGGCGAGCCTGGTCCGGTTCTCGCTGGAGACGGCGTAGTCGGCGGCGACCTTGTCGTGGTAGTGGAACGACAGCCAGGCCACGATCGGGATGGGCAGGAAGGCGATCCAGGCGATCTCCGGTGCCAGCAGCAGGAAGAGCGGCACCAGGACGGCCAGGCTGGTGGCAAGTTGCAGGACGTCGTTGGCCGAGCCGGCGAAGAAGGCGCCCAACTGGCCGACGTCGTCGGTCAGGACGTTGGCGACCCTGGTGGTCCGCTGTCCCTCCAGGTGCCGCAGCTCCAGGTGCTGCACGTGGGCGTAGGTCTCGTTGCGCCAGGTGCGCTGGACGTCCTGGCCGAGCCGGCGCCACTGCACGCCGGAGGCGTAGGCGAGTCCCGCCACGGCGGCGCAGGCCACGGCCACCGCCCCGGCGAGGGTCCAGAGTTGGGCGGACGCGGTGGTCACGCCGAGTTTCACGAGCGGTGCGGCCTCGCCCTTGATGAGGATCAGGGCCGTCCACCCGAGGAAGACGCCGAGCGTCAGCTCGGTGACCTGGCAGGCGACCGAGAGCGCGGACGCCCGGTAGAGCCGTCGGCGGTGCGGGCCGACGATCTCCAGCAGGGGGTGCCGCCGCCGCTCCGCCGGGCCGGCGGACGGGGCCTGGGCCTGGGCCGGACTCGTCCGCCAGGCCCGCCGCACGACGTGGGTGGTCGCCGCCGCGACCACGCCCAGCGCCGCCAGGT
>NZ_MSJQ01000018.1 GCF_014596515.1 Streptomyces sp. CBMA156
CATATCCCTCCACACCGAGCCCTCCCGGGACGCCCTCCTCGCCGGCGTCGCCGCCGGAGCCCTGGAGGCGGCCCTCATCCTCGACCTCCCCGGGCCGCTCGGCGCCCTCGGCTTCCCCCTGCCGCCCCCCCCCCCCCCCCCCCCCCGCCCCCCCCCCCCCCCCCCCCCCCCCCCCCCCCCCCCCCCCCCCCCCCCCCCCCCCCCCCCCCCCCCCCCCCGCCCCCCCCCCCGCCCCCCCCCCCCCCCCCCAGCCCCGCGCCGTCCGGGCCTGCGATCAATGTCACATCGGCGTCGAGCGCGGCGACGTCGCCCCGCCCGTCGTCCAGCGCGAACAGGAACTTGCCGGAGAGCCCGGCCGCCCAGCCGCTCGCGCACAGTCGCGCGTCCAGTTCCCGCACCCAGGCCTGCACATCGGCGGCTCGGGAACCGCCTCCCGAGGCGCCTCCGGAGGCGGTTCCCGAGCCGGTTCCCGAGGCGATCCCGGCGGCCTCCTCGACCGCGCCCAGTCCGGCCAGCGGCGAGGCGACGATGTTGCGGACCCGCTCGTGGGTGTCCGAGGGCAGCAGGGCGACGGCGCGCAGCCGCTCGGCGAGTTCGGCCGCGCAGTGCGAAGCCAGGCCGCGCAACTGGACGTTGCCGCGCGAGGTGGTCTCCAGCTCACCGTCACCGAGGGCCTCGGACGCCTCGGCCAGCGCCAGCGCCTGACGGTCCGTCAACAGGCCGCCGGGCAGGCGGATCCGGGCCAGGGCGCCGTCGTCGGCCGCATGCAGACGAAGCGCCCCGGGGCAGGCGTCCGCACGCCCCCGGTCGGGCACCTCCCGGTCGGGTCCTGCGGCGCCCGGCGCGGTGGCGTCGGGTGTCGGTGGCATGGCGGCGAGCATACAGATGATCCGATCGCTTGCCTCCGTCCGCTGCATCACACCCCGGCCTCGCGGCCCGCCCCGCGCGTCGGCGTCCGAAAGCTCACCCTCCCCCAGGTCAGCCGCACCCCGTACGATGCTGGCGGGCGGCCCCCGCGGGCCGTCCGTACGCCAGCGACGGCGCAGGGGAGGAAACCGGTGCGAACCCGGTGCGGTCCCGCCACTGTGACCGCGGTTCACCGGTAGACCGGTCGGCCCGCGGAAGCCAGGAACTCCTGCCGTCCTCTCACCGGCCCGGGGCGCGGACCCCGAGGAAGGCAGAAATGTCCCAGCGCTGTCGCATGCCCGCGCTCGCGTCCCCGGCCGCCACCGCGGCCGTTCCGGCCACCGTCACGACCGCTCCGGTCGACGCCCCGGCCGTCCAGGCCGCCACCGCGGCCGACCCGGCCCAGATCCCGGCCACCCTGGCCACCGAAAAGGCCGGGAGGGCCTTCGCATGATCCTGCTGCTGTCGACGTCCGACACCGACCTGCTCAGCGCCCGCGCGTCCGAGGGCCCGGTGCGCTACCGGCTCGGCAACCCGGCCCGGCTCACCCCGGACGACCTGCCCGCACTGCTGGAGGGCACCGAACTCGTCGTGGTCCGCCTGCTCGGCGGGCGCCGCGCCTGGCAGGAGGGCCTGGACGCACTGCTGGCCGGCCCCCGCCCGGTGGTGGTGCTGACGGGTGAGCAGGCCCCCGACGCCCAGCTGATGGAGCTGTCCACCGTCCCGGCCGGCATCGCCGCCGAGGCGCACGCCTACCTCGCCCACGGCGGCGCGGCCAACCTGGCCGAGCTGGGCGCCTTCCTCTCCGACACCGTGCTGCTGACCGGCCACGGCTTCGCCCCGCCCGCCTCCGCCCCGGCCTGGGGCCCGCTGGAGCGCGAAGCCCGTACGAGCGAGGGCCCGACCGTCGCGGTGCTCTACTACCGCGCCCACCACATGAGCGGCAACACCGCCTTCGTGGAGACCCTCTGCCGGGCCGTCGAGGACCGGGGTGCCCGGGCCAGGGCCTACTACTGCGCCTCGCTGCGCGGCGCCGAGCCCGAGCTGCTCGCCGCGCTCGGTGAGGCGGACGCGATCGTCACCACCGTGCTCGCGGCCGGCGGCACCCGCCCGGCCGACGCCCAGGCCGGCGGCGACGAGGAGGCCTGGGACGCGGGCGCGCTGGCCGCCCTCGACCGCCCGATCCTCCAGGCGCTCTGCCTCACCTGGTCGCGCGCCCAGTGGGAGGCCAGCGACGACGGCCTGTCCCCGCTGGACACCGCCACCCAGATCGCGGTGCCGGAGTTCGACGGCCGGCTGATCACCGTCCCGTTCTCCTTCAAGGAACTGGACGAGGACGGCCTCACCGTCTACGCCGCCGACCCGGAGCGCGCCGCCCGGGTGGCCGGCACCGCCGTCAAGCACGCCCGGCTGCGGTACATCCCGGCCGCCGAGCGCCGGCTCGCCCTGGTGCTGTCCGCGTACCCGACCAAGCACTCCCGGGTCGGCAACGCCGTCGGCCTGGACACCCCGGCCAGCGCGGTGCGGCTGCTGGAGCGGCTGAGCGCGGAGGGCATGGACCTCGGCGACGACCTGCCCGGCTTCCACACCCGCGCCGACGACGAGGGGCACGAGGGCGACGCGCTGATCCACGCCCTGATCGCGGCCGGCGGCTACGACCAGGACTGGCTCACCGAGGACCAGCTGGCCCGCAACCCGGTGCGCATCCCCGCCGCCGACTACCGCCGCTGGTACGCCACCCTCCCGCAGGGCCTGCGCGAGCACGTCGAGGAGCACTGGGGCCCGGCCCCCGGCGAGCTGTACGTCGACCGTTCGCAGAACCCGGACGGCGACATCGTGCTGGCCGCGATCCGCTCCGGGAACCTGCTGGTGCTCATCCAGCCGCCGCGCGGCTTCGGTGAGAACCCGGTCGCCATCTACCACGACCCCGACCTGCCGCCCAGCCACCACTACCTGGCCGCCTACCGCTGGATCGAGGCGGCCCGGGAGGACGGCGGATTCGGTGCCGACGCCGTGATCCACCTCGGCAAGCACGGCAACCTGGAGTGGCTGCCCGGCAAGACCGCCGCGCTGTCCGCCGAGTGCGGCCCCGACGCCGTCCTCGGCGACCTGCCGCTGGTCTACCCGTTCCTGGTCAACGACCCGGGCGAGGGCACCCAGGCCAAGCGCCGCGCCCACGCCACGCTCGTCGACCACCTCGTCCCGCCGATGGCCCGCGCCGACTCCTACGGCGACATCGCCCGCCTGGAGCAGCTGCTGGACGAGCACTCCAACATCGCCGCGATGGACCCGGCCAAGCTGCCCGCGATCCGCGCCCAGATCTGGACGCTGATCCAGGCCGCCAAGCTCGACCACGACCTCGGCCTGGCCGAGCGCCCCGAGGACGACGGCTTCGACGACTTCCTGCTGCACGTCGACGGCTGGCTCTGCGAGGTCAAGGACGCCCAGATCCGCGACGGCCTGCACGTCCTGGGCCAGGCCCCGGCCGGCACCGACCGGGTCAACATCGTGCTCGCCATCCTGCGCGCCCGGCAGATCTGGGGCGGCGTCAGCGCGCTGCCCGGGTTGCGCGAGGCGCTCGGCCTGGACGAGTCGGCCCCGACCCTGGGCGCCACCGACGCGGCCGAGGCCGAGGCCCGCGCCCTGGTCGAGGCGATGGAGGCGGAGGGCTGGGCGCCCGAGGCGGTGGAGAAGGTCGTCGTCGGACTGCCGGAGGCCGTCCGGGACGCCGTCCGCGAGGTGCTGGCCTTCGCCGCCACCCAGGTGGTGCCTCGTCTGGCCGCCACCACCGACGAGCTGGACGCCGTGCTGCACGCGCTCCAGGGCGGCTTCGTCCCGGCCGGCCCGTCCGGCTCGCCGCTGCGCGGCCTGGTCAACGTGCTGCCGACCGGCCGCAACTTCTACTCGGTCGACCCGAAGGCCGTCCCCAGCAAGCTCGCCTGGGAGACCGGCCAGGCGCTCGCCGCCTCGCTGGTCGAGCGCTACCGCGCGGACAACGACGGCGCCTACCCGCCCTCGGTCGGACTCTCGCTCTGGGGCACCAGCGCGATGCGCACCGCCGGCGACGACATCGCCGAGGCCTTCGCGCTGCTCGGCGTCCGCCCGGTCTGGGACGACGCCTCCCGCCGGGTCACCGGTCTGGAACCGATCCCGCTGGCCGAGCTGGGGCGCCCGCGCATCGACGTCACGCTGCGCATCTCCGGTTTCTTCCGGGACGCCTTCCCGCACGTGGTCGCCCTGCTGGACGACGCGGTGCGCCTGGCCGCCGCCCAGGAGGAGGACGACGCGGACAACTTCGTCCGGGCCCACGTCCAGGCCGACCTCGCGGTCCACGGCGACGAGCGCAAGGCCACCGTCCGCGTGTTCGGCTCCCGCCCCGGCACGTACGGGGCCGGGCTGCTCCAGCTGATCGACAGCCGGGACTGGCGCACCGACGCCGACCTGGCCGAGGTGTACACGGTCTGGGGCGGCTACGCGTACGGCCGCGGGCTGGACGGGCGCCCGGCCCGCGAGGAGATGGAGACCGCGTACAAGCGGATCACCGTCGCCGCGAAGAACACCGACACCCGCGAGCACGACATCGCCGACTCGGACGACTACTTCCAGTACCACGGCGGCATGGTGGCCACCGTGCGCGCCCTCACCGGCAAGGCGCCGACCGCCTACATCGGCGACTCGACGCGCCCGGAGACCGTCCGCACCCGCACCCTGACCGAGGAGGCCGCCCGCGTCTTCCGCGCCCGGGTGGTCAACCCGCGCTGGATCGAGGCGATGCGCCGCCACGGGTACAAGGGCGCCTTCGAGATGGCCGCGACGGTGGACTACCTGTTCGGCTACGACGCCACCACGGGCGTGGTCGCGGACTGGATGTACGAGAAGCTGACCCAGGAGTACGTGCTCGACCCGGTCAACCGGGAGTTCCTCGCGGGCGCCAACCCGTGGGCGCTGCACGGGATCAGTGAGCGACTGCTGGAGGCGGCGAGCCGCGGACTGTGGGAGCAGCCGGACCCGGAGCTGATCGCGCAGTTGCAGGCCGCGTTCCTGGAGACCGAGGGCGACCTGGAGGGCGGCAGCGAGGACTGAGGCCGGGCGAGGCGACCCGGGGCGTGCCGACAGCAGGCCCCGGGTCGCGGCGTGCCCATCGCAGGCCGCCCCGGGCCGATCGCTGCACGGCTCGTCGTTTCTGACAGACCGCACGTTCGATCGGTGCCATGGGTGCCATCAGTTCCATCGGTGCCGTCCGTTCCATCTGTTCCGGAGATGGCGTTCTCTTCACCCGTTCGGCCGATCGGCGTACTGGTGGTGCACGCCGTCCAAGCGGACAATACGGGTCATGTCGCGTCGCTCCGCTCCCACCAGCCCGGCCCTGAGCACGCCTGCCGCCGGGGAACGGGAGCCGCACCCGCCGCACCCGTACCGCGCACGGATCGGTGCGCTGGCCGCCGGGGCGGTGCCGGTGCTCGCCTTCCCCGCACCCGGGCAGGCCTGGCTGGCCTGGGTCGCGCTCGTCCCCGGACTGCTGCTGATGCAGCGGGCGCCCTCGGGGCGGGAGGCGGCGGTGCGCGGCTGGTGGTTCGGCGCGGGGTTCATCCTGACCGCGATGTACTGGCTGGTCCCGTCCATCGGGCCCGGGCTGCCGGTGCTCGCGGTGCTGTTCGGGGCGCTCCAGGGCGCCGTCGGGTACGCCGTGCACCGGCTGCTGCACCCGCGGCTGACCGCCCGTCGGGCGGTGCTCGCGCTGGCGGTCGTGCCGGCGGTCTGGGTGACCACCGAGTACGCGCGTTCCTGGCCCGCGCTCGGCGGGCCGTGGGCGCTGCTCGGAGCGACCCAGTGGCAGCATCCGGCGGTCCTCGCGCTGGCCTCGGCCGGCGGGATCTGGCTGGTCAGCGCGGCGGTGGCGGCCGTGAACACCGGGGTGCTGATCGCGCTGACCGCGGTGCACTGGCGGCCGCGGGCCGTCGCCGCCGGGGCGGCCGTGCTGGTGCTCGCCTCCGGCCCGCTGCTGTTCGCGCTGCGCGAGGCGCCCGCCGGGGACGGGGCGGTTTCCGTGGCGCTGGTCCAGCCCGGCATCGTGGAGGACCCGCAGGCCAGGTTCGACGCGAGCGCGCGGATCACGGCCGGGCTGGTCGGACAGCCGGTGGACCTGATCGTGTGGGGCGAGAGCAGCAGCACCGCCGACCTGGACCGCGACCCGGCCGCGCTGGACGCGCTGCGCGGACTCGCCGCGACCACCGGCGCCCAGGTGATCGCCGGGGAGGACGCGCGCAAGGCGGACGGACGGATCTCCAAGGACGCGGTGCTGGTCTCCCCCGGCGGTGTGGTGGACCGCTACCGCAAGATCCGGCTGGTGCCGTTCGGCGAGTACATCCCGCTGCGGCCGGTGCTCGGCTGGATCGCCGGGGTCAGCCGGGCGGCGGGCGAGAACCGGGCACCGGGCACCGCGTTCCACGTGCTGCCGGCCACCGACCGGACGGGCGCGCCGCTGCCGGTCGGGGCGCTGATCTGCTTCGAGTCGGCCTTCCCCGACATGGCCCGCACCGCCGCCCGGGACGGCGCCAGGGTGCTGGTCTACCAGTCCTCGACCTCGACCTTCCAGCGCACCTGGGCACCCGAGCAGCACGTCTCGCTGGCGGCGATCCGGGCCGCCGAGACCGGCCGGCCGGCCGTGCAGGCCTCGCTGACCGGCGTCTCGGCCGCCTTCGACGCCCAGGGCAGGGAACTCGCCCGGCTCGGTACGGACGGCACCGGCGTGCTGACCGTCCGGCTGCCGCTCACCGCGCCCGGCACGGTGACCTGGTACGACCGGATCGGCGACGTGGTGCCGCTGGGGGCGCTGCTGGTCACGGCGGGGGCGGCAATGGCGGCGGTAACGGCGCGGACGGGGCGGCGCGCGCGGGTCGGGCGGGTCGCCGGCCGGGCGGGTCGGTGGGGTCGGACCCGCCAGTAGGGCCGGCCAGTTAGGCCGGCGCGGTTCCGGTCAGCCCTCGGCGCCTGCGGTGTAGACGCCGAACGCGGCGCCCTGGGGATCGCGCAGCACCGCGATCCGCCGGCCGCCCGGCACACCGGTGGCGGGCATCAGCACGTCCCCGCCGAGCGCCAGGGCCCGGCTGACGGTGTTGTCGACGTCGGCGACCGCGAAGTACGGCAGCCAGTGCGGCGGCACCTGGGGCGGGAAGCGGTCGTCCATCGTCAGCATGCCGCCGAAGTCCCGGCCGTCCAGGCCCCACTGGGGGTAGTGCTCGGACGGGGCGACGGACCAGCCGAAGACCGCCGGGTAGAAGGCGAGGGCTCCGGCCGGGTCGCGGGTGAGCAGTTCCACCCAGCCGAGCGAGCCCGGCTCGTTGAACACCCCGGCGCCGCCGAAGGCGCGGGCCTGCCAGAGGATGAGCACCGCGCCGGACCGGTCGGCGGCCACCGAGAAGCGGCCGAAGTCTGACGCGTCGGTGGGGTCCTTCAGGATCCGGCCGCCGGCCTCCCTGACCCTCGCCGCGGTGGCGTCGGTGTCGGCCACCGCGATGCAGACCGTCCAGGCGATCGGCTGCTGCGGCGCGTAGCGCGGGGTGATGGCGGCGGCCGGGGCGTCCCCGACCAGCATCTGGGTGTAGTCGCCGTCCCCGGGGCGTGCCGTGTCGTCCACCCGCCAGCCGAACAGCTCGGTGTAGAAGGCCCGGGCGGCGGCCGGATCGGAGGTGCCCAGCTCGGTCCAGCAGGGGGCGTTGGTGGTCACGGAGGTCTGCTTCATGACGTCTGTCCTCGCAGCTTGCTCGGGAACTCCCGGGTTTTCCCCGCGGTTCTCCCCGCCCCGGCCCCCGCACCGCTGGCCCCAGCATGCGGGGCGGGGGCGGAGGGTGGCGGGCGCTGGTGGGCCGAACGGGGCGGGTGGGGACGGACGAACAGATGACAGCTGACAGATTTCGAAATCTGTCAGCTGTCATCTGTTCGTCCGTCGGCTGTCATCTGTCAGCCGTCGCCCGCCGGCTGCCGACTGCCGGTCGCCGGCGGCCGCCGTCAGCCCCGCGCGGCCCTCGCCACCGGGATCCACAGCTCCGCCTCGGCATCGCTCGTCCCCGGGACGGGCCGGGTCCGGAGGATCTCCGGGCCGGGCCGCGCCTCGTACGGGTTGGACGGGAACCACTGGGCGGCCACGTCCCCCCACATCTCCTGCAGGGCCTGCGGGAACGGCCCGGTGTTGGTGAACACCGCCCAGGTGCCGGCCGGCACGTCGAGCACGTCCAGGCCCGCCGGGACGACGACGTCCTCGCGCGCCACCACCGCGTGCCAGTAGTCGAGTTCGGACCCCTCCTCGCGGTTCGGCGAGAAGTCGTCGCTCACCGACACGATGCCGTCCGGCTCGTCCCCCGACAGAGCGGCGATCCGCTGAACCGTCTCCGCTTCGAGCCCCTTGATGAACTCGGCGATCCCCGGGTTGATCCCCAGGTAGATCAGGGTGACCCGGGCCTTCCTGCCGACGATCCGGAAGTCCGGCTTCTCGACGATCCGGTATTCCATGCTGCTGCTTCCCTCCACGATGAGTCGGAAGGACATCCGGGGCTGCGAGACGAGCACCGCACCGTCGCGCCGGGCCTCCCCGGGCCCGACGCCGTGCATGGCCCGGAACGCCCGGGCGAAGGCCTCGCCCGAGGAGTAGCCGTACCGGACCGCGATGTCGAGCAACGTCCGCCGGTCGTCCAGGATTTCCGCCCCGGCGACGGTCAGCCGCCGGCGCCGGACGTACTCCGACAACGGCATCCCGGCGAGCATCGAGAACAGCCGCCGGAAGTGGTACTCCGACGTCATCGCGATCCGCGCCAGCCCGGCCACGTCGACCTCACGGTCCAGGTCCTGTTCGATCCGGTCCATCGCCCGGTTCAGGTGCTCCAGCACGTCGACCCCGTCCTTCCCTTACCGACATCCACCGTAGGAAGGACTCACCCTGCCGCACCCGACAATCGGTGCCCGCTCCGGTCGGGCACCGATCGCCGGGTGGCGGTGGTCAACGGCTCAGATCACGCCCTGGGCCAGCATCGCATCCGCGACCAGCTCGAAGCCGGCGATGTTCGCGCCGACCACGTAGTTGCCCGGGTGGCCGTAGCGCTCGGCGGTGGTGAAGCAGGAGTCGTGGACGTGCTTCATGATCCCGGCCAGCCGCTCCTCGGTGTGCTCGAAGGTCCAGGAGTCGCGCGAGGCGTTCTGCTGCATCTCCAGCGCGCTGGTCGCGACGCCGCCCGCGTTCGCCGCCTTGCCCGGGCCGAAGGCCACGCCGGCCTCCTGCAACACCCGCACCGCCTCCGGGGTGGTGGGCATGTTGGCGCCTTCGGCGACCGCCAGCACCCCGTTGCGCACCAGGGCGAGCGCGTCGGCCTCGGTCAGCTCGTTCTGGGTGGCACAGGGCAGCGCGACGTCACAGGGCACGCTCCACACACCCGGGCCCTCGACGAACCGGACGTGGCTGCCGCGCAGTTCGGCGTACTCGGAGACCCGGCCGCGCCGGACCTCCTTGACCTCCTTGAGCAGCGCGAGGTCGATGCCCTTCTCGTCCACCACGTAGCCGGAGGAGTCGGAGGCGGTCAGCACCGTCGCACCGAGCTGCTGCGCCTTCTCGATCGCGTAGATCGCGACGTTGCCGGAGCCGGAGACGACCACCCGGCGCCCGTCCAGGCTCTCGCCGCGGCTGTGCAGCATCTCGGCGGTGAACATGACGCAGCCGTAGCCGGTGGCCTCGGTGCGGACCTGCGCGCCGCCCCAGCCGAGGCCCTTTCCGGTGAGCACGCCGCTCTCGTACCGGTTGGTGATCCGCTTGTACTGGCCGAAGAGGTAGCCGATCTCCCGGCCGCCGACGCCGATGTCACCGGCCGGAACGTCGGTGTACTCGCCGAGGTGGCGGTACAGCTCGGTCATGAAGGACTGACAGAACCGCATGATCTCGGCGTTCGAACGACCCTTGGGGTCGAAGTCGGAGCCGCCCTTGCCGCCACCGATGGGCAGACCGGTGAGCGCGTTCTTGAAGATCTGCTCGAACCCGAGGAACTTGACGATCCCGAGGTTCACCGACGGGTGGAAGCGCAGCCCACCCTTGTACGGGCCGAGAGCGCTGCTGAACTCCACCCGGAAGCCGCGGTTGACGTGGATGTCGCCGGAGTCGTCGGTCCACGGCACCCGGAACATCAGCTGCCGCTCGGGCTCGCAGATCCGCTCGATGATCCGGGCGTCGAGGAGTTCGGGGCGGTGGGCGAGCACCGGGGCCAGGGTCTCCAGCACCTCGTGGACGGCCTGGTGGAACTCGTCCTCGCCCTGGTTGCGGCGGATCACGTCCGCGTAGAGCGCCGCTATCGCGCGCTGCTCGGCGGCGAAGTCTGCGGACGAAGAGGCGGGGGTGGCGGGGGTCGTCGGCATCTGATCAGGACCCTTCCGTGGTCGTCGATGGGCTTGCGCAGCGTTCCCGTGGGCCGGGGGGACGTGCCCAGGGAACGGTGGAAGTCTCGCAGTGTCCACACCCCGGTTTCCGCACCATCCACATGCTGGAAGCCCTGGTGGGAACGGACGGGGCTGGTGGGGCCCTGTGGACCTCCGCAGTCGGGCCCGGTCCCACCGGTCCCTAGTTGTTCAAATTGGAACTACCTAGTACGGTCGATCTCCGACCCACCACGATCCATCCGGGTCCGATCGACCCCACCTCGATCCGGTACGCCCCGGTCCTGCTCACATCCGACCGTTCGCCCCGGTTCGTCCACCACCGATCCACGGAGGCCCACCCATGCCGCAGCCCGGCTCCGCCACGGTGCGCTCGCGTGTGCGCATCCCGCTGACCTTCCCCGACGGCTTCCGCGCCGAGGCGGAGGTCTTCACCTTCCGCGGCCTCGCCGACGGCGCCGAACACCTGGCGCTCGCGCTCGGTACGGCCCCCGAGGGCGGGACGCCACTGGTCCGGCTGCACTCCGAGTGCCTGACCGGCGACGTCTTCGGCTCCGACCGCTGCGACTGCGGGCCGCAGCTGCGCGAGTCGGTGGAGCGGATCAGCGAGGCCGGCGGGTACCTGCTCTACCTGCGGCAGGAGGGCCGAGGCATCGGGCTCTACAACAAGCTGGACGCGTACGCCCTCCAGGACTCCGGCCTTGACACGTACGACGCCAACACCGCGCTCGGCCTGCCCGAAGACGGCCGGGACTACACCGCCGCCGCCCAGATGCTCGCCGCGCTCGGCGCCACGGACATCGACCTGCTGAGCAACAACCCCGACAAGGCGGCGCAGCTGGCCGAGCTGGGGGTGACGGTGCGGCACCGGGTGCCGACGGGCGTGCACCTGTCGGCGAGCAACATCCGCTACCTGCGGGCGAAGGCGGAGCGGACGGGGCACACGATCGAGCTCTCCCGGCTGGTCGGCTGAGCGGTCGGACGGTCCCGCGGCCGGCGGCCGGCGGCCCGCACGGTCGGCCGACCGCTACCGGACGTCCGACGACAAACGACGGCTGACAGAGTTCAACCAACAGATAACAGCTGACAGATTTCGAAATCTGTCAGCTGTTATCTGTTATCCGTCACCTGTCAGCCGCCCGCCGTCACCCGCGCCCGGCCCGCGCCCACACCGTCCGCAGCCCCCCGTACACCGCCAGCGGCAGGGCCACCAGCAGCGCGGCCCAGAACGCCCCGTGCCCCCACACCCCGGCGATCGCCCGGAACAGTCCCTCGAACACCGGGATCCGCAGCGCCTCGACCGGCCCGAGCGGGCCCGGCCACGCCCCGAGGAAGAGGGTGGCCGGGATCCAGAGCACGAACAGGACCCGGGCCGTGGCCGGCGTCCCGAGGGTGCTCACCAGCGACACCACCGCCAGCAGGAGGACGAATCCGGCCTGGTAGGCCGCACCGGTCTGCCCCGTCCCCCAGGAGTCGGGCGTCCGGTGCACCCCGGTGGCCGCCAGCCGGACCTCGACCGCCGCCCACAGCAGCAGCACCAGCACCGCCGTCGTCCCGAGCGCGAACCGCACCCGGTCGCGCGCCCCCGCGCCGCCCGTCCCCCACCGGCCGGACGAGCCGTTCCGCACCCGCTCGGCCCCGGCACCAGCCCCCGCGCCTGCCCCCGCGCCGACGGACGCGGACGACCGCGCCGCGTTCCGCGCGTCCAGCCGCCGCCAGGCCTCCCGGACCTCCCTGCGGGCCTCCTGGGCGGGCTTCAGCAGCCTCCCGGCTCCCCGCTCAATCAGCGCGAGCCCCGCCACGATCGCCACCACCGCCGCGATGCCGGCCCAACTCCCCATCCCTCCCTCGAACATGACCACCCGCTCGGCCACCGGCTGCGGCGCCTCCAGCGCCGTCATCGGCGGTCCGAGCCGCAGGTAGCCGATCGCGAAGGCCCCGGCCCCGGTCAGCAGCGCCGTGCCGACGCCCACCCGGGCGGGGAAGAAGGCGATCACGGCGGCCGCGACGAAGCCCGCACCGAGCTGGCTGACCACCTGCCGGGCCGCCTGGTCGCCGGCCGTGCGCAGGTGGCCCCCGAAGGCACCGGTGGGCGAGATGTCGAGCTTCTCCCCCGCCTGGACCGGATGGCGCAGCACCGCCCCCGCCCACAACAGCAGCCCGAAGGCGAGGAGCAGCAGCACGACGGCCCCGGCCCGGCGCGGCAGCGCGGTGCGGGCGTG
>NZ_MSJQ01000180.1 GCF_014596515.1 Streptomyces sp. CBMA156
GAGCCTGGGCCCGTCCGCCGTGCCGACCGCCACGTCGATCACCTGGCTGCCGTCGGTGTCCACCCGGCCGACGGTGATCACCGTGGCGGGCAGCGAGTCGGCCCGGCCGTTGTCGGGCGTGAAGACGACGACAATCTGCACGCCGGGCTGGAGCCGGCTGGCGGGCAGCTGGCTGCGCTTGGCCGACACCCCGGCCACGATCTGCCCGGGCTGCACCGACAGCCCCTGCGCCAGGTCGGAGCCGGTGAGCATCGCGCCGCGCTTGAGGTCGGTGGCGGCCCGCATGCCGACCGCCTTCACCCGGTCCTGGGCCGACACCGGGTGCAGCGCGGGGTCCCCCGCGATCCGCGCGACCACCAGGTCGTCCTCCGTGATCACCTGTCCCCACGGCACGTCCCTGGCCAGTGCCAGCACCGCGACCCGCTGGCCGGTGCTGTTGTAGAGGACGGCTCCGCCCAGCCCGCCGGCCGCGATCAGCGCGACCGCCATCGCCAGCACCGCCGGGCGCCGCCGCCGCGCCCGCATGGTCCGCCCGGGGGCGTGCGGTGCCCCCCGGCCCCGGCCCTTGCCCGCGCCGCCCTGCTCCTGCTGCTCCGGGAGCGCCACGGATGCCGCGGCGCCCGCGGAGGTGCCGGATCCCGGCGTCGCGAACGTACGGTTCTCCACCGGGTTCCGCCCTTCCCTCGTTCGTCTCTGGCTCGTCTGGCTCGTCTGGCTCGTCTGGCTGGCCTGGCTGGTCCGGCTCGTCCGGCTCGTCCGGCTGGTCAGTGCCGACCGGTCAGGACAGGCCGGCCGGTCGGTGTGCGGATCGCCGCGCCGGCGCGATCAGTTGAGCACCTGCATCTCGGCGACCCTCAGCTCGAAGGGCGCGCTGCTCTGGTTGATGCCGGGGATGGTGAACGTCCGAGGGTTGGGCCCGCCGGTGACCACGACCCTGACCTCCCAGCGCATCGTGACCGTGGCGCTGAACACGCCGTTCTTCTCGCCGGCCGAGCCGGTCTTGAACTCGTAGCCGCAGTCCGGGGACTTCGCGTCGCCGTACTTGGGGTCGTACGGCGTGCCGGGGGTGGCGCAGGAGGTCTGGAGGTGGTCCCCGAAACTCCAGTCCGCCTTGACCAGCCGGGGCGTGGCGGTGACCGAGATGCCCGCGACCGACGCGCTGCCCGGTGTGGGCAGTGCGGCGCCGTCCGCCCAGAGCCAGACCGGGGCGTTGACCACCGCCGTGCGCTGCGGCGCGGCCCGGCCCACCGGCGCCTTGAAGCGGACCCGGTCGTAGGCACTCTGGATGGCCGTGGCCTCGGCGTTGACGTTCTGGCCGTCCGGCGAACCGGCTTCGAAGACGATCTCGGCACCGCCCATGCCCCCGCCGGTCTGCGGGCAGACCTTCGTGTAGAGCGTGCCGTCCTTCGGGTCGTGGCCGCCCCAGGCCGGATCACCCGCGGCCGGCGGGTTGTCCAGCGGGCGGTAGTAGCAGCCCTTCTCGTTGCTGAACCAGCCCAGCTCGGGGTCGTGGCAGGCCCACGAGACCTCGTGGTAGCCGCACAGCTGGGGGCCGGTGGAGGAACCGCCGCCGCCACCGCCCGGCTTGGAGCCGCCGGGCGCCGGAGTCTTCCCGCCGGACGTGACGTCCACGCAGATCACGTTCGGGGCACACTGTTCGGCCCCGCCGCCCGGCGGGTCGTCCGCGGTCGCGCTCACCGCCGAGGACAGCAGCAACCCCGCCGACATCGACGCGACGAATGCGATCCGCCGGGCCGGTTTCCGTGCGTTCAGCATGTCCGGTCCACCTCCCGTTTGAAGTCGTGGATCAACCAGTGCGCCTGGAACCAGCGCAGCGACGCGGTTCCGACGTATCGGTTCAGCCGCCCTGCGGGATCCTTGGCGGCCCCGGTGACGGCATCGACGCGGTGCCAGCCCGACAGGTCGACACAGTCCTCGATCACGGCGGTCTGCGGATCGGCATTCAGATCAATGGCCTTGACCACCGCGGAATTGCGCGGCGTGCCGGTCATCACCACTTTGGCGTCGCGCAGTTGCCGGAGGCTGACCAGGCTGTCGGACAACGCCCGTCCCGACGCGTACTGCTCCAGTCCGTACCCGTCCGAATCCGACCGCCCGAAGACCTCGGCCTGGGCCTGCCACCAGTCCTGATACGTCTTCAGGGCCAGCCGTCCCATCGCCCCTTCCGGACCGCTGGTCGGCGCGATCGAGCCGTTTACCGAACCACCCGAAGGAGGTACCGGGTTCACTCCCGCGACGGTGGGCGCAGTCGACCCGAGACGATCGACGGAACCGCCGGCACCGCCGCTCGCACAACCGCCGAGCAGCAACACCAGGGCCGCCCCGGCGCCCCCAACCACCCCAGGGCGCACCACATTTCCGCGCTGCCGCATGGCCCCACCTCGTTGCGACCGACCCGATCCGTGATCCACGGCCGCCAGGAGAATTCCGCCGTCCCGCCGATGTTTCCGCTGGGGATCGATTCTTCGCCAACCCACCCCATCACGGCAACACCTCAGGCCCCCTGACCTTACGTGGAAGGCGGTTCCGTCGGGGCACTATCCCGCCACAGAACGGCCAACAGTTCTTCGGAAAGCGACAATCCGGCCAATGCGCCCCGAACCGCGGCCCGATTGCGCATCAGGAGCCGCCCGGCGTGCGGCGGAACGAGCAGGCGCGCGCCAGGCGCACCCGAACTACCGGCCGGTTCCCCACCGTCCGTCAGCGCGGCCACGGCCGGCTGGAGATCGAGCGGGGCGACGGCCGCGGGGGCACCCGGAACGCCCTGGCGCAGGACGGTGGTCAGGGCCCGGCTGAACGAACCCTCCCCGCCCGGCCGGACGGCGTCCCGGCCGCGTCTGCCCGGGGTGTAGCGGCCGGCCGGCGCGTAGCGGCCGATCCTGCCCCACAGCGGGACCCGCGAGTAGCTCAGCAGTTCGCCCGCGCCGTCCTCGCCGCGCTCCAGCGCCGCCCAGGCGTCCCGGTCGACCACCGCGTCGACCAGCAGCAGCGCCTCCTCCTGGTCCCCGTGCACCATCGCGCTGACCACCCAGTCCCAGGCCAGGCCCCGCCGGTAGGCGTTGTCGGCGGTGCTGCCGGCGGTGACCAGCGCGAGCCGGCGCCCGCGCGGGTCGGCCACCAACTGGCCGACCAGGCAGACCAGCAGCCAGCGGCCCGGGTGCTGGGCCGCCTCCCGGACGGCGGTGAGCATCGCGTTCGCGTCCGCGTCCGGCGCCACCGTGGTGACCCGGCAGCCGGCCG
The DNA here is from genome assembly GCF_014596515.1 of Streptomyces sp. CBMA156. Taxonomy (GTDB): domain Bacteria; phylum Actinomycetota; class Actinomycetes; order Streptomycetales; family Streptomycetaceae; genus Kitasatospora. The sequence continues at coordinate 3,262 of NZ_MSJQ01000180.1, forward strand.
CGCCGGTGTCGAAGCACATCCCGGGCAGCACGTCGGTGAGCAGCCCGGCACCGTCCGGCGCCAGCGCCGCCCCGCCGAAGGCCCGGTCGGGCCCGCCGTCCGCCCCGATCACCACCAGATCGACCCCGCCCGCCATCCGGCCGTCCCCCCTCCTCCACCGTTCCTCCACCCGCCGGGCAGGCTACCGCCCCGGACCGACGCGGACGGGGCTCCCGGCCCGTCCGCTCAGGGACCATGGGCCCTATCGGTGTGCGCACCGACCGGGGACCATCGGACGCATGGAGCGTGAGGACCGTGTGGAAACCCTGAGCGAGGCCGAGTGCCTGCAGCTGCTCAGCACCGTGCCCGTCGGGCGCGTGGTGTACACCGAGCACGCGCTGCCGGCCGTCCTGCCGGTCTCCTTCGAGGTCCTGGACGGGCGGCTGGTGCTCGCCGTACGCCGGGGAAGTGCCACCGCCCGGGGGCTCGACGGCACCGTGGTGGCCTTCCAGGCCGATCTGCTGGACCCGGTCACCCGTACGGGATGGAGCGTACTGGTGCACGGACGGGCCGACGTGGTGAGCGACCCCGACCAGGTGCGCCGGGTGCTGCGCTCCGGTCTCCGGCCCTGGGTGGGCGACCCGGAGCCGCTGTTCGTCGCGCTGGTGCCGGAGCTGGTCAGCGGCCGCCGGCTGTTCCCGACCGGGCCCGGCGGCCCGGGCCGGGCGGCGCTGCGACCCATCGGCACCGGGCCCGTGAACAGCGGATTTCCGTTCGGCTCCTGACAGATACCGGTGGGTAGGCATACGCTTCCGGCGTCCTGATCCCTCCCCGGGCCTGTCCCCCACCAGGAGCGCACCGTGACGACCTTCGCCTCCCTCGCCGAGCTGACCGCCGCCGTCGGCACCGAGCTGGGCACCAGCCGCTGGCACACCCTCGACCAGCGGCGGATCGACCTGTTCGCCGAGGCCACCGGCGACCACCAGTGGATCCACGTGGACCCGGAGCGGGCCAGGGACAGCCAGTTCGGCTCGACCATCGCGCACGGCTACCTGACCCAGTCGATGATCCCGGTGCTGGCGAAGGAGTGCTACGCCGTCGAGGGCGTGCGGATGGCGCTGAACTACGGCTCCGACAAGGTGCGTTTCCCGGCCCCGGTGCCGGTGGGCACGGCGATCCGGGCCACCGCCGAGCTGCTCTCGGCCACCGAGGTGCCGGGCGGGGTCCAGGCGGTGGTGCGGTTCACCGTCACCAGCGAGCGGAGCGCCAAGCCGCACTGCGTCGCGGAGACGATCACCCGCTTCTACGCCTGACCGGGCTCGCTTCGAGCAGGCAACGGGCAGGGACCGGCCAAGGAACGGGCAGGGAGCGGGCGATGCCCGAGCCCGGACCGAGGGGACACCGAGGGGGCCGGGCCGCACCCGGGCACCGGTCCGCGCCGGCCGTCCCGGGTACTCCGATTGGCCCCGGGCAAGCCTCCCACCAGGTCCGGACGGCCCACGGCGAGTAACCTCCGACGAGATGGTTGTCGCACCGCAGCAGCCCCACCCGCCGCTGCACCGCGCGCCCCGGCATGCCCGGTAGCCGTGACCGTCCCAGGAGGAGCCGTGCCCCGCCCCGCCCCGTGGTTCTCCCGCCTCGCCGGTCTGTCCTCGCTGCTCGCCCCGCCCGCCACCGGACCCGCCGCCGAGCGCGCCGTCCCCGGCCTGGCCGGGCTGCCCCGGGCCGCCTGGCACCGGGTCCGCACCGACGCGTTCGGCGCCGAGCCCCGGGGCGAACGGCTGGCCCGGATCCGCCGCTCCCCGCAGTTCGCCGACGGCGCCTTCCGCAACCCGGTACCGACCCGCCGACTGGTGTACGAGCGCAGCCCGCTGGAGATCACCCGCGCCCAGCTGACCGGGGACAAGACCCACCGCGTCCCGGCCGCCGCCGTGCCGGTGCACCGGCTGCTCCCGGCCGACCTGGCCGCGCCGCCGGAGTCCGGGCTGCGGCTGACCTGGCTGGGGCACGCGACGGTGCTCGCCGAGATCGGCGGACGGCGCGTACTGCTCGACCCGGTCTGGGGCGAGCGCTGCTCCCCGTTCTCCTGGACCGGGCCCAAGCGGCTGCACCCGGTGCCGCTGCCGCTGTCCGAACTCGGGCCCGTGGACGTCGTCGTGGTCTCCCACGACCACTACGACCACCTCGACATGGGGACCGTCCGGGCGCTGACCGGGACGGGCGCGGTGTTCGCCGTCCCGCTCGGGGTCGGGGCGCACCTGGAGCACTGGGGGGTGCCGGCCGGGCGGATCGTCGAACTGGACTGGTGGGAGTCGGCCGAGGTCGCCGGGCTGACGCTGACCGCCACACCGGCCCGGCACTACTGCAGCCGGGGCCCGCGCACCAGCGCGCTGTTCCTGTGGGCGTCCTGGGTGGTTTCGGGCGGCGCGCACCGGGTCTTCCACAGCGGGGACACCGGGTACTTCCCCGGCTTCGCCGAGATCGGCCGCCGGCTCGGACCGTTCGACGCGACCATGATGCAGGTCGGCGCGTACAGCGACTTCTGGCCCGAGGTGCACATGACGCCCGAGGAGGGCGTACGGGCGCACCTGGACCTGGGCGGCGAGCTGTTGCTGCCGATCCACTGGTGCACCTTCAACCTCGCGCCGCACCCCTGGGACGAGCCCGCCGAGCGGGTGGTCACTGCGGCCCAGGCCCTCGGCGCCCGGCTCGCGGCGCCCCGCCCGGGCAAGCCCTTCGAACCGGTCGCGCCCCCCGCGCTGCGGCTGTGGTGGCGCGCCGTCGCCGCCACCTCGCGCGGCATCCCGCCGCTGGCCGGCGAGCGGGGCGCCACGACGGCCGCCGGCGGGGAGGGAGCGGGGCGCGAACAGGCGACGACGTTCAGCGAACAGATTTCAAAGTCTGTTCGCTGAAAGCTGTCAGCTGAAAGTTGTCAGCCGCCACCCGCCGATCGTCACCTGTTCGCCGCCTCGGACCCCGCCCGTCGGCGCCGGATCAGCGCCCAGGCCCGCTGCTGGACCAGCAGGGTCAGCACCCCGGCCAGCACGATCCCCAACAGGTTCAACAGCAGCTGGACACTCGACCCCCAGAACTGCCTGACGTCGCCGTAGCCGAGAGCGACCGCCGCGTTGGCCGCGGCGGGAACGGTGGTGACCGAGATCGCCACGCCGACCAGGGTCCCGGCCTTCGCGGAGGTGAGCGAGAGCAGCCCGGCGATGCCCGCCAGGAAGGCGACCACGAAGGAGGTCGCGTCGGGCTGCCAGATGAAGGAGGTGTTCGGCCGCGCCGCGTCGAACTTCTCCTGGCTGAACAGCCCGAGACCCTCCATCAGCAACCCGAAGCAGACGGTCAGCGCCATCGCGACCACGAAGCCCGTCACCAGCGCGTTCAGCGAGCGCAGCGCCGGGCGCAGCCGTCGCTGGACGACGGCCACGCAGAGCCCGGCCAACGGCCCGAACTCCGGCCCGACGGCCATCGCGCCGACGACCAGGATCGCGCTGTCCAGCACCGCGCCGCAGGCCGCGAGCATGGTGGCGACGGTGAGGAAGGCCAGGAACACCCAGGTGAGGGTGGACTCCTCATGGGTGATCTCGGAGACCGACTCCCAGACCAGCGCGTCGGCCCCCTCTCCGGGGGCCAGCCGCTCGGCCTCCTCGGCCGCCGCCGAGAGGGTCAGATCGATCGACGAGACGTCGATCGCGCCACGCTCGGGCAGCCCCGTCCCGCGCAGCGCGGCCAGGACCTCGTCCGCCGCCTCACGGGCCACGTCACAGAGCACGACGTCCCCGGCGGGCCGGACGGCCGCGTCCGGGATCAGCACGACGTGCGTCACCCCGACGACCTCGTCCAGGCAGCCGAGCACGGCATCGCGAAGGTCGGGCGGGACGATCAGGCGAAGGTGCAGCACGGACGCTCCGGCGGGAAGGGTGGGGAGGGTGGGAAGGACGGGCGGAAGTCCCGCCCACCCTAGGGCCACCACCCTCGGCCTCACCGCCCGGCCCTCACCGCCCGCGCGAGCCCCCCGGCCCCCGATCCCTCGCCCCTCAGCCCGCGAGGACGTCCCGCAGCGCCCGGGCCTCCTTGACCACCCGACCCGAGCCGGCCCGCCCGGCCGCCGCCGTCACCTCGGCGACCGGCCCGCGGGCCCCGGTGCGCCGGGCGCAGTCGGCGGCGAGCCCGATCAGGTCGCCCAGTCCGCGCGTCGCCTGGTCGGCCTCGCCCAGCAGAGCGGGCAGCGCCGGCCCGAGGACGGACCAGACCGTCGCCCGGGCGCCGGTCTCCGCCGCCATGGTGAGCGCCGACCCCAGCCGGCCGGCCATGACCGTGCCGCACACCACCAGGGCCCCCAGCTCGCGGCCGAGCAGTTCGCCGTCCAGGTCGCCGCGCGCGGCGAGCACCAGCAGGGCGTCCACCGCCGCCGTCCGGTCCTCGGCGTGCCGGGCGCCCAGGCCGTACGCCAGCGCCAGGTGCAGCGCGAGCCCGGCCGGCCCGCCGGCCTCGGCGAGCTGCGGGAGGTGGCAGGCGGCGCCGCGCTCGCCCAGGTCGGCGCCCTCGGCGAAGGGGTCGAGCCAGAGCGCGGCCAGCTCCTCCCGGTGCCAGGGCAGCATCGCGAACCAGTGCGCGACGGGCCGCCAGTTCCAGTTGTAGACCGTGCGGGCGCGGGCCACGCTGGGCTCGGTACCGTCCAGCAGCGCCCGGAACTCAGGCGTGAGCCGCTCGCCGCCCGGCCCCTTCGGCCCGGCGCCGATGCCCGGCTGGGCGACGAGGATCCGCTCGACCTCCTCCCACCAGCGGTTCCCGTACTCGTTCACCCGGAGCAGCCCCTTGCCGGGCGCGAACAGCACCCGTTCGGACGGCTGGGCCGGCAGGCCTCCGGTCCGCAGCCAGTGCGCCAGCCGGCGCCCGGCCGGGGAGGTGAGCGCCTCGGCGGCCGTCAGCACCGTCCCGTCGACGGCCACGCCGACCCGCAGCAGGGCCTGGGCGAGGTCGGTCTTCCCCGGCGTGGCGCCCGCCGCCTCGTACCCGGCGATCCGCTCGACCAGGACGGCCGCGTCCAGCGCGCCGGTGGTGTCCGTCGGGGTGGCGAGCAGGTACGGCGGCGGATCCCGGAACAGCTGCCGGGACGCCTCCTCCAGGCGGGCGGCGAGGACGGCCCCGTGCACGGTGGTGCGGTCGCCGCGCAGCGCGGAGCGACCCTTGCCGCCGAGGTAGTCCCAGAGCTTCCACGGGGGCGTCTCCCCCGCCACCGCGGCCACCACGTAGAGGACGTCCCGGGGCGCGCAGTCCCCCCAGCTGCTGGCGCCGCTCCACCGGTGCACCCGGCGGACCGGCTCCACCGCCTCGGCCAGCGCCGCCCGGTCCAGGTGGCTCAGGCGGACCAGCCCGTCCAGCACCCGCTCGAAGACCGCGACGTCGGGTTCGCGCGCGGCGAGCAGCGCGGACAGCTCCTCCGCGAGCTCGGCCGCCGAGCCGATCGGCGCGCCGAGCGGGCGCGGTTCGGGCGCCGGCGGGAGGAAGTCCTGGCTCTCGAT
>NZ_MSJQ01000181.1 GCF_014596515.1 Streptomyces sp. CBMA156
CACCACCACCGACATCACCGACCAGACCTACCACGACTACACCCACCGCGCCGACACCTTCGCCGACACCATCAAAAACCTCGGCTACTGGAACGCCCCCAAACCCTGGCTCTCCCTCTTCCTCCCCCCCCCCCCCCCCCCCCCCACCCCCCACCCCCCCCCCCCCCCCCCCCCCCCCCACCCCCACCCCCCCCCCCCCCCCCACCCCCCCCACCCCCCACCCCCCAACCCCCCACCGCCACCCGCCGCCCGGCCGCCCCCCCCCCTTAACACCCCCCCCCGGCCCGGCCCCCGCCGGGCCCCCTGCCCCCCCCGCCCGCGAGCGCCCGCGCCGCCCTGGTCCGGCTGCGGATCACCGCCGACGCCATCGCCGTCCGGGTCGAGGACGACGGCCGGGGCGGCGCCGCCGACGGAGCGGGCACCGGGCTGCCCGGCCTGCGCCGCAGGGTCGCCGCCTTCGACGGCACCACCCGCCTGTCCAGCCCTCCCGGGGGCCCGACCGTCCTGGAAACGGAGATACCGTGCGGATCCTGATCGCCGAGGACAACGCCCTGCTCCGCGAGGGCCTGGTCCTGCTGCTGCACAGCGAGGGCCACGAGGTCTGCGCGACCGTCGAGCACGGCGACGAACTGCTGCCCGCCCTGCTCGACCACCGCCCGGACGTCTCCGTGGTCGACGTCCGGCTGCCGCCGGGCTTCCGCGACGAGGGGCTGCGCGCCGCCGTCGAAGCCCGCCGCCGGCTGCCCGACCTGCCCGTCCTGATCCTCTCCCAGTACGTCGAACGCGCCTACGCCGCCGAACTGCTGGCCCAGAGCGCCACCGGCGTCGGCTACCTGCTCAAGGACCGGGTCGGCCGCGCCGAGGAGTTCCTCCAGGCCCTGCGGCGCGTCGCCGAGGGCGGCACCGCGATGGACCCGGAGGTGATCTCCCAGCTGATGGCCCACCGCACCGGCCCCGACCCGCTGGCCGCCCTCACCCCGCGCGAGCACGAGGTGCTCGCCCTGATGGCCGAGGGCCACAACAACCCGACCATCGCGCGGCTCCTCTTCCTCGCCGAGAGCTCGGTGAACAAGCACATCGGCAGCATCTTCGGCAAACTCGGCATGCCCACCCCCGACACCGGCCACCGCCGGGTGCGCGCCGTGCTCACCTACCTGCGCGCGCTCGCGGACGGGTGACCGTCCGCGGACGAGGCGCCGTCCTCTTCCGTCTGGCCGCCGTCCTCCGCCTGCGCACCCGCCCGAGCCGCCAGCCGCAGCTGTTCCTCCTCGACGATCAGCTCCGCCAGCGACCGCTCCGACACGTCCACCGCCTCCGGCGTCGACTCCGCCACCTCGCTGCGCCGCGCGTAGTCGTCGAACAGCCTGCCCTTCGCCCGCAGCAGGTCCAGCATCCGCTGGTCGACGCTGTCCGCCGCCAGCAGCCGGTGCACCCGCACCCGGCGGACCTGCCCCATCCGGCGGGAGCGCGCCACCGCCTGCTCCTCCAGGGTCGGCTTGACCTGCGGCTCGCACAGGATCACCACCGAGGCCGCCTGGATGTTCAGCCCCACGCCGCCGGCCTGGATCTGGCAGAGCAGCACCGCGTGCCCGGACACCGCACTGAACCCGTCCACCACCTCCTGCCGCCGCGCCGCTCCCAGGGAGCCGTCGATCGGCCCGAACGGCCGCTGCTCCAGGGCCTCCCTGACCGCGGCCAGGACATCGCGGAAGAACGAGAAGACCACCACCTTCAGCCCGCTCTCCGCCGCCTCGCCGACGATCTCCAGCAGCCGCCGCAGCTTCGCCGAATCCGCCGGGTCCGCGTACCCGGCCCGCCGCATCGCCGGGAAGTTGCCCGCCGCGACGGCCGACCGGTAGGCCGCGAGGTCGGCGGGCGAGAACTCCTCCCACTCGTCCACGTGGACGACCTCGGGCAGCTCGGTGAGCACGTCCTGCTGGTTGCGGCGCAGGTACGCCGGCGCCACCGCCTTGCGGAACGCCACCGGCCCGGCGGCAGCCGAGTCCGGCCGGACCTCCGGCATCAGCTCGGGCTGGAGGTACTGCACCAGGCTGCGGAACTCCTCCACCCGGTTCTCCATCGGCGTCCCGGTCAGGAACAGCACCCGCTCCACCCGCTCCACCCAGGCGGCCACCGCCCGGGAGCGCTGCGCGGCACGGTTCTTGACGAAGTGCGCCTCGTCCACCACGACCATCCCGACCGTGACCGCCTCCGCCACCCCGGCCGGCTCCAGGCGGCGCAGCCCGTCGAAGGTCACCACCGCGACACCGCCCTCGCGGAGCCACTCGGCGAGCGCCGCCTCCCGCTCCTGGCCGTGCACCCGGTACGCCCGCAGGGTGCTGCGCGACTCCACCTCCCGGGTCCAGTTGATCAGGACACTGGCCGGGCAGACCACCAGGAAGTGGGTGCTCCCCCGCGCCCGCAGGTGCGCCAGCACGGCGATCGCCTGGATCGTCTTGCCGAGGCCCATCTCGTCCCCGATGATCACCCGCTTCCGGGCGAGCACGAACCGCGCGCCGAACGCCTGGTAGCCGCGCAACGACACCCGGCAGTGGGTGTCGTCCAGCGGCTCGGCCCTCACCCGGTCCGACAGCTCCTCCGGCAGGAACCCCTCGGCGGCGGCGAGTTCGGCCCCGGCCTCCTCGACGATCCCGCCGAGCACGCCGTAGTAGTCCGCCGAACGCAGCTCGAAGTCCGTCCACGCCTCGACCGCCTCGACCGGTGGGCGCAGCAGGTCGACCGATGCCTGGGCGAGCAGCACCGGGACGTCCTGCGCCCCGAAGCCGGCCAGCGCCTTCTCCAGTTGCTCCACCGCCGCCTGCGCCCGCGCCCGCCGCTCCCGCCCGGCGAACAGCCCGCGCAACACCCCCCTGGCCGGCTGTGCGGCCACCACCAGCGGCTCCAGCTCGGCCTGGACCCGCTCCGCGGTCTCGCTGGCCCGCCGTGCCTCCGGCCCCGCGGCCACCAGCCGCTGGAGCGCGACGACCAGCGCGGTGCCCAACGGGTCCTGCCGGTCCACGTCCAGCCGCACCGCCACCGTCTGCTCGACCGCCCTGGCGATCTGCCCGGCCGCGGCCAGCGCCTGCGCCGCCGTCTGCGCCCCGACCCCGGGGATCAGCTGGAGCGTGTAGCGGGAGGCCTCCGCCACCTGCCGCACCGTCCCCAGCCCGGCCGCCTCCAGCGCCCCGACCCGCAGCCGGCCCTCGGTCACGTCCCTGAGCCGGGCCGTCGGGATCGTCCCCAGCTCGTCCGCCACCAACCGGTCCCGCAGCCCGAGGTACGCCGCCCGCACCTGCTCCACGGCTCCCCGGTGGTCCGCCACCACCGCCCCGGCCGCCGCCCGCAGCCCCTCCGCCTCGGCGAGGACCGCCCCGGGCCGCCGCCCACCCCGCCGCTCCCCCACCGCTTGGCTCCCGTCTCGCTCCGTGTCCTCGGACGCCCATGATCCCACCCACCGGAAGGGGCCGTCCGGCCGGTCCGGACGGGGACGCGGGCCGGACGGGGCTCCGGATCGGACGCCCGGCGGTGGGCTCCCGCCGGGCGGGGAGGGGCAGTCGGCACACGGCCAGGGTCGTCGTCGTCCACGGTGGGGCCGAGCAGTACCTCGGCGCGGATCAGCCGGGCTGCTCCTGCTCGGCCTCCACCTGGGCGTTCCACTCCCGCTTGGCCGCCCGCCAGCCCTCGTCGCTCTGGCCGAAACGCCAGTAGCCCGAGATCGACAGCCGCTCGCGCGGGATGCCGTGCTCCAGGCGCAGCAGGCGCCGCAGCTCCTTCACGAAGCCCGCCTCGCCGTGGACGAACGCGGATGCCGTACCGGCCGGGAACTCCAGCGCGGCCACCGCCTCGACCAGCGCCTCGCCCACCGGACGTGCGCCCCGGTGCAACCAGCTGACCTGGACCCCGGCGGGCGAGACGATCTTCTGCTCCTCGGCGGCGTCCGCGACCTCGACGAAGGCGTGCACCACCGCGTCGGCCGGCATCCGCTCCAGCGCCGCGGCGATCGCGGGCAGCGCGCTCTCGTCGCCCGCCAGCAGGTGCCAGTCGGCGCTCGGGTCGGGGGCGTAACCGCCGCCGGGGCCCAGGAAGCGCACCGTCTCGCCGGGCTGCGCACGGGCCGCCCACGGACCGGCCAGGCCCTCGTCGCCGTGCACCACGAAGTCGACGGTCAGCTCGCGCAGCGCCGGATCCCAGTCCCGCACGGTGTACGTCCGGGTGGTCGGCCACTGCTCGGGCGGGAACTCCTCGCGGATCCGCACCATGTCGAAGGGCTGCGGGTAGTTCACGCCCTCGGGGGTGAAGAGCACCTTGATGTAGTGGTCGGTGAACTCGGTGGCGTCGAAGTCGTCCAGCCCCGCACCGCCGAGGACCAGGCGCACCATGTGCGGCGTGATCCGCTCGGTGCGCAGCACCTGTGTTTCACGGGCCCGTGGTGTCCGGCGGGTCGGTCGGTCTGCCATGACGCCTCCTGGGCATGGTCGCACTTCGTGGTTAGGCTTGCCTAAGTTAGCACCTCGAAGTGGCGCACGGTCCACCGCGGCAGCCGATCGCCATGCCGTCCCCGATCGGCAAGGCGACCGGCGCGACCTCTCGTCACCCGTGCGGTTCCGGGGCCGGAGGGCGGGCCCTACACCCGCGTCCAGCGGAAGACGGCGACCAGCAGCGCCGCCGTGAGCGTCAGCAGGATGCCCGCTTCGACCAGTTGGATGGGGACGAAGTGGTCGACCGGGTGGTAGCGGAGCCAGGCGGCGGTGGTGTCGTCGCAGCTGATGGAGACCCGACAGAGGTCGGTGCTGACGCGGCTGCCGTCGGGGAGGACGGCACCGCGGTCCAGGAGCCAGGCGTTGGCTGGCTTGGGGGTGCTCAGGGTGGCGACCTGTTCCACGGCGGAGTGGAAGAAGGGCCGGGCCCAGAGGACGAGGCCGTGGGCGGCGGCGACGAGGGCGCCGGTGAGGAACATCGCGGGCAGGGTGCGGCGGACCAGTCTGCCGATGAAGACACCGAGTACCAGGGCGAAGAGGGACCAGGCGACCGGGGCGAGCCCGAGGGCCGGGTAGGTGAAGAACTGGAACGGCGGGTCGAAGCCGGCCGGGCCGTTCAGTATGTCCGTCCACCACACCCAGCTCATCAGTGCGGCGAGCACGCCGCTGACGGTCAGCACGGCCAGCCCGGGCACGGCGAGGCGGACGGCCAGCCAGCGGGCCGGGCTGACGGACTGTGCGCGGATCAGGCGGATGGTGCCGCGTTCGTACTCCTGGGCCAGCAGCGGCGCGCCGATGAACACGCCGACCAGCAGCGGGAGCGCGGTGACGGCGGGCTGGAGGACCTCCAGGTACCAGAAGCCCGGGCGGTTGATCGGCGCGAAGAGGGTCCGGCACCGGGCCTCGTCCATGCTGAGGGTGTTCCAGGCGCCGCTGTAGCAGCCGGTCCGGCTCAGGACGCCCTCGATGTGCCGGCAGGCGATGTGGATCCGGGCGAGTTCGGCCACCGCCAGGGCCAGCAGCACACCCATGGTCCTGAGTAGGAAGAGGTTCTGACGCAGCGCCAGCCACAACAGGCCGCGCAGGCCGGGGGCGGCGACGGCGGTCGGAGCGGTGGCGCGGTCGGGCAGGACGTCGCGGACCACGCCGGCCGGGCCTTCGGGCTGCCCTCACGGAAGTGTTGACGTCGGATTCACGCCAGCCCAACCCGCGTTCCGCTTGGTGGACTTCGGGAAGTACCCCGAACCCACCGACAGGACCTCCGGCATGCCCGACACCACCCACCGACCCGACCCGCTCACCCCGGCCGCACCGGCCGCACCGTCCGCACTGTCCACCCCGGGCGCACCGGAGCCCCGGGCCCGCCGCGGCGGCACGCTCGCCGTCCTCGCCGTGACGACGGGCGTCTTCTCCATCGTCACCACCGAGATCCTGCCGATCGGCCTGCTCACCCCGATCGGCGCCACCTTCCGGATCTCCGACGGCACGGCCGGGCTGATGATGACCCTGCCGGGCATCGTCGCCGCGGTGGCCGCGCCCGTCGTCACCGTCGCGACCAGGCGGGTGGACCGCCGCACCATGCTCTGCGTGCTGCTGCTCGTCCTCACCCTGGCGGACCTGCTCAACGCGCTCGCCCCCGGCTACTGGGCGGTGCTGACCGCCCGGGTCGTCCTCGGCCTGGTCATCGGCGCGTTCTGGTCGATCGGCTCCGGGCTCGCCCCGCGCCTCGTCCCCGAGCACCGGCAGTCGCGGGCCAACACCCTGGTCTTCTCCGCCGTCCCGCTCGGCTCGGTGCTCGGCGTGCCCGCGGGCGTGTTCCTCGGTTCGCTGGCCGGCTGGCGGGCGGCCTTCCTCGCGGTGACCGCGCTGACCCTGCTCGCACTGGCCGCCCTCCTGCGGTCGCTGCCGCCGCTGCCCCCGCTGACCACCACCGACCTGGGCGTGCTGCGCGGGCTGCTCGCCGGCCGCGGCACCCGCACCGGCATCGCGGTGACCGTGCTGATCGTGGTGGCGCACTTCGGCAGTTACACCTACGTCACCCCCTTCCTGACGGACACCACCCACGCCGGTGCCGGGCTGGTCACCGCCCTGCTGCTCGGCTACGGCGCCGCCGGACTGCTCGGCAACGTCCTGGCCGGCGGCCGGGCGGCCGGTGCGCTGCGACCGGTGTTCGGCGCGGCGGCCGTGCTGCGCCCGTCCG
>NZ_MSJQ01000182.1 GCF_014596515.1 Streptomyces sp. CBMA156
GTCGGCGGGGGCGCTGGCGCTGTGCGTGCTCGGCGCGGCGGCCGTGCTGCGCCCGTCCGAAGCCGATGCGGCCGCCGCCGGTGACGGGAGACCGGGAACCGCGGCCGGGCCCGTCACCGGCACGTCCGAACCCGCCCCCGCCGCCGAGGAGAAGCCGTGAACCCGCAGAACCGGACCAGGGTGATCATCCTGCTGGTCGCCGTCGTGCTGCTCGGTGCGGTCGGCACCGGAGCCGTGCTCCACGCCGCCGACCGCACCGCCCGGCGGGACCAGGTCCAGCCCGGCGGTCCCGAGGTCGCCTCCGGCGCCGTGTCGCTCGGGGCGTCCGCCCACGGACGGCAGCTGCTGTTCCGCAACATGGCCTGGGGCCCGCACCGGGACGAGATCACCACCGTCCCCGCCGACCGCCCCGACGGCCCGCGTACCGCCTCCGGCGTCCAGTGCCTGCGCTTCCACGCCGCCGCCGGCACCGGCATCTGCCTCCAGGCCCAGCACGGCGCGCTGGAGGACACCTACCGCGCCGTGGTCCTGGACGACCACCTGCGCGAACTCCGGTCCTTCCCCGCCGCCGGCATCCCCACCCGCTCCCGGGTCTCGCCCTCCGGGCACCTCGCCGCCTGGACGGTCTTCGTCAGCGGCGACTCGTACGCGGGCAGCGACTTCTCCACCCGCACCTCGATCGTGGACGTCAGGGACTGGAACCTGCGGGAGAACCTGGAGGACTTCGCGGTCGTCCTGGACGGTCACCCGTACCAGGCGCACGACGTCAACATCTGGGGCGTCACCTTCGCCGACGACAACACCTTCTACGCCACCCTCGCCAGCGCCGGCCGGACCCACCTGGTCCGCGGCGACCTCGCCGCCCGCACCCTCACCACCCTGCACGACAACGTCGAGTGCCCCTCGCTCTCCCCGGACGGCACCCGGGTCGCGTACAAGAAGCGCGTCCCCGGCCTGCCCGTCGACGCCCCGTGGCGGCTCTACGTGCTCGACCTCGCCACCATGACCGAGACCGCCACCGCCGAGCAGCGCAACATCGACGACCAGGCGCTCTGGTCCGGCGACGGCACCCTGGTGTACGCCCTGCCCGGCGACTACGGTGCCGACCTGTGGACCGTCGCGGCCGACGGTTCGGGCAGCGCGCAGCAGGTCACCAAGGCCGCGGTGGCCCCCGCCTACCTGGGCTGAGGAACTCTCGGCTACGGTCCCACGTCGAGCAGAGTGTGACGTGCCGATCGAGCGTCCGGGCCGGGCGTACCGGCCGGACGTCCCGATCGAGCGCCCTGATCGAACGGGGGAGCAAGACAACCGTGGACGGTATCCCGCCCGAACGCATGGTGACCGATTCCTGGCCCGCCCTGCACGGCCGACCGGTCCTGCGGCGCACCGTCGCCGTCGGACTGGTGCTCTGCGTGTCCGTCGCCGCCGCCCTCGTGGTGCGCGGCGTCAACGCGTTCACCGTCGGCCGCACCGGCCGCGAGACCGACCGGGACCGCGCCGAACGCCTGGCCGGCCTGCACCCCTCCCAGCACCCCGGCGCAGGACGCTTCTACGTCCCGGTCGGCGCCGTCTACACCCACACCTCGGACGGCGCCCCGGTCGCCTACCTGCACTACCGCCTCGGCGGCGGGAGGGCCCCCGGCCTCGGTGACTTCCTCAGCGCCTACGACCTCCCCACGCCGGGACCGGTCGCCCCGCTCCCACCCGACCTGCTCGCCGCGCTCGGCGGCGACGAGCCGGCCGAGGCCTCGGAACTCCCCGAGTCCTCGCCGCCGCCCGCCACCGCCCCGTCCACGGTGCCCGTGACCCCGTCCGTCGCCCCGTCCGCCGACGCGACGCCCAGCGAGAGCCCCTCGCCGGAGGTCGCCCCCGCCGCCGAGGCCGGCCAGCTCGCCGCCGACCCCGCCGACCCCG
>NZ_MSJQ01000183.1 GCF_014596515.1 Streptomyces sp. CBMA156
CCCCCCCCCCCCCCCCCCCCCCCCCCGCCCCCCCCCCCCCCCCCCCCCCCCCCCCCCCCCCGCCCCCCCCCCCCCCCCCCCCCCCCCCCCCCCCCCCCTCACCCCCCCCCCCGCCCTCGACCCGCCAGTCGGCCCCGGCCCGTACCAGCTCGATCCGGCGCGGGTACACCACCGGGTACTCGTCGTACCCGGCGATCCGCACCGCCAGGTCGGCGGCGGCGGTGAGCCGCTCCGGACCGCCGGCCCCGGCGAGCACCAGGTTGCGGTACTCCGCCCCGGCCACCGGCAGCCCGGACCAGGGGGGCGCCGAGCGCACCCGCTCCGCGAGCACGGCGGCCACCTGCCCGCGGCGGTCCGCCGTCCGCGCCGCGGGCACCGCGGGGGCGGCCGGCGGCAGCGACAGCTGGGTCAGCCCGCCGGCCGCGAGCAGCAGCGCGCCGCGCCTGGACAGCGTGCGGCGGGGGCCGGCGCCGGGTATGTCGGTGGGGTCGGTCTCCGGGGTGCTCAGAGCCGGACCACCCCGGAGACCGGCATGGCGCCGACGCTCTCGTAGCGGACCCTGGCGCCCGGGCGGGGGGCGTGCACGATCACACCGCCGCCGGCGTACATGCCGACGTGGTGCATGTCCCGGTAAAAGATCACCAGGTCTCCCGGTCGCGCTTCGGACAGGCTGATCCGCTGCCCGGCGTACGCCTGGGCCTGCGAGGTGCGCGGCAGGGTCACTCCGGCCTGCCGCCAGCTGTAGTACATCAGACCCGAGCAGTCGAACGCGTGCGGGCCGGCGGCCCCGTAGACGTACGGGGAGCCGATCATCCGCACCGCGGCGGCCAGCGCGGCCGCACCGCGCTCGGAGGCGGGCGGGGCGGTGCCGAGGTCCAGCCGGTCGGTGCCCCGGGTGGCGCGCCGCTCGGCGTCCCTGGCGTCCTGGGCGGCCAGCCGGGCCCGCTCGGCGCCGCCCAGGCCGTTCAGCAGCTTCTGCGCCTTGGCCAGCCGCTGCTGGATCTGCTGCTTGCCGTCGGCGAGCGACCGGCGGGCCTGGTCCAGCTCGGCGAGCTTGTCGGCCGCCTCGGTGCGGCGCTGGTCGAGCCGGCGCTGCCGGGTGATCAGCTCGTGCAGGCTCTCCTGCTGGCGCGCGGCGGCCTGGCCCATGGCGCGGGCGCGGGCCAGGTAGCCCTCCGGGTCGGTCGAGAGGATCAGCTGGGCCGTCTGGGTCATGCCGCCGCCGCGGTACTCCGCCCCGGCCACCGTCGCCAGGTCGCCGCGCAGCTGGTTGAGCTGGTCCTGGGCGCCGGCGATCTCGCCCTGGAGGATGGTGGTCTCGCCCTGGAGGCGCCGTTGGGCCTCCTGCGCCGCGTTGAACTTCTCGGACGCCTGCTCGGCCTCGTCGTACAGCTGCTCCACCTGCGCCTTGACGTCCTGTCGGTCGGCCGGGTCCGGGCTGCCGGGGGCGGCCTGGGCGCTTCCTCCGGCGGCCACGCCCAGCGCGGTGGCGGCGGCCGCGGTCAGCACCAGCGCCCGGGCGAGCAGTTGGGAACGACGGTGCACGGGCATGGCGGCAGCGGCTCCAATCCTGCGGCGCGGCTCCCGCCGCCGCGCCATGGTGGGCGGCCGTCGAGCGGGAGTCCGGTGGCAGACGTTAGCGAGTCCGGGCAACCGAGTCCAAACCCCTCCCAACCCGAATATTCGCCCACTAATCGGACACCAGCTCGACCGCCCGGAAAAGCCGCAGGCCCGGCCTTCCCTGGGGAAGGCCGGGCCCGGAAGCGTCCGAGCGGGGATCAGACCCGCACGATGCCCGTCAGCGGCATGTTGGTGACCGCCTCGTAGCGCACGTTCGTGCCCGTCCTGGGCGCGTGCAGCACCTGGCCGTTGCCGGCGTAGATGCCGACGTGGTGGGCGTCGGTGTAGAAGATCAGCAGGTCGCCGGGCTGGGCCTGGGAGATGTCCGTGCCGATCCGGGTGCCGGCCGAGGCCTGCGCCTGCGAGGTGCGCGGCAGCGACACGCCGGCCTGGTTGTACGCCCAGACCATCAGACCGGAGCAGTCGAAGGAGCCCGGGCCGGTGGCGCCCCAGACGTACGGGCTGCCGATCTTGGAGGCGGCGTACGAGAGGGCGGCGGCACCGCGCGAGCTGCCGGCCGCGGCCTTCACCGGCGCGGCGGCGGCCGAACCGGTCGAGATGTCGCTGCGGCTGTTGTCGCGCGAGGCGCGGTCGGCCTGCTGCTGCTGTTGCGCCTTGGCCGCTTCGGCCTTGGCGGCGTCGGCCTTGACCTTGGCCTCGGCCGCGGCCTTCTCCTCGGCCTGGCGAAGCGCCTGGCGCTCCTGCTCGGTCAGGGTGTTCAGCAGGTCCTGGGCGGCCTTCAGCTTGCCCTGGACGTCCTGCTTGGCGGTCTTCAGCTGCTGGGTGGTGGACTCCAGCTCGGCGAGCTTGCCCTGGGCCTCGTTGCGGTCCTGGTCGAGCTTGCGCTGCTGCTCCTGGAGCTCCTTCAGCTGACCCTTCTGGGTCGCACCGGCCTGGTTCAGCGCACCGGCCTGGGTGAGGAAGCCCTCCGGGCTGGAGGAGAACATCAGCTGGACGGTCGGCGAGATGCCGCCGTTGCGGTACTGCTCGCCGGCGATCTCGGCCAGGCCGCCCTGGAGCTCGGTCACCTGGGACTGCTGACGGGCCACCTGGTCCTGGAGGCCGGAGACCTGCTTCTCCAGCTCCTGCTGCTTGGCCTGGGCGGCGTTGTAGTTCTCGGTCGCGACCTCGGCCTGCTCGTTGAGCTGGTCGACCTGCTCCTTGACCTGTTCCTTGGTCGGCTGCGGGTCGGCGTGGGCGCCGGACTGCGCGGAGAGGGCGACGGCTGCGGCGGCGACTCCGGTCAGGATCGAGACGCGGGTGCGGCCGGCGGGCTTGGGACGACGATGGGACGCCACGAAGGCGGACTCCTTCTTCCTACGGCCGCCTACCGGGTGAGCTGACGGGTTCGGGCCGGAAGCATGCCCTACGACGCCTCACAGCCGTTCCACCGGCCGACCTGGCGCCGATTCACCCCGGAGGAACGTGGTTCCCCGGCTCCGCTCCGCAGCGCCCCCAGGAACTGGGCTCCCCTGTCGGGCAGTCGCTTCGACCTGCCCCGCTGCCTTGCGAACTCGACGGAAACCACCGCCGCCACCCTGGCTGGGCGATCGAGAGTGCGGTGGTTCGGGGCACGACCCTAGTAACTGAACCGTGATCGGTTCAAATCCTTGTCAGAAAAAAGACAGAAGATTGCCAAAGTTCTTTTGTGAAAATGACCGATGGTGACCACTGGCACACGTAAGGCTGATCACTTCTCACCATGCGGTCACGAAACGCCGAAAACCCGAACGCCACCCCCACACGGGGGTGGCGCTGATCACAGGTCCGGAAAAGGGGCCCCTCCGGCGTGTCGGGCCGTCAGACCCGGCGGATGGTGTTGATCGACATCGCGTCGGCCTTCATCACCTTCACCACGTCGCCGGTGTGCGGCGCGTGGACCACCATGCCGTTGCCGATGTACATCCCGACGTGGTGCATGTCGTTGCCGTAGACCACCAGGTCGCCCGGCTGGGCCTGGTCCAACGAGGGCACCTTGGTCCCGTAGTGGCCCTGCTCCTGCGAGGTGCGCGGCAGCGAGACGCCGGCCTGGCCGTACGCCCAGACCATCAGGCCCGAGCAGTCGAAGGTGGTCGATCCGGTGGCGCCCCACACGTACGGCGAGCCCTGCTTGCCCATCGCCTTGGACACCGCCACCGCCGCGAGGCCGCTGGCCGGCGGCAGGCTGCCGAGGTCGACCCGGTCGCTGCCGCGCGAGGCGCGGTCGTCCTGCGTCTGCTGGGCCCGCAGCGCGGCGCGGTCGGCGGCGCTGAGCGAGTTCAGCAGGTCCTGGGCGGCCTTCAGCTTGGTGTTGACGTCCGTCTTGGCCTGGTTCAGGTCCTTGGTGGTGCTCTCCAGGGAGGCGAGCACGGTGGCCGCCTCGGTCTTCTGCTGGTCCAGCCGGCGCTGCTGGTCCAGCAGCCCCTTGAGCGCCTCGGCCTGGCTGGTGCCGGCCTGCTGGATGGTGGAGGCCTTGTCCAGGTAGCCGGACGGGTCGGAGGAGAGCATCAGCTGGACGGACGGGTCGATGCCGCCGGTGCGGTACTGCTCGCCCGCCACCTCGGCGAGGCCGCCCTGCAGCTGCGTCATCTGCTCCTGGCCGCGGGCCACCTGGTCCTGGAGCTGGCCGGACTGCTTGCGCAGCTGGTCGGCCCGCTCCTTGGCACCGTTGTACTTCTCCGCCGCCTGCTCCTGCTCCTCCTGGAGCTGGTCGATCTGCGCCTTGACGTCCGACTTGTTCGGCTGCGGCGCGGCGTGCGCGGCCACCTGGGCGGAGAGGGCGACCGCGGTCGCAGCGGCGGCGGTGAGCACGGAGATCCGTACGCGGCTCTGCTGCTTGGGACGGCGGTGGGATGCCAAGGGTCCGGCTCCTTCTTCCATCGGACTCACCTGATGGGATGAGATTCCGGAAAATAGGTTTGACGCCAGACCCTAGTGAACATCTACCTGTTCTGCCACTCCCCCGAAGGCGTGAACTCCGGTTCCCACACTGACGTCACAAGACCCGCACACCCGCTCGGAACCACCCCTGACCAGGCATCATCCCATCCGGTCCGGGCTCAGGGCCGGGCCAGCCTGTTCAGCAGCAACACCGAGGCCACGGGGCGCGCGCCGGCCTTCCGCACGCCCTCCGCGACCTCCCGGTCGGTGGAGACCACCACCACCGGACGGCCCTGCGGCTCGGCCCGTACCAGACGGCGGATCAGCTCGTCCGCGGTCTCCCCGGTCCGGCTGAACCGCACCCGGACCCCGCGCGGTGGCGCCATGATCACCGGGACGTCCAGGTCCTGCCCGTCGAACACACAGGTGACCTCCGCCTGCGTGCGCTGGGCCAGCATCGCCAGCCCGCCCAGCAGCCGGATCCGCTGCTGCTCCAGCGGCAGCGCCGGATAGCCGGTCTTGGTCACGTTGTAACCGTCCACCAGCAGGTGCACCTGGGGGATCGCCAGCAGCTGGTCCAGCAGCGCCGGATCGTCCTCGGCGAGGCCGCGCCGCGCCACGTCGTGCGGCGAGGCCGCCCCCGGCACCACCGCCTCCACCAGGTCCGCCGGACGGATCTGGGAGACCGGCAGCGCCAGCTCCCGCTGGAGCCCCTGGGCCGACTGCAGCACGGTGTCCAGCAGCAGCCGCAGCCGCATGTCCTCGACGCTGCGCCCCTCACGGGCCGACCGGCGGCCCTGCTCGGCCGCGTTCTCCAGCTCGGAGACCCGGTGCCTGAGCCGGCGCGCCTCGGTCTCCACCGCGCCGCGCTCGGTCGCGGCCTGCGCCTTCGCGGCCTCCAGCTCGCCGGCCAGCCTGCGGGTCTCGGCCTGCGCCCTGCGGGTGTCGCTCTCCAGCGACCGCACCTTCTTGCGCAGCGACTCGGCCTCCTTGCGGACGCCCTCCGACTCGGTCCGCTGCCGGTCCAGGTCCGCCCGCGCGGAGGCCCGCACCTCGGCCAGCTCCGCCTGCAGCTTCTCCACCAGCCGGGTCGCCTCCGCGGCCGCGTCCTCGGCGCCGGCCCGCTCGACCTCCTCGCCGGCCTCGGCCACCAGCCGGCTCCAGCCGGCCGACCGCACCAGGTAGGCGGCGGCCGCGACGTCCATCGGGTCGGCGGCGCTCGGAACGGTGCCCGACTCCAGCGCCTTCACCAGGTCCGGCTGCCCCAGTCTCAGCCGCTCCGCTATCCGCACCCGGAAGGCCGGCTCCGACTCCAGCGCCGCCGCCAGCGCGGTGGCCGCGTACTTGGCCCGCCGCGCCGGGGTGAACTTGACGTACTGGCGCAGGCTCTGCGGCAGCTCGGCCGGCGGCAGCCCGCCGAGCGCGTCCGAGGCCAGCCCGACCACGCGCCGGCGCACGCCCTCCGGCAGCGGCCGGTCGAGCTTCTCGGCCGCGCGCTCCGCCACGGGCTCGGAGGGACCGTCCTCCACCCGGGCCGGCTCGGCCGGGGCCTCGGCCGCAGCGGGCTGAAGCCCCCGCTCTTCGCCGGGCTCCTTCGCTGCGTCCACCACGTCCTCGGCTCCGATCCTGGTCCAGCGGGGTACGGCCGCGGCCGCCCCTGTCGTCACGCTCCGTGCGTCTTGTTCTGTATTGTCCCGTGCGGCGGACGGGCATGCCGCGCACCCGCCCGCCGCACCGACGGGGTCAGCCCTGCTCGGCGGCGGCCTCCGTGCCCTCGGCGCCGGGCCTGGCCACCAGCTCGACCTGGTCGACCGCGTTGCACCAGCGGCAGCGCACCGACTCGATGGTCTCGCTCAGTACCTCGGTCTCCTCGACCTTGGACTCGCCGGCCAGGTCGAAGTGCAGGAACTCGGTCACCCGGGCGGTGCGGGTGACGTCGAAGCGGGTGAGGTTGCCGCACAGGGTGCAGCGCCAGCGCGTCTCGGCGGTCAGAGCGGGGACGGTCATCGGGGGTCCTCTCGGGTGATCCCTGCGTGGGCCAGGCGCTCCCCCCGGAGCCCCGGCATCGGCGGCGGGAGGCGGGAATGCCCGCCCCAAGCCTATTGCCTGGGGCTGCCGTCGCGACCACCGGTTGCCTGAACACCCGGGCTAGTCCACCTGCCGTAAACCACGGTGTCACCTGCGGCGCCCGGAGGGATGCTTGGCCGCATGGCGCTCGCGGCCCCCGACCACACCGCTGCCTGGGGCGACCGCCCGGCGGTGCCCGTCCCCGTGGTCAGCTACGCCCTGATCGCGCTCAACACCCTGGTCTTCCTGTTCGCCCCGGCGGCCGGCCTCAACCCGCTGTACGGCACTGGCCAGGCCAGGGTCTGCGCGGAGCAGCGGTACGAGCAGCGCTGGGGCGCCGTCCCCGCCGAGCTGCTGGCCGGACGGCCGCTGACCGCCGAGCAGCTGGCCGAGGCCCCCGACCCGGTCCCCGGCTGCCCGGCCGCCCCGACCCCGGGCAAGCACCCGTCCCTGTCCGTCCTCACCGGGCTCTTCCTCCACGCGGGCTGGCTGCACCTGCTGGGCAACCTGCTCTTCCTCCACGTCTTCGGCCCCACCGTCGAACGGCGGCTGGGCCGGGTCAGGTACGCCCTCTTCTACCTCGCCGCCGGCAGCGTGAGCACGTACGGCTTCGCGCTCGCCGAGGCGCACTCGCCGGGTTCCACCCGGGTGCTCATCGGGGCGTCCGGGGCGATCTCCGCCGTCCTCGGGGCCTATCTGCGCTTCCACCCGCGGGCCCGGGTCACCACCCTCGTCCCGCTGCTGTTCTTCCTGCCGCTGCGCTTCCCCGCCTGGCTGGTGCTCGGCCTCTGGTTCACCCTGCAGTGGTGGTCGGCGCACTCGGCCGGCCCCGGGGTCGCGTACCTGGTGCACGTGATCGGCTTCTCGGCGGGGTTCCTCTACGCCTGCACCGCGGTCCGCCACCCCCCGCGACGGCCCGGCTGACGCCCGATACGCTGGCGGCACCTCACAAAGGAGCCCGAACCGTGATCACCGCCATCGTCCTGATCAAGACCAGTGTCGACCGCATCCCGGAGATCGCCGAGTCCATCGCCGCCATCGAGGGCGTCAGCGAGGTCTACTCGGTGACCGGTGGCTACAACCTGGTGGCGATGGTGCGGGTCCGCCACCACGACGACCTGGCCGAGGTCATCCCCGGCCGGCTGAACAAGGTCCCGGGCGTGGCCGACACCGAGACCCAGATCGCCTTCCGCACCTACTCCCAGCACGACCTGGAAGCCGCCTTCGCCCTCGGCCTGGACGAGTAACGGGGCTCAGGGTCCCTCCTTCGGGGCTCAGCCCTCCCGGCGCCCCCTGTCGATCTGCACGGTCGCGACGCAACGCCCGCCCTCGTTGCGGTAGTTCCAGCTCGCGCCGTCCGTGACCAGCTCCCGGACGGCCGTCAGGAAGCGGTCGACGTGCTCGTCCGGCGTCCCGGCGCCGAAGCTCACCCGGATCGCGTTCAGGCTGCGCTCGCCCGGCAGCGAGGGCTCCGGCGCACCGCACTCGGACGGGGCCACGTCCTCGTCCCCGAGCAGGGTGCGCACCAGCGGGTGGGCGCAGAACAGGCCGTCGCGCACCCCGATGCCGTACTCGGCGGACAGCGCGGCCGAGAAGTGCGAGCTGTTCCAGCCCTGGACGACGAAGGACAGCACGCCCACCCGGGCCGAGCCCTCGCCGAACAGGTTGAGCACCTTGACCTGCGGGATCTCCGCCAGCCCCGCCGTGAGCCGGGCGACCAGCTGCTCCTCGCGGGCCTCCAGCGCGTCGAAACCGGCCTCGGTCAGCGCCCGGCAGGCCGAGGCGATCGCGTAGGCGCCGATGACGTTCGGCGAGCCGGCCTCGTGCCGGGCCGGGCCGGTGTGCCACTGCACGGCCACCGAGCCGTCGGTCTCCCTGGCCACCGTCCTGGTCGCCCCGCCGCCGGCCAGGTACGGCTCGGCCGCGTCCAGCCAGTCCGCCCGGCCGGCCAGCACGCCGGCGCCGAACGGCGCGTAGATCTTGTGGCCGGAGAAGGCGATCCAGTCGACGTCCAGCTCGCGCACCGAGACCCGGTGGTGCGGCGCCAGCTGGGCGGCGTCCAGCACCACCCGGGCGCCGTGCCGGTGGGCGGTCGCGGTCAGCTCGGCGACCGGCCACAGCTCGCCGGTCACGTTGGAGGCGCCGGTGACGCAGAGCAGCTTGGGGCCCTCGGGCGCCTCGGCGAGCGCGGCGTCCAGCGCGGCCACCGCCTCGGCCCGCGAACGCGGCGCGCGCAGGTAGGTGACGCCCAGTCCGGCGTGCGCCCAGGGCAGCAGCGAGGCGTGGTGCTCGGTCTCGAAGGCGAACACCCGGGTGCCGGCCGGAACGGCGGCGGCCAGCAGGTTGAGCGAGTCGGTGGTGGCCCGGGTGAAGACCACCTGGTCGCCCTCGCGCAGGTCGAGGAACTCGCCGACGGTGCGCCGGCTCTGCTCGAACAGGTCGGTGGACAGCTGCGAGAGGTACCCGGCCCCGCGGTGCACGCTGCCGTAGTACGGCGCGTAGGCGGCGACGTCGTCCCACACCCGCTGGAGGGCCGGCGAGCTGGCCGCGTAGTCGAGTGCCGCGTAGCCGACCTTCTCACCACTGGCGAGCGGGACCTGGACGTCGGAGCCGAGGACGGCGAGCGGGGCGCAGATTTCGGTGGCCAGGGACATGAGGACGCACTCCTTGGGGGGTATGGGACCCCGGGAGTGCTAGTCGTCGGGTGTCCGCGCTTGCCGCACGGACGGTTTGCCGTGACGACCCGGTCCTCACCCAGGGCACCCCGCCACGGACGGAGGGTTGCCGGACAGCAAGCTGGGGCTTCGCGCTGTCACTCATGACCTGGCGAAGACTCTAGGCCGCGTCCAGCGGTCGGTCAAACGGACATCCAGCATCCGGACAGCACCGGAGCCCGGGCCGGCGCACCGGCACGGGCTCCCCAACTGCCGTCTCAGATCCGGCTGGTGGCCTCCGACCAACGCCGCAGCAGGTCCTGCGCGGCACCGGAGTCGATCGCCTTCGCCGCCCGCGCCATGCCCGCCGCCAGCTGCTCGGGGAGCGGCGCGTCGCCCAGGTCGATCGCGACCAGCGCCGCCGCCGTGTTCAGCAGGACGGCGTCCCGCACCGGCCCGTGCTCCCCCGCCAGCACCCGCCGCGCGACCTCGGCGTTGTACGAGGCGTCCGCCCCGCGCAGCGCCTCGATGCCGACCAGCTCGATGCCGACGTCCCGCGGGTCGAAGGAGGTCTCGGTGACCACCCCGTCGCGCACCACCCACACCTGCGAGGTGGTGGTGATGGTCAGCTCGTCCAGCCCGTCGTCGCCGCGGAAGACCAGTGCCGTCGCGCCCCGCCCGGCCAGCACCCCGGCGATCAGCCCGGCCAGCCGGGTGTCGAAGCAGCCGATGGCGTGGGCCTTGACCTTGGCCGGATTGGTCAGCGGACCGAGGATGTTGAAGGCGGTCGGCACCCCGAGGTCGCGCCGGGCGGTGGCGGCGTGCCGCATCGAGGGGTGGAACTTCGCCGCGAAGCAGAAGGTGAGCCCGACCTCCTCGGCCACCTCGGCCACCCGCCGGGCGGACAGGTCCAGCGCCACCCCGAGCTTCTCCAGCACGTCCGAAGAGCCACTGGTGGACGAGGCCGACCGGTTGCCGTGCTTGACCACCTTGGCGCCGGCGGCCGCCGCGACGATCGCCGACATGGTGGAGATGTTGACGGTCTTCGCCCGGTCGCCACCGGTGCCGACGATGTCCACCGCGGGACCGGGGATCTCCAGCGGCTCGGCGTGCTCGTACATCGCGTCGACCAGGCCGGCGATCTCGTCGACCGACTCGCCCTTGGCCCGCAGCGCGATCATGAACCCGGCCACCTGGACGGGGGACGCCTCGCCGCTCATGATCCGGTCCATCGCCCACGCGGTGGACGAACGGTCGAGGTCCTCCCCCTGCAACAGCACCGCCAGGAGGTCCGGCCAGGTGCGGACCACCTGCACGGGGTCGCTACCGCCGTTCGCAGGGTTCACGTTCACCATGGCTGACTCCACTGTTGTCGGTTCCCCGCGCAGGGGGACGTCCGTACGGATGGAGCCAGCCTATCGAGCGGAGCCGCCGCGACGGCCGCTCTTCTCGCCTACCGGACGCCGGTCAACGGACGGCCGGAGTCCGCTTCGCCAGCCGGGCCCGCAGCAGGGTGGCGGCCGCCCCGGCCAGCGCCACCGGGTCCACCGGGTGGGAGATGGCGGCGTCGGCCCGGCTCCAGGCGGCGAGCCAGGAGTCCTGCGGCCGGCCGATCAGCACCAGCACCGGCGGGCAGCCGTAGATCTCGTCCTTCAGCTGCCGCCCGAGGCCCAGCCCGCCGGCCGGCACCGCCTCGCCGTCCAGCACGCAGAGGTCGACGCCCCCCTTCTCCAGTGCCTTGAGCACCGCGGGGGTGGTCGCGCACTCCAGGTAGGACAGTTCCGGAAGATCCTCGGCGGGCCGGCGGCCGAGCGCCGTCAGCACCTGCTCACGGGTGTTGCGGTCGTCGCTGTAGACGAGGACGGTGAGCGTCTCATCGGTCGTGTACGCCATGGACCCTGCTCCCTCAAGTGTGATCCGGACCACGTTCGCCTGATCCGGATGCTACTCCCGATCACCCTTCGCCGAGTCCCCCTCGCGCACGTTCCTCGCCAACCCGGCGCACCCTCGGCTCACCCGCCCGGAGGACGGCCCGTCACCCGACCCCGGTCAGTCCACCCGTACGGCCGACCCGGAACCCCTCCCCCCTACCTCGTGCGGCTACTCCGACCGTGCAACGGCGCGCCGGGCAAGGGGGTCGCGGGCTCCTCCGAGGAACCATCAGAAAAGGGACACGCCGCTGCTCAGTCCCCATCCGGGCCCCCCACCGGCCTCCAAGCGGGCATACCGCACGCACCGGACACTCCGAGGGACACCCCCCGGCGTGAAGACGGAATAAGGGACCGACATAATGTCCGTCGTGGCGACAGCAACAGCAGTAGAAACCGGGCACGCGCACGGATCGGTCAACCGGCCGAACATGGTCAGCGTCGGAACGATCGTCTGGCTCAGTTCCGAGTTGATGTTCTTCGCGGCCCTCTTCGCGATGTACTTCACGCTCCGCTCCGTCAAGGGGCCGGAGTTCTGGACCGAGAAGGCCCACGCCCTCAACGTGCCCTTCTCCTCGGTCAACACCACGATCCTGGTGCTCTCCTCGCTCACCTGTCAGCTCGGCGTGTTCGCGGCCGAGCGTGGTGACGTGAAGAAGCTCCGTGCGTGGTTCATCCTCACGTTCGCCATGGGCGCGGTCTTCATCGGCGGTCAGGTCTTCGAGTACACCGAGCTGGTCAAGAAGGACGGCCTCTCGCTGTCCTCCGACCCGTACGGCACGGTGTTCTACCTGACCACCGGCTTCCACGGACTGCACGTGACGGGTGGTCTGATCGCCTTCCTGCTGGTCCTGGGACGGACGTACGCAGCCAAGCGCTTCACGCACGAGCAGGCCACCGCCGCGATCGTCGTGTCGTACTACTGGCACTTCGTCGACGTCGTGTGGATCGGCCTGTTCGCGACCATCTACCTGATCAAGTAACCAGCTGATCAGGTCGCTGGCCACCGGCTGCGGCCCCCGCCCTCACCGGCGACGGGCCGCTTCTGCCGGTGCCGACGCTCCCACCGACCGACCGCGCGCGCAGCCCTAGACAGGCAGCCTCGTGCCGGCCAGACCGGCCGCCGGGTGCACCCACCAGTCGACCAGATCCTGACACCGGGGTTATTCCGTGAAAAAGCTCTCCGCACGACGGCGCCACCCATTGGCGGCGCTGGTCGTCCTACTTCTCGCCCTGGCGGCAACCGGGGGGCTGTACGCCGCGTTCGCGCCCGCCGACAAGGCGCAGGCCGACGTCGCCGCGCAGTCGCTCGCGATCGATGAGGGCAAGAAGCTCTTCGCCGTGGGCTGCTCCTCCTGCCACGGCCTGGACGGCCAGGGCAGCAGTGACGGTCCGAACCTGGTCGGCGTCGGCTCCGCCGCTGTCGACTTCCAGGTCGGCACCGGCCGCATGCCGGCCCAGCAGCCCGGCGCCCAGGTCCCGCGCAAGAAGAACATCTACTCGCAGGCCGAGATCGACCAGCTCGCCGCCTACGTCGCCTCCCTCGGTCCCGGCCCGGTGACCCCCAGGGAGGAGCAGTACACCTCGACCAACCCCGAGGACCTCGCCAAGGGTGGCGAGCTGTTCCGCACCAACTGTGCCCAGTGCCACAACTTCGCCGGCCAGGGTGGTGCCCTGACCAAGGGCAAGTACGCCCCGTCGCTCGAGGGCGTGGACGCCAAGCACATCTACGAGGCCATGCAGACCGGCCCGCAGAACATGCCGTCGTTCCCGGACACCACCATGCCCGAGGAGCAGAAGAAGCAGATCGTGGCCTTCGTCCGCCACACCACCAACGATGAGCCCAACCCCGGTGGTCTCACCCTGGGCAGCCTCGGTCCGGTGACCGAGGGCCTGTTCGGCTGGATCTTCGGGCTCGGCACGCTCATCGCGGTCGCGATCTGGGTCGCCGCCCACACCACCAAGGCCAAGAAGTCATGAGCCACGACATGTCAGAAGAGAAGCTCCCGGAGCCGCACGGCTCCGCCGGCGAGGTGGCCGACCACGGCCACCCGTTCGCCGACCCGGGCCTGCCGGCCCACGAGCCGCGTCGCACCGACATCGACGAGCGGGCCGCCAAGCGGGCCGAGCGTCAGGTCTCGCTGATGTTCGTGATCTCGATGCTCGCCACCGTCGCGTTCATCGCCTCGTTCGTGGCCATCGACGCGGACCGGATCGTCTACATCTTCCCGCTCGGTCATGTCAGCGCGCTGAACTTCGCGCTCGGCCTGACCCTGGGCGTCGCGCTGTTCATGATCGGCGCGGGTGCGGTCCACTGGGCCCGCACCCTGATGTCGGACGTCGAGCTGCCGGCCGAGCGTCACCCGATCGAGGCCTCCGAGGAGGTCCGCGCCGACGTCATCGAGCAGTTCAAGACCGGTGCCGCCGAGTCCGGTTTCGGTCGCCGCAAGATGATCCGCAACACCCTGATCGGCTCCATGGCGCTGGTCCCGCTCTCCGGCGTGGTCCTGCTCCGTGACCTCGGCCCGCTTCCCGAGAAGAAGCTCATGGAGACCGGCTGGAAGGAGGCGACCGAGAGCAAGCCGCTGCCGCTCATCAACATGAACACCATGCAGCCGATGAAGCCCGAGGACATCATCGTCGGCTCGCTCACGTTCGCCATGCCGGAGGGCCTGTCCACGCACAGCGAGGACTTCCAGCAGCGGATCGCCAAGGACGCCCTGATGCTGGTCCGCATCGCGCCCGATGACATCAAGGACGAGAAGTCCAAGGACCTGGGCTTCGAGGGCATCCTCGCCTACTCCAAGATCTGCACCCACGTCGGCTGCCCGATCAGCCTGTACGAGCAGCAGACCCACCACGCGCTCTGCCCCTGCCACCAGTCGACCTTCGACCTGGCGGACGGCGCTCGCGTCATCTTCGGCCCGGCCGGCCACCCCCTGCCGCAGCTGAAGATCATCACTGACGAGAAGGGCAACCTGGTCGCCACCGGCGACTTCGCTGAGCCCGTCGGCCCGAGCTACTGGGAGCGTGCTCGATGAGTAGCGCGAGCAGCACCACGACCGGTGCCGCCAAGCCCTCCAGCACGCGTGACAAGCCCGCCAACAAGTGGGAAGCCGCCGCTGACTGGACGGACGGCCGGCTGGGGATCTACTCCCTCGCCAAGGCCAACCTGCGGAAGATCTTCCCGGACCACTGGTCCTTCATGCTGGGCGAGATCTGCCTCTACACGTTCGTCATCATCATCCTGACCGGTGTCTACCTGACGCTGTTCTTCAAGCCCTCGATGGCCGAGGTCATCTACGACGGCTCGTACGTGCCGCTCAAGGGCCTGCCGATGTCGGAGGCCTATGCCTCCACGGTGAACATCAGCTTCGAGGTCCGCGGCGGTCTGCTGATCCGCCAGATCCACCACTGGGCCGCCCTGGTCTTCGTGGCCGCGATGCTCGTGCACATGATGCGCGTGTTCTTCACCGGCGCGTTCCGCAAGCCCCGCGAGATCAACTGGGTCTTCGGCTTCCTGCTGCTGGTCCTGGGCATGTTCGACGGCTTCTTCGGCTACTCGCTGCCGGACGACCTGCTGTCGGGTACCGGTATCCGCTTCATGGAAGGCGCGATCCTCGCCGTCCCGCTGATCGGCACCTACGTCCAGATGTTCCTGTTCGGGGGCGAGTTCCCCGGCCACGACATCGTGCCGCGGTTCTTCACCATCCACGTGCTGCTGATCCCGGGCATCATGCTCGGCCTGCTGGTGGCGCACCTGATCCTGGTCTTCTACCACAAGCACACCCAGTGGGCGGGCCCGGGCAAGACCGAGAAGAACGTCGTCGGCATGCCGCTGATGCCGGTCTACATGGCCAAGGCCGGTGGCTTCTTCTTCCTGGTCTTCGGCATCATCGCCATCATCTCGGCGATCGCCACGATCAACCCGATCTGGTCGGTCGGCCCGTACCGCCCTGACCAGGTCTCCACGGACGCCCAGCCCGACTGGTACATGGGCTTCTCCGAGGGGCTGATCCGGATCATGCCCGGCTGGGAGATCAGCGTCTGGGGCGGCCACACCCTCAACCTGGGTGTCATGGTCCCGCTGGCGATCTTCCCGCTGGTCCTGGTCTCGATCGCGGTCTACCCGTTCATCGAGGGCTGGATCACCGGCGACAAGCGCGAGCACCACATCCTGGACCGCCCGCGCAACGCCCCGGTCCGCACCGCCCTGGGCGCCGCCTGGATCAGCCTCTACCTGCTCCTGCTGGTGGCCGGTGGCAACGACCTGTTCGCCACCCACCTGCACCTGTCGATCAACTCGGTCACCTACTTCGTCCGCGTCGGCTTCTTCGTCGTCCCGGTCGTCGTCTTCATCATCACCAAGCGCTGGTGCCTCGGCCTCCAGCGCCGTGACAAGGAGAAGGTGCTGCACGGCCGCGAGACGGGCGTCATCAAGCGCCTGCCGCACGGTGAGTTCGTCGAGGTGCACGCCCAGCTGCCGCAGCAGGACCTGCACAAGCTCACGGCGCACGAGCAGAACCAGCCGGTCGAGCTGCCGGCCCAGACGGACGAGAACGGCGTGGCCCGCAAGGCCGGCGTCGTCACCCGCACCCGGGCCAAGCTCTCCCGCGGCTTCTACGGCGAGGGCAGCCAGATCCCCAAGCCCACCGCCGAGGAGCACCACGAGATCACCAGCGGCCACGGCCACCACTGATCCCGCAGGCACCACCGCGTCACCCCGAGGGCCGCTGACCAGAGTTCGTCTGGTCGGCGGCCCTCGGCCCTTCCCGAACCCGCCGGCCCCGTACCCGCCCGCGCCCCCAGGAGTCCCCGTGCAGCTCTCCGTCGACCCCGCCAGCGCCACTCCCCCGTACGAGCAGATCCGCGCCCGGATCGCCGGCCTGGCCCGCTCCGGGGAGCTGCCGACCGGGCTGCGGCTGCCCACCGTCCGGGCCCTGGCCGAGGAGCTGGGAGTGGCCGCCGGCACCGTCGCCCGGGCCTACCGCGAGCTGGAGGCGGACGGCGTGGTGGAGACCCACGGCAGGCGCGGCACGCTGATCGCCGCCACCGGCGACGCCGCCCACCGGCTGGCCGCCGAGGCCGCCGCCGAGTACGCCGCCAGGGCGAGCCGGCTGGGCCTCTCCCCCGCGGACGCGCTGGCCGCCGTGGACACCGCCCTGCGGCTGGCCTACCCGAAGGGCTAGGGCGTGTCTTGCGGGCCCGGTAAGGGCCTTCAGAGCTCGGGGCGGATCATTCCCGCGGCCTGGGCCTGGGAGGCCGCTGCGGTGGTGCTGACGGCCTGTCCCGAGGCACTGTGCCGGACCCAGTCCGCCCAGTCGATGTTCCAGTCACCGAAGCCGTTGCCGAAGGGCTCCATCTCGCCGCCGCGGCTGTTCACCACCGTCACCGGGTCCCCCACCCTGGTGTGCTCGTAGAACCACTCGGCGTTGCCGGTGCTCATGCCGGTACAGCCGTGACTGACGTTCTCCAGGCCCTGCGAGCCGACCGACCAGGGCGCCGCGTGGACGTACTCGCCGCTCCAGGTCACCCGGGTGGCCCACAGCACGTCGAGGTCGTACGCCTCCGTGCTGCCCGCCGCTATGCCGATGGTCTCGCCGTTCATCCGGACCGACCGCTCCTGGCCGAGCACCACCTTGACGCCGTTGCGGGTGTCGAAGCCGGGCTTGCCGGTGGTGACCGGGATGCTCCGCAGGACCTCTCCGTCGCGCTTGAGGGTGAGCTCGTGGGCGGCCGCGTCGATCACCGACTCCACCCGTTCGCCGATCCGCAGCTTCAGCGCGCTGCGGTCACCGCCGTAGAGCCCGTCCTCGATCCGGCTGCCGGTGCCGTCGAAGGCCAGCGAGACGGTCGTCCCGGCCGGCCAGTAGTCCTCCGGACGGAAGTGCAGGTTCCTGTCGTCCACCCAGTACCAGGCGCCGGTGACGGTGGGCTGGGAGGCGACGGTCAGGACGCGCTCGACCTCCTGGCGGGCCTGGGGGTCCTTCACCGCCTCGGAGAGCTGCACGGTGAGCGGCTGGCCCACTCCGTAGACGCCGCTGCCGGAGGAGTCCGGGCCGAGCTTGGCGGTGAGCAGGCGCTGGGCGGCGAGGGTGCCGAAGGTCGCGGTGGTGTCGCCGCGGCCGCCCTTGCCGTCGTCGGCGGAGATCCGCACCGAGTACGCGGTGGCGGCCTTCAGCCGGCCGGTGGTCTGCCAGCTGCGCTGGTCCTCGGCGAGCTTCCCGGCGACCACCCGGCCGTCCGGGCCGACCACGGTGACGTCGGTGAGCCGGCTGCCCTGGAGGGCGGTCACGGTGACCGGCTGGGAGGGGTCGGCCTTGCCGTCCGCCGAGAGGTGGACCAGCGGGGCCGCGTCGACCCGGTGCGGCCCCTTGGGCGCGTCCTCCCCGGCCGTGCAGGCGGCCAGCGGGGCCAGCACCGCGAGGGCCAGCGAGATGCCGCCGAGAGCTGCGATTCCGCGCCTGTCGGCCATGACCGCCTCCGAGGGTTCGCACGATTGATCAGATCGTAGGAACACCCCTGCCGAAGCGACATCCGAGGGACTCCCGGTTCACCCACCGGAGTGAAGCCGTCATTCCGGGGACGCAGCAGGCCGGGAACGCCACAGGGCCGGCCCTCCCCTGCGGGAGGACCGGCCCTGGTGCCGGAAGCGGGAACCCTACTGGTTCTGGTTCTCGCCCCGGTAGAACTCGAAGACCCATCCGAAGATGCCGATCAGGATGATCGGGGCGGCCCAGAACATCAGCCACCAGCCGAAGATCACGCCCAGGAAGGCGAGCGCGCCACCGAGCGCCAGCGAGAGCGGCTGCCAGCTGTGCGGGGCGAAGAAGCCCAGCTCGCCGGAGTCGTCCGCGACCTCGGCCTCGGGGTTGTCACCCGCGCCGCTGTCCACCCGGCGGGCGGTGAAGGCGAGGTAGTACCCGATGAAGGCGCAGAGCCCGAAGGCCAGGAACAGCGCCGTGGTGCCGGCGGCCTCGATGCCGAGGTCCGAGTGGTTGGTCCACAGGCCGTAGGTCAGAGCCATGGCCAGTACGAAGACCGACAGGCCCAGGAAGATCTTTCCCTGTTCCTTCATCAGGCGTCGCCCTCCTTGTTGCCCTTGCCCAGCTTCGGGGCGTCGTACTTCGCCGGGGTCACGCCGGCGAGGTGCTTGGCCGGCTCGCCGTGGTTCTCCAGGTAGTCCAGCGCGGCGATCTCCGGGTGGTGGAGGTCGAAGGCCGGGGATTCGGAGCGGATCCGCGGAAGGGTGAGGAAGTTGTGCCGCGGCGGCGGGCAGGAGGTCGCCCACTCCAGCGAGCGGCCGAAGCCCCACGGGTCGTCCACGGTGACCTTCTCG
Source organism: Streptomyces sp. CBMA156 (assembly GCF_014596515.1). Lineage (GTDB taxonomy): Bacteria > Actinomycetota > Actinomycetes > Streptomycetales > Streptomycetaceae > Kitasatospora. The sequence continues at coordinate 18,468 of NZ_MSJQ01000183.1, forward strand.
CCGTACTTGGCGGTCTTCCAGACGTTGTAGAGGAACGGCAGGAGCGACAGGCCGAGCACGAAGGAGCCGATGGTCGAGACGGTGTTCAGGGTGGTGAACCCGTCCGACGCCAGGTAGTCGGCGTAGCGGCGGGGCATGCCCTCCGCGCCGAGCCAGTGCTGCACCAGGAAGGTGGTGTGGAAGCCGATGAACAGCGTCCAGAAGGTGATCTTGCCGAGGCGCTCGTCCAGCATCTTGCCGGTCATCTTCGGCCACCAGAAGTGGAAGCCGGCGAACATCGCGAACACGACGGTGCCGAAGACCACGTAGTGGAAGTGGGCGACGACGAAGTACGAGTCCGAGACGTGGAAGTCGATCGGCGGGGAGGCCAGCAGGACACCCGTCAGACCACCGAAGAGGAAGGTGACCAGGAAGCCGACCGTCCAGAGCATCGGGGTCTCGAAGCTCAGCGAGCCCTTCCACATGGTGCCGACCCAGTTGAAGAACTTCACACCGGTCGGGACCGCGATCAGGAAGGTCATGAACGAGAAGAACGGCAGCAGGACTTGTCCCGTGACGTACATGTGGTGCGCCCACACCGTGACGGACAGACCGGCGATCGCGATGGTGGCCGCGATCAGGCCGGAGTAGCCGAACATCGGCTTGCGGCTGAAGACCGGGATGATCTCCGACACGATGCCGAAGAACGGCAGCGCGATGATGTACACCTCGGGATGCCCGAAGAACCAGAACAGGTGCTGCCAGAGCATCGCCCCGCCGTTGGCAGGGTCGAAGACGTGGGCACCGAACTTGCGGTCCGCCTCCAGGGCGAACAGCGCGGCGGCCAGCACTGGGAAGGCCAGCAGGACCAGCACCGAGGTCAGCAGGACGTTCCAGACGAAGATCGACATCCGGAACATCGTCATGCCGGGCGCGCGCATGCAGATGATCGTGGTGATGAAGTTGACCGCACCGAGGATCGTGCCGAAGCCGGAGAAGGCCAGACCCATGATCCACATGTCGCCGCCGATGCCGGGCGAGTGAACCGCGTCCGACAGCGGGGAGTAGGCGAACCAGCCGAAGTTGGCGGCGCCGTTCGGGGTCAGGAAGCCCGCCACCGCGATGGTCGAACCGAAGAGGTACAGCCAGTACGCGAACATGTTCAGACGCGGGAACGCCACGTCGGGGGCGCCGATCTGGAGCGGCATGATCCAGTTCGCGAAGCCGGCGAAGAGCGGCGTCGCGAACATCAGCAGCATGATCGTGCCGTGCATCGTGAACGCCTGGTTGAACTGCTCGTTCGACAGGATCTGGGTCCCGGGACGAGCCAGCTCGGCACGCATGACCAGGGCGAGGATGCCACCGATCAGGAAGAAGGCGAACGACGTCGCCAGGTACAGCGTGCCGATCGTCTTGTGGTCAGTGGTGGTCATCCACTTGATGATGGTCGAACCCGGCTTCCGGGTCCGCTGCGCCCCGACCGTGACGGCCTCGGCGCCCCCGCCGGCCGCGGCGGGCTCGTTGAGGATTGTCACTTCTCTTCACTTCCCATGGTGATCAGGCCGGAGGGCACCGCACCGTTCTGGCCCTTGGCGCGAAGATCGGCCAGGTGCTTGTCGTAGTCGGCGCGGTCGACGACCTTGACGTTGAACAGCATGCGCGAGTGGTCGACGCCGCAGAGCTCGGCGCACTTGCCCATGTACTCGCCCTTGACGGTCGGCGTGACCTCGAACTTGTTCACCACGCCCGGCACGACGTCCATCTTCATCATGAAGTTGACGGGCCAGAAGTCGTGGATGACGTCACGCGAGGTGAGGCGGAACTGCGTCGACTCGTTGACCGGCATCCAGAGCGTCGGAACGTCCTTGGGGGTACCGACGTCGTACGCGGCGTCCTTGTTTGCCGGGTCGGGGGTCTCGGTGTTCTCGTAGTTGAACGCCCAGCTCCACTGGAAACCGACCACGTTGACGTAGTGCTGCGGCTTCTCGGAGGTGGCGATCAGCTTGCTCTCGTCGCGGGCGACGAAGTAGAAGAGCACCGAGACGATGATGATGGGGACCGCGGTGTAGAGCGCCTCGATGGGCACGTTGTACCGGGTCTGCGGAGGGACCTCCACGCCGGTGCGCTTGCGCCGGTGGAAGATCACGCTCCAGATGATCAGACCCCACATCAGTACGCCGACCACCAGCGCCGCGATCCAGGACCCCTGCCACATCTGGAGGACCATCGGCCCTTCCTTGGTGACGGGGCTCGGGAGGCCAAGCCTGGGGAGGTCGTTGGCCGAGCAGCCGGTAGCGGTCGCGATGACGAGGCCCAGTGCCAGCGCCTGAGGCAGCTTCCGCCGCATCGTGCGCCGCGGCGAGCGGTCGGAGCCGTTGGGACTCACGTAGCGCCTTCCCGAAGTCTCGCCCGCCTTCGCGTCGCCCCGGAGAGGAGTGTGAGCCTCCCCGGCGACCCGTCCACGGGCACGGTTTGAATGCTTATGCGGGCCAAACCCTACTCCAGCCTTATGCGCTCCTGACGGGCAGCCCCCGGTAACGCGCCGCCCGCTAGCCCGATCAGGCCCGGTGGGGGCTGCGTCGCAGGTCATCGTAGACATTCGAGGTCCGTACGCCCGATCGGGGGATGACCTCGGATGACATCCGTGACGATCCGTCGGACGCGGACGAAGCGGACATTCGGGGTGATCGACTGACGGTGGGTGAGCCGTGTGACCCGGCCGGGTCGCGCACCGGGTGTGTCGTTAAATGTGACCGTGTACTTCGACGCGGCCTCGACGGCCCCCCTGCACCCCGTCGCGCGGCAGGCGCTGACCGCCGCCCTGGACGAGGGCTGGGCCGATCCGGCCCGGCTGTACCGCTCCGGCCGACAGGCCCGGATGCTGCTGGACGCCGCCCGCGAGACGGTGGCCGCGGTGCTGGGCGCGCGGGCGGACGAGATCTCCTTCACCGCCAGCGGGACGCAGTCCGTCCAGCTCGGTCTGCTCGGCGCCCTGGCCGGCAACCGGCGGCGCGGCGGCCACTTCGTGCACTCCGCGGTGGAGCACTCCAGCGTGCTGCACGTCGGCGAGCGCCACGAGGCGGGCGGGGGCGAGGTGTCGGTGGCCCCGGTGGACCGGGGCGGCCGGGCCGACCCGGAGGCCTTCGCCGCGCTGCTGCGCCCGGACACCGCGCTGGCCGCGCTGCAGAGCGCCAACCACGAGGTGGGGACGGTGCAGCCGGTCGACGAGGTCGCCGCGCGGTGCGCCGAGGCGGGCGTCCCGCTGCTGGTGGACGCGGCCCAGAGCGCCGGACGGACGGACGTCCCCGCGGGCTGGTCGCTGCTGACGGCGAGCGCCCACAAGTGGGGCGGCCCGGCCGGGGTCGGGGTGCTGGCGGTGCGCAAGGGCGTCAGGTACGCCTCGCCGCTGCCGGCCGACGAGCGTGAGGGCGGCCGGGTGCCCGGCTACGTCAACGTCCCGGCGATCGTGGCCGCGGCCGCCTCGCTGCGCGCCGTACGGGCCGAGGCCGAGCGGGAGAACGCCCGGCTGCACGCGCTGGTGGAGCGGATCCGCACCCGGGTGCCGCAGCTGGTGCCCGAGGTCGAGGTGGTCGGCGACCCGGTGCGGCGGCTGCCCCACATCGTCACCTTCTCCTGCCTGTACGTGGACGGGGAGGTGCTGCTGACCGAGCTGGACCGGGCGGGCTTCGCGGTCTCCTCCGGCTCCTCCTGCACCTCGTCCACGCTGACGCCCAGCCATGTGCTGGCGGCGATGGGGGTGCTCACCGAGGGGAACGTCCGGGTCTCGCTGCCGTACGGGACGGCCGAGGCGGACGTGGAGCGCTTCCTCGCGGTGCTGCCCGGCCTGGTGGCCGGCGTCCGGGCACCGCTCGGGCTGGACCTGCCGGCGCCGGAGGCCCCCGCCGGGGAACTGCTGCTGGTCGTCGACGCCCTCGGCAAGCGCTGCCCGCTGCCGGTGATCGAGCTGGCGAAGCGGATCGGCGAGGTGCCGCCGGGCGGCACGGTCGCCGTGCTGTCCGACGACGAGGCGGCCCGGCTGGACATCCCGGCCTGGTGCGGGATGCGCGGGCAGGAGTACGTGGGCGAGGCCCCGGCCACCGAGTACGGCGGTGACCGGGGCTCGGCCTACCTCGTGCTGCGCCGCTCCTGAGCGGGGCGCGCTACTTGACCAGGTACGCGCGGATCTCGGCGGTCGCCTCGGCGCCGTAGGCCTCCTCGAAACGGCCCAGGAAGGCGGCCGGGCGCAGCTCGTACTCCTGGGTGCCGACGGTCTCGATCACCAGGGTGGCGAGCATGCAGCCGAGCTGGGCGGAGCGCTCCAGGTCGAGGTCCCAGGACAGGCCGGCCAGGAAGCCCGCCCGGAAGGCGTCGCCGACGCCGGTCGGGTCGACCTTGGCCTCCTCCTTGGCGCAGCCGACCAGGATCGGGGCCTCGCCCTTGCGCTCGATCCGGACGCCCTTGCTGCCCAGGGTGGTGATCCGGGTGCCGACGCGGGTGAGCAGCTCCTCGGCGTCCCAGCCGGTCTTGCTCTCGATCAGCGCGGCCTCGTACTCGTTGGTGAAGAGGTACGCGGCGCCGTCCACGATCTCGCGGATGTCGTCGCCCTCCAGGCGGGCCAGCTGCTGGGAGGGGTCGGCGGCGAAGGCGTAGCCGCGGGTGCGGCACTCCTGGGTGTGGCGGACCATGCCCTGCGGGTCGTCGGCGCCGACCAGGACGAGGTCCAGGCCGCCGACGCGGTCGGCGATCGGCTTCAGCTCGATGTTGCGGGCCTCGGCCATGGCGCCGGTGTAGAACGAGGCGATCTGGTTGTGGTCCTCGTCCGTGGTGCACATGAAGCGCGCGGTGTGCCGGGTCTCGGAGATGTGGACGGAGTCGCAGTCCACGTTGTTGCGCTCCAGCCAGCTGCGGTACTCGGCGAAGTCCGCGCCGGCGGCGCCGACCAGGATCGGGCGCAGGCCGAGCACGCCCATCCCGAAGGCGATGTTCGGCGCGACGCCGCCGCGACGGATGTCCAGGGTGTCGACCAGGAAGGACAGCGACACGGTGTGCAGCTGTTCGGCGACCAGCTGGTCGGCGAACCGGCCGGGGAATGTCATCAGGTGGTCGGTGGCGATCGAACCGGCGACGGCGATACGCACGGGAGGTCTCCTCAGGATGGCTGCGGGGCCAGCGGGCAAGCGGGGGTGAACCCGCCCACGGTACCCGGCCCCGGCGAGCGCGCCGCAAGAGTGCCTCGGGTTGACGCCCGCACGGCCATGGTGGCACTCGTTGCGCTCGAACGTGTACTACCTGCCGGTAGCACTGGTGGGCGGCCCGAGCCCTGCCTAGGGTCGGCCGGGAGGCGCCTCCGTCGACTCCGGAGCCGCCTCCCGGAGGCCCGCCGTGCAGGCGGGCCCCGTCGTCGACCGCGGCAGCGTGGCCGCGGCCCCGGATCGGAGCGCTACCCGATGACCGACCACTCCCCCGTGCCCGCCCTGCGGACCGAGGACGGCGAGACCCTCGACGCCCTGGTGGACTCCTCCCGGCGGCTGCGCCGGTTCTGGCCACAGCTCACCGTCGGCCCGGAGCCCGCCGCCCCGTCGCCGGCCGGCTTCCGGGTGCCCTCCGGGGCGCAGCGGGTGGTCGCGGGGATGGCCGAGTACGGCTTCTGAACCCGGGCCGGCCGGTACGGAACCGGATCCGTCCGGAGCACGTCACATCCGCGCGGAGCGGCCGCGGAGGCGGCACCGCTGAACCCTCGGGAGGATGTGCAGATGGATCCGGAGACGATGCCCCGGCGCGGTCGGCGGACGGTGGCCCTGGTGGGCCTGGCCCTGGCGGCGGTGGTGACGGTGGCCGGCTGCGACGGGGGCGGCAGGACCGCCTCGGACTCGGCGGCGGCCGGCACGACCGCCTCGGCCCCGGCCCCGGCCCCGGCGAGTGCCTCCGCGCGGACCCCGGCGGATTCCGGGAGTCCGGCCTCGACGGCTCCGGCCGGGAGCGCCTCCGGTACCGCGCAGCCGGCCTCGCCACCGCCGACCGGCTTCACGCCCGCCCCGGCCTCCCCGCCGCCCGGTCGGCCGGAACCGGCCACTCCCCCGGGCAACGGGATCGCGGTGGGCGAGCCGAACCCGAACGGTTCGGGCTCGCCCGTCCGCCCGCCGGTCGGGTACCGGGTGGACGGCACCACCAAGCTGACCGTCTACTTCTTCGGCGGGGTCTGCACCACGTACGCGCTGAAGGCCGACGAGTCGCAGCCGGGCCGGGTGGACGTGCTGGTCGTGCCGGGCCCGCCCACGGTCCAGCCGGGGCAGGTGTGCAACGCGCTGGCCAAGCGGCAGTCGGTGTCGGCCGACCTGCGCTCGCCGCTGGCCGGGCGGACGGTGGTCGACAAGTCGAGTGGCCAGGAAGTGCCGCTGGAGGGCGACCCGCGCATCGGGCCGGATCCGGTCACCCCGGACGTCGCCGGGCAGTAGCAGCCGGAGCGGCAGCGGCCCGGGCAGCAGGAGCCCGGACGTGGAAACGGAAAGGCGGCCCCGGGGTGATCCCCGGGGCCGCCTTCCGCAGCGGGCCTGACTGAGGCCTAGCTGAACGAGTCGCCGCAGGCGCAGGAGCCGGTGGCGTTCGGGTTGTCGATGGTGAAGCCCTGCTTCTCGATGGTGTCGACGAAGTCGACGGTGGCGCCGCCCAGGTACGGGGCGCTCATCCGGTCGGTGACGACCTTGACACCGTCGAAGTCCTTGATCACGTCGCCGTCGAGCGAGCGCTCGTCGAAGAACAGCTGGTAACGCAGGCCGGAGCAGCCACCGGGCTGGACGGCGACGCGCAGCGCGAGGTCCTCGCGGCCTTCCTGCTCCAGCAGGGCCTTGACCTTGCCCGCGGCGGCATCGGTAAGGAGGATGCCACTGTCGACAGTGGTCTCGTCCTGGACGGTCATCTGCTTTCTCCCGGTCTTGGCGACGGTCTGCCGCAAGTGCCAACCAACAGCCGTCCGGTTTCATTTCCCGGTCGGCGGTGGATTTCTGTGGCCTGGTCGCGGCTGGATATCCGTGGGCCGGGTGTGCCACCCGCGTCCCCTACGCTCCCCATGCTCGCACACCCCGCGGGGCCGGTCACCGCCCGAGGCACGGATCCGGGTGAACCGGCCCCGGCGCGGCCCGCGGGACGCCAGGATGGTCCGCATGATCCTTCGCCCGGTCAGGGACACCGCCGCGGACGCGGAGGCCGTCCGGGAGCTCACCGCCGCCGCGCTCGCCGACGACGCCCCGGCCGGGTCCGCACCGGACCCGACGCCGCTGCGGCTGGCCGGGACCAGGCACCTGGCGCGCACCGATCCCGGGGGCTGCTGGCTGGCGGAGAGCGGTGGCGAGCCGGTCGGGGTGGTGCTGTCGATCCGCAGGGAGGGCCTGTGGGCGCCCTCGCTGCTCGCGGTCCGGCCGTCGGCGCGGGGCAAGGGCGTCGGCCGGCTGCTGCTGGAACGGGCGGCGGCGCACTCCAAGGGCTGTCTGCGCGGGATGGTGTGCGCCGCGGACTCCCCGGCGGCGGCCCGCCGCTACCGGCTGGCCGGGTTCACCCTGCATCCGGCGATGGGGCTGGCCGGACGGGTGGACCGGGACGGGCTGCTCGACCCCGGGGACATCCCGGTGCACCGCGGCAACGCCACCCACCGGCACCTGCTGGACTCGGTGGACCGGCGGCTGCGCGGGTCCGCGCACGGTCCTGACCACGAGCTGATGCTGGGCCACTTCGAGGAGCTGCTGATCGCCGACGCGCTGGCCGGCAGCGGCTACTGCTACCGGGACGGCGGCGTGGTGCGGCTGCTCGCGGCGACCAGCAAGCGGATCGCCGCCCGGCTGCTGCGCGAGGCGCTGGCCCGGGTGCCGGACGGGGTCGAGGCGCGGGTGGAGTACCTCACCGCGGAGCAGGAATGGGCGCTGGACGTCGGGCTGGAGGTCGGGCTGACCCCGCGGTCCCGCGGTTTCGTCGGGGTGCGGGGGATGCGGCCGCCGGCACCGTACCTGCCGAGCGGGGCGTTCCTGTAGCGCGGGCGTTCCCGTGGCACGGGCGTTCTCGTGGCACGGACGGGCGGGAGCGCGTCCGGCCCCACCGGGGAGCCGGTGGGGCCGGACGGCGGATGCCTCGGTCAGACCATGGTGGCCAGGATCTCCTCGACCATCTCCATGGTGGTGCCGGGGTGGAGGAAGGCGAAGCGGGCGACCGTCTCGCCGTCCCACCCGGTGGGGGTGACGAAGCCGATCTGGTCCGCGAGCAGCTGCTGCGACCAGCGGTAGTAGTCGTCGTTGGTCCAGCCCCTGCGCTTGAAGCAGACCGCCGAGAGCTGCGGGTCGAACAGCAGCTCCAGGTGCTCGGTCTCGCGGATCAGCCGCGCGGTCTCCCTGGCCAGGGTGAGGCCGGCCTCGATGGCGTCGGTGTAGGCCTGGACGCCGTGCACGGCCAGCGAGAACCAGAGCGGCAGGCCGCGGGCGCGCCGGGTCAGGTGGTAGGCGTAGTCGGTGGGGTTCCACTCGTCGCCCTCGGTGTGCAGCACGTCCAGGTAGGAGGCGTCCTGGGTGTGCACGGCGCGGGCGAGCTGCGGGTTGCGGTAGATCAGCGCGGCGCAGTCGAAGGGGGCGAACAGCCACTTGTGCGGGTCGACCACGAAGGAGTCGGCGTGCTCGATGCCGTCGTAGCGCTCGCGGACCGAGGGGGCGAACAGGCCCGCGCCGCCGTAGGCGCCGTCCACGTGGAACCACAGGTCGCGCTCGCGGGCGACCTCGGCCAGGCCCTTGAGGTCGTCGACGATGCCCTCGTTGGTGGTGCCCGCGGTGCCGACCACGGCGATCACCGTCTCGGGGTGGGGGTCGGCAGCCAGCGCGGCGCGCAGCGCCTCGCCGGTGAACCGCCGGTCGACGGTCGGGACCTTGAAGGCCTCGACGCCGATGATGTTGAAGGTGTTCTTGACCGAGGAGTGCACCTGGTCGGCGACCGCGATCCGCAGCCGCGCCTCCGGACCGACGCCGAGCCGGCGGCGGGCGGTGTCGCGGGCGACCACGAGGGCGGAGAGGTTGCCCGCCGAGCCGCCGGAGACGAAGGTGCCGCCGGCCGACTGGGGCATGCCCGCGCGGTCGGCGATCAGGCGCAGCACCTGGTTCTCGGCGGCGATCGCGCCGGCCGCCTCCAGCCAGGAGATGCCCTGGAGGGAGGCGCAGGAGACGACCATGTCGAACAGCAGCGCGGCCTTGGTCGGGGCGCACGGGATGAAGGACAGGTAGCGCGGGCTGTCGGCGGAGATGACCGCCCTGGACAGCTCGTGGTCGTACAGCTTCAGCACGTCGGCCGGGGCGTTGCCGTCCTGGTTGAGCAGGCCGGCCAGCTGGCCTCGCAGGTGCTCGCCGTCGCCGGGGTGGTCGAGCGGGACGGGGTCGTACTGCAGCCGCTCCCGCATGTAGTCGAAGACCAGGTCGACCAGGTCGTTGTCGGGCCGGTGCATGCGGTCGGGTGCTGCGGACACGGCTGTCCCTCTCGGCGTGGGGTGTCGGGGGGCGTCCGGTCGGCGGGACGCTTCACCGCGACGGCCGGACATGATCAGCGTAGGCAGCACCGGCACCCCGGCGCGCGTCGGAACGCGGCTGGTCAGGCAGGTTTCGGGCGTCTTCGGGACGGTCCGCGCAGGATTCCTGCGTGCCGCCCGCAGGGGCTATCCGATGAGCTGGGAGAGGACCACGGAGGAGCGGCTGCGCTGCACGCCGGGCTCGCGCCGGATGCGCTCGATGACGGCCTCCAGGTGGCGCATGTCGGCGGCCCGCAGGTGCACCAGGGCGTCCGGATCGCCGGTGACCGTCCAGGCGGCGACCACCTCGGGGAACTGCCGCAGGCTGGCGAGGATCTCTTCGGGGGCGGTGCGCTCGCGGCAGTAGACCTCGACGAAGGCCTCGGTCTGCCAGCCCAGCACGGAGGGGTCGAGCACCACGGTGAAGCCCCGCACCACGCCGCGTGCCCGCAGCCGGTCGATCCGCCGGCGCACGGCGGTGGCGGAGAGGTTCACCTGGAGGCCGATCTCGGCGTACGAGGCACGGCCGTCGCTGCCGAGCCGGGCGAGCAGGAGGCGGTCGGTCTCGTCCAGGTCGGCCCCGACCACCTCGTGCGCTCGGCTGCTGGTCATCGGTGCGGGGCTCCACGGGTCGTACGGGCGTTTCGGCGGGGCGCTCCGGTGGCGGGCTCCACTGCCCGGGCGCCTTTGCCGAAACGGTTCGTCACCATTCTGGCGGATGACCCGGACGAGTTCACCGCCGACGGACGACGGGCGGGCGGCCGTCACCGGACGAGCAGCACGATCTTCCCCCTGGTGCGGCCCTCGGCGCTGAGCGCCTGGGCGGAGGCCGCCTGGGCCAGCGGGAAGGTGGAGGCGACGGTGACGGTCAGCCGGCCGTCGTCGGCGAGCGCGGCCAGCTCGGCGAGGTCTCCGGCGTCCGGGCGGACCCAGACGTACCGGCCGCCGAGCGCCTTGACCCCGAAGTCGGCGATCGAGGCGATCCGGCCCGGGTCGGCCACCAGGCCGGCCGAGACCTGGACGGCTCCGTGGCCGACCAGGTCGAGGGCCGCGTCCACCCCGTCGGGGGCGAGTGCGCGGACCCGCTCGGCCAGGCCCTCGCCGTACACGACCGGCTCGGCGCCGAGGCCGCGCAGGAAGTCGTGGTTGCGCTCGGCCGCGGTGCCGATCACCCGGGCGCCGCGCGCCCTGGCCAGCTGCACCGCCAGGTGGCCCACCCCGCCGGCGGCGGCGTGCACCAGAACGGTCTCCCCCTCGGCGACGCCCAGCGCCCGCAGGCCCTGCAGGGCGGTGAGCCCGGCCAGCGGCAGGCCGCCGGACTGCGCCCAGTCCAGCGCGGCCGGCCTGCGGGCCAGGGTGCGGATCGGGGCGGAGACCAGCTCGGCGTACGTCCCGTGCTCGACGGCGTCCTTGCGGACGTAGCCGTACACCTCGTCGCCCGGGGCGAACTCGGTGACCGCGCCGCCGACCGCGCGGACCACCCCGGCCACGTCCCAGCCCATGACCAGCGGGAAGTGCACGTCGAGGAGGCCGTCCAGGGCGCCGTCCCTGATCCTCCAGTCCACCGGGTTCACCCCGGCCGCCCTGACCTCCACGAGGACGGAGTCGGGCCCGACCCTGGGGTCGGGCAGGTCGGTGTACTCGACCACCTCGGGGCCGCCGTAGCGGTTGATCGCGATTGCCTTCATGGGCTCAGCCATACCCCCGGGCTCCGGCATATCGATTCGGCCACACCCGGACTGCCCCGAATCGGTGATCCGGCTCCGCGGGGTCCATTCCGGCAAGCGGTTCTCGTCACATCGACAGGATGGCCATCGTCACTCTGACGCTAAGCGGTTAGAATAGATAGCGTCAGTTAGACGAAAAGGCCCCACCGCTAGCTCGGCCGCACAGAAGGGCACCCGCCCGTGACCACCACCATCACCGAGACCTACGGCGTCGACCCCACCCCGACGCCGCTCGCTCTGCTGCTGCTCGGCCGTGAGGCCGACCCGAACAGCGAGCGCGGCGTCGAATGCCCCGGTGACCTCCCTCCGGCCTCCGACCCGAACCTCGTCGAGCGAGCCCGGGCGGCCAAGGCCGCCCTCGGCGACCGCGTCTTCATCCTCGGCCACCACTACCAGCGCGACGAGGTGATCGAGTTCGCCGACGTCACCGGCGACTCCTTCAAGCTCGCCCGCGACGCCGCGGCCCGCCCCGAGGCCGAGTACATCGTCTTCTGCGGCGTGCACTTCATGGCCGAGTCCGCGGACATCCTCACCAGCGAGCGCCAGCAGGTCGTCCTGCCGGACCTCGCGGCCGGCTGCTCGATGGCCGACATGGCCACCGCCGAGCAGGTCGCCGAGTGCTGGGACGCGCTGACCGACGCCGGCATAGCCGACGTGACCGTCCCGGTCTCGTACATGAACTCCTCCGCCGACATCAAAGCCTTCACCGGGCGGCACGGCGGCCTCATCTGCACCTCCTCCAACGCCAAGCGCGCCCTGGAGTGGGCCTTCGAGCAGGGCCGGAAGGTGCTGTTCCTGCCCGACCAGCACCTCGGCCGCAACACCGCGGTGCGCGACATGGGCTTCTCCCTCGACGACTGCGTGGTCTACAACCCGCACCGGCCGAACGGCGGGCTGACCGCCGAGCAGCTGCGGGACGCGAAGATGATCCTCTGGCGCGGGCACTGCTCGGTGCACGGCAGGTTCAGCCTGGACTCGGTCAACGACGTCCGCGAGCGGATCCCCGGCGTGAACGTCCTGGTGCACCCCGAGTGCAAGCACGAGGTCGTCGCGGCGGCCGACATGGTGGGCTCGACCGAGTACATCATCAAGGCGCTGGACGCCGCCGAGCCCGGCTCCAAGTGGGCCATCGGCACCGAGCTGAACCTCGTCCGCCGCCTGGCCAAGGCGCACCCGGACAAGGAGATCGTCTTCCTGGACCGCGCGGTCTGCTTCTGCTCGACCATGAACCGGATCGACCTGCCGCACCTGGTCTGGGCGCTGGAGTCGCTGGTCGAGGGCCGGGTGCCGAACGTGATCACCGTCGACCCGGAGACCGAGAAGTACGCCAAGGCCGCGCTGGACCGGATGCTGGCCCTGCCGTAGCCCCCGGGCGGACAACGACGAAAGGGCGGGCCCCCTCCGGTGGGAGGGGGCCCGCCCTTTCGTCTGGCAGCAGTCGCAGCGCTACTCGGGGAAGCCCGGGATCACGCCTTCGCCGTCGGCCATCAGCAGCTCGCGGACCTCGTCGATCGTCGCGTCCGCGCTCGGCAGGATCAGCTCCGACGGCTCCAGAGAGTCCAGCGGCAGCGGAGCGCCCGAGCCCTTCACCGCGGCAAGCAGCTTGCCGTAGGTCAGCCGGAAGCGCTCCTCGTCGCCTGACTCCACCGCGGTGACGAGGTCAGAGTCGAGCGTGTTCAGCTCGTTCAGGTGGTCCTCGCCCACCTCGTACTGCCCTTCACCCATGACCCTGATGATCATGCCGTGCGTCTCCCTGGTTCGTGGGGTCGAGCTCAGATCACTTGTTGTAGTTGATGCGCGGGGTGTCCTGCTGCGGCTGCGGCTGGGCGTCCTGCGGCCTGCCCTGCTCGATCGCGGCGGGGCCGGCCGAGGAGGGACCGGACAGCTCGGCCTTCATCCGGGCCAGCTCCAGCTCGACGTCGGACCCGCCGGCCACCCGCTCCAGCTCGGCCTCGATGTCGTCCTTGCGGCCCAGGCCGCTCGCGTCGTCCAGCGCACCGGAGGCGAGCAGCTCGTCGATCGCACCGGCCCTGGCCTGCATCTGGGCCGTCTTGTCCTCGGCCCGCTGGATCGCCAGGCCGACGTCGCCCATCTCCTCCGAGATCCCCGAGAAGGACTCGGCGATGCGGGTCTGCGCCTGGGCGGCCGTGTACGTCGCCTTGATGGTCTCCTTCTTGGTGCGGAAGGCGTCCACCTTGGCCTGAAGTCGCTGGGAGGCGAGGGTGAGCTTCTCCTCCTCGGCCTGGAGCTGCTGGTACTGCGTCTCCAGGTCGGTGATCTGCGACTGCATGTTGGCCTTGCGGGTCAACGCCTCACGGGCGAGGTCCTCGCGGCCCAGGGACAGGGCCTTGCGGCCCTGGTCCTCGTACTTCGCCGACTGCTGCTGGAGCTGGGTCAGCTGGAGTTCGAGCCGCTTGCGCGAGGTCGCGACATCCGCGACACCCCGTCGTACCTTCTGGAGCAGCTCAAGCTGCTTCTGGTAGGAGTAGTCAAGCGTCTCACGCGGATCCTCCGCCCGATCCAAGGCCTTGTTCGCCTTGGAGCGGAAGATCAGCCCCATACGCTTCATGATTCCGTCGCTCATGGGCCTCGGGTGCCCCCTTCTCCGGCCTGCGGTCTCTATCTCGTTACCAGACACGACGAGTGTATGTGCAGCGAGCCCGTCGCCGCAGTGCACCTGCCTGCAACAAGACTGCTACAGGCACCAGGGGCGTTTCCTCCTCCCCCGGGTGGATCCGCCCCTCATACCCCCCATCGTCCATCCGACTGATCCCCTACGGGAAGGCCCCGGGAAACCCGTGCCGGACCGCGACCTCGCGGTATCGATATGCGTTCGGTTCCGAGGGCACCCGTGGAAGCCGCGTCGCACCCCGTACGCTGGGGGTGTGTTCCGACGCCGTTCAGATGATGCCGCCGCCTCCGCCACCGTGCTGGAGAAGCAGGACGAGACGACCGCCCGCGACCCGCAGGCCAAGAAGGGCCGACCCACCCCCAAGCGCAGTGAGGCCGAGGCCAACCGGCGTACCCGGGTGACGGTGCCCAAGGACCGCAAGGAGGCCAGCCGCCAGGCCCGCGACCGCATGCGGGTCGAGCGCGAGAAGCAGCGCCAGGCCCTGATGGACGGCGACGAGCGCCACCTGCCGGCCCGTGACAAGGGCCCGGTGCGCAGGTTCACCCGCGACTTCGTGGACTCCCGCTGGTCGCTCGCCGAGTTCTTCCTGCCGGCCGCCGTGGTCATCCTGGTGCTGAGCATCGTCAAGGTGCCGACGCTCCAGCTGCTCTCCACGCTGCTGTTCCTGCTGTTCTTCGTCTTCGTGATCCTGGACTTCGTCCGCCTCGGCCTCGGCCTGCGCAAGCAGCTGGCCGAGCGCTTCGCCGGGCAGAACACCCGCGGCGCCGTCGCGTACGGCATCATGCGCACCCTCCAGATGCGCCGGCTGCGCCTGCCCAAGCCGCAGGTGCGGCGCGGGGAGAAGCCCTGACCGCCGAACCGGTCGACTCCGGCTGGGCCCCGCCGTCCTGGGAGGGGCCCGGCCTCTACGCACTTCCCGGCCAGGGGGGCGCACTTCCCGGACACGGGAGCGGGCTTCCTGGGCAGGGTGAGGGCGGCCACGACCGGCTGGCCCAGGAGCGCCGGCTGCCCTCCCGCAGCGGTTCCTTCGCCGGCGGCACCGGTGCCTGGCTGGAGCGGCTCGGCGGGCTGCGCAACTTCGTCCGCCAGGAGCTCGTCGCCCGCCAGCTGGCCGAACAGCTGGCCGGGCGCAGCGCGCAGCGCGTCCTCGACATCGGCTGCGGCCAGGGCACCCAGGCCCTGCGGCTGGCCCGGGCCGGCCACTACGTCACCGGACTCGACTCGGACCCGGTCGCGCTCGGCGTCGCCCAGGGGGCGCTCGCCGAGGAGCCGCCGGAGGTCCGCGGCCGGATGCAGCTGCTCAGCGGCGACGGCCACCAGTGCGGGCGCTGGTTCGGCCCACGCAGCTTCGACGTGGTGCTCTGCCACGGCGTGCTGATGTACCTGCCCGACCCGGACCCGATGATCGCGTCGCTGGCCCGGCTGCTGGCGCCCGGCGGACTGCTCTCGCTGCTGGTCCGCAACCGCGACGCGCTCGCCCTGCGGCCCGCCGCCGCCGGGGACTGGCGGGCCGCGCTGCACGCCTTCGAGAGCGACCGGTACTACAACCGGCTCGGACTGGCCGCGCGCGCCGACCGGCTCGCCGACCTGACCGTCACCCTGTCCGAGGTGTCGGTGCCGATCCGGCACTGGTACGGCGTGCGGGTTTTCACCGACAACGCCCCGGACGACGCGACGCCGCCGGTGGACGGGCGGCAGCTGGCCCAGCTCCTGGAAGCCGAGGACCGGGCCGGCCGCACCGACCCCTACCGGCAGGTCGCCGCGCTCCTGCACGTGATCGGGGCGAAGTAGCCCCACCGGATCGGGGCGAAGTGGCCGCACCGGCCGCTCCACCCCGTCGGGCCTACTCCTCGCTCAGGCTCATCGCGTAGACGACCCGGTCGTCCTCCAGCAGCACCGCGGTGTCCACACCGTCCTCCGCGAGCTGCTTCCAGGTCTCCCCGATCCAGGTCTCGGCGTCCCCCTGGCCGGCGAACTCCTCCTGGTTGCCGCCGGGCGCGACCGCGCTGCCGTCCGACTTCTCGTACCGCCACGTCCAGACCATGCCGGCTCCTCCCACTGACCACGCTGCCTGTGTTGCTGCGCACCATAGCCTGCCCGGCTCGATCTTCCGTATGCCTCGTCCGGCAGGATGGACGGCATGGCGACCCCATCCCAGCCCAGCCGCCCCGCGCCGCCCCGGACCCTGCTGCTCGGCGGCGCCCGCTCCGGCAAGTCCACCCGCGCCGAACAGCTGCTCGCCGGCCACCAGGACGTCCTGTACGTGGCCACCGGCGGCACCAGGGACGGCGACACCGAGTGGGCCCAGCGGGTCGCGCTGCACCGGGAGCGCCGGCCCGCGAGCTGGCGCACCGCCGAGACCTGCGACCTGGAGACCGTCCTGGCCGACCGGACCGACCGGGCGCCGGTGCTGGTCGACTGCCTCGCGCTGTGGCTGACCGCCGTGATGGACGACTGCGGCGCCTGGGACGACGAGGTCTGGGCGGACGGCGGAGAGGCCGCCGTGCAGCGCCACTGCGAGGCGCTGGCGCGGGCCTGGGCGGCCACCGGCCGGGCCGCCGTGGCGGTGAGCAACGAGGTCGGCATGGGCGTCGTCCCCGCCACCGCCGCCGGCCGCCGCTTCCGCGACGCCCTGGGCCGGCTCAACATGGCCGTGGCGGACGCCTCCGAGCGGGTCCTGCTGGTGGTGGCCGGGCAGGTGCTCACCATCAAGCCGGACCCCTTCGCACCGGACGTCAAGCCAGCCTCGGCATGAACATCCGCGGCGTGTAGCCTTCCGGACGATGGACACGACCGTGGATCTCGATACGTTCTCCTCGCTCGTCGAGCGCCCCGACGAGAGCGCCCGGCGGGCCGCCGAGGAACGCTGGCAGGCGGCCGACCGGCCGCGCGGCGGGCTCGGCAAGCTCGAGGAGCTGGGCAGCTGGCTGGCCTCCGTACAGGGGCGTTCCCCGGTGCTGCCGGTCTCCGCGCCCAAGGTGCTGCTGTTCGCCGCCGACCACGGCGTGGCGGCGCTCGGGGTCTCCCGGATGCCCGCCGAGGGCGGCACCGCGGCCCGGGTGCGGGCGGTGCTCGACGGCAGCGCGCCGGTGTCCCGGCTGGCCACGCGCTACGGCGCGCAGGTCAGGGTGGTCGACGTCGCGGTCGACGCCGACCCGGCCGACTTCCCGGACGAGGTGGTCGCCCACCGGGTCCGGCGCGGCTCCGGGCGGATCGACGTCGAGGACGCGCTCACCGCGCAGGAGACCGTCCGGGCCTTCCGGGCCGGCATGGCCGTCGCCGACGAGGAGGCCGACGCCGGCACCGACCTGGTGCTGCTCGGTGACCTCGGGGTCGGCGCCACCACGGTGGCCGGCGTCCTGGTCGGCGCGCTGTGCGGGACGGACGCGGCGGCGGTGACCGGGCGCGGCTCCGGGATCGACGACCGGGTGTGGATGGTCAAGTGCGCCACCATCAGGGACTCGCTGCGGCGGGCCCGGCCGGTGCTCGGCGACCAGCTGGCGCTGCTCGGCGCCACCGGCGGGGCCGACTTCGCGGCCATCACCGGCTTCCTGCTCCAGGCGGCCGTACGGCGGCTGCCGGTGGTCCTGGACGGCGTGGTCTCCGCAGCCTGCGCACTGGTCGCCCAGCGGATCGCCTTCCGGGCGCCGGAGTGGTGGCGGGCCGGGCAGTCCAGCGGCGAGCCGGCCCAGGCGAAGGCGTACGACCGGCTGACCCTGACACCGTTGCAGGAGCAGGGCATCACCATGGGCGAAGGCCTCGGGGCGCTGCTGGCGCTGCCGCTGCTCCAGGCCGCGGGGGACGTGCTCGCGGACGAGGCGCCGAAGCCGTTCGTGCCGGCGGCACCGAGGGAGCCGAAGGAGCCGCCGAAGCTGCCCTCGGCGGCGGACCTGCTGCGGAAGCTGTAGGCGGAGGCGGGGCGTCGGCGACCGGCCGCCCGCGACCGGGTGACGGCTCCTCGCCTTCCGCCGCGCGGTTCCCCGTGCCCCTGTCGGGCGCGGGGATTCCGTTTGTGCGGTTCGGTGCGGCGCAGTTCAGGGCAGCCCGGGTCGGCGCGGGTCGGTGCGGGTCAGTGCGATGAGGAGATGACGATGGCCGGCGGCGGCGATCGGGCCGGCTGGGCCGACGGCCTGCGGTTCGGGTTCGGGACGCTGTCCGTCCTGCGGGTGCGGGTGGAACGGTGGGACCGGGCCGCCGGGGCCCGGGCGATGATGACGGCTCCGCTGGTGGGGCTGGTGCTGGGGACGGCCGCGGCCGCGGCCGGAGCGCTGGTGGCCTGGCGGGCGGGCGGGCTGCTCGGCGCGGTGACGGCGGTGGCGGTGCTCGCCGGGCTGACCCGGGGGCTGCACCTGGACGGTCTGGCGGACGTCGCCGACGGGCTGGGCAGCGGGAAGCCGGCCGAGGACGCCCTGCGCATCATGAAGCAGTCCGACATCGGGCCGTTCGGCGTACTGACCCTGGTCCTCGTCCTGCTCCTCCAGATCGCCGCCCTGGCCGGTCAGTTCGGTCACTCTCCGTTGCGAGGTGCGCTCGCGGTGCTCGCCTCCGCGACGGCCGCGCGGTGCGCGCTCACCTGGGGTTGCCTGCGCTCGGTGCCACCCGCACGGCCCGGCGGGCTCGGGGCGATGGTGGCCGGCACCGTGCCGCCCGCGGGAGCCGCCGCGGGGACGGCCGCCACGATGCTCGCCCTGGCCGCGCTCGGACTGTCTGACGGATGGTCAACTCTCCGTCTTCCGCTGGCCGTTGCGATCGGCGTGGGCTGCGCCCGGCTGCTGCTCGGCCGCTGCGTGCGCCGGTTCGGCGGGATCACCGGCGACGTGCTCGGAGCGATGGCCGAGACCGCGGCGGCCGCCTCGCTGTTCGCCCTGGCGTTGCTCGGCTGACACCGGGCGGCGCGTGATCCCAGCATGCGGACTACCATGCGTGAAGCACCGCAGCCCTGCACCGTGGCAGGTCCTGCCCGCCCGGCGCGCACCGAGGAGCCGGGGCCTCTGATGTGCGCGGCCGCCTCCGGCGGACGCGCGCTCCAGGGGGCCCGGACCTCCGGACCCGCCGGCGGACGGCCTGCGACGGCGGGCTGCGCCGGTACGGCAGTCTCGCCGTGCCCGGCCGTGGACCGCGAAAGAACAGGACGCATTACGTGACTGCATTGTCTGTGAGCACCTCCTCCGCCGCCTCGCTGCGTGCGGACGCCCTGGTGGTCGGTGTCGCGAAGGGCCCGAAGGGCATCGTGCTGGCCCCCGGCGCCGAGGCCGTGAACGAGGCGTTCGAGGGCAAGCTGGCCGAGGTCCTCGGCACCCTGGGCGCGACCGGCGCCGAGGGCGAGGCCGTCAAGGTCGCCTCCCCCGCCGGGCTGAAGGCCGCGCTCGTGCTCGCGGTCGGCCTGGGCGAGGCCGCCGAGGACGGTTACCAGCCGGAGGCGCTGCGCCGCGCCGCCGGTGTCGCCGCCCGCACCCTGGCCGGCGCCAAGAAGGCCGCGCTGGCCCTCCCGGTCGAGTCCGCGGCGGACGTCGAGGCGGTCGCGCTGGGCGGCCTGCTCGGCTCGTACGCCTTCGGCGCGTACAAGGCCAACGGCAACGGCAAGGAGCCGGTCGGCGAGCTGGTCGTGCTGGCCGCCCGCAAGGGCAGCAAGGACGCCAAGGCCGCCGTGGAGCGTGCCGCCGCGATCGGCGAGGAGATGAACCGCGCCCGCGACCTGGTCAACACCGCGCCGAACGACCTGAACCCGAAGAGCTTCGCCGCGATCGCCCAGGCGGCCGGCAAGGAGCACGGCCTCAAGGTCGAGGTGCTGGACGAGAAGGCGCTGGCCAAGGGCGGCTTCGGCGGCCTGCTGGGCGTCGGCGGCGGCTCGGCGAACCCGCCCCGCCTGGTGAAGGTGGCCTACACCCACCCGAAGGCCAAGGCCACCCTGGCGTTCATCGGCAAGGGCATCACCTACGACTCGGGCGGCATCTCGCTGAAGCCGGCCGGCCACAACGAGACCATGAAGTGCGACATGGCCGGCGCCGCCGCCGTGTTCGCCACCGTGGTGGCCGCCAAGCGCCTGGGCCTGGCCGTCAACGTGACCGGCTGGCTCGCCCTGGCCGAGAACATGCCGTCCGGCAGCGCCACCCGCCCGGGTGACGTCCTGAAGATGTACGGCGGCAAGACCGTCGAGGTCCTGAACACCGACGCCGAGGGCCGCCTGGTGCTGGCCGACGCGATCGTGCGGGCCGGCGAGGAGAACCCGGACGTCATCATCGACGTGGCGACCCTGACCGGCGCCATGGTGATGGCCCTGGGCAACCGCACCTTCGGCGTGATGGCCAACGACGACGAGCTGCGCTCGGAGCTGCACACCCTGGCCGGCGAGGCGGGCGAGCAGTCCTGGCCGATGCCGCTGCCGGCCGACCTGCGCAAGGGCTTCACCGAGTCGACCATCGCCGACCTGTCCAACATGGGCGAGCGGATGGGCGGCGGCCTGACGGCCGGTCTGTTCCTGCAGGAGTTCGTGGCCGAGGGCACCGCCTGGGCGCACCTGGACATCGCCGGTCCGGCGTTCCACGAGGGCGCGCCGTACGGCTACACCCCGAAGGGCGGCACCGCGAGCGCGGTGCGCACCCTGCTCCGCTTCGCCGAGCAGAAGGCGAACGGCAAGGCCTGATCCAGGCACTTCCCCGCCGACGGGGCCCGGCGCGCGTGCGCCGGGCCCCGTCGGCGTTCCGGCCCGGTTACCCGCGGGTAGGCCGGGGCGCCATGGCGAACCCCTGTTCGCTGCGGGCGAAACTTTGTTCCACAGTGCGGAAGTCGCCGCGGCGGACGGTGCGGAAGCCCCCCGTCCGGCGGCTGTCAACACCGCGCTGAGCTGCGATGATGCCCTTCCGTCCGAGGTGTTCCCGCCCCGGTGACCGCTCCACGGGACACCCCTGGGGCGGGCCCGGACATCAGCCGCCGTGAACAAGTGCGAAGATGTATTTCCGGCACGACTGGGCGCCCCACAAAGGCTTCCGACCCACCGGACCGCGACCGGCCCGGCGACCCACCCCATGCATGGAGGACGTGACGTGGCGAACGACGCCAGCACCGTTTTCGACGTTGTCATTCTCGGAGGCGGAAGCGGCGGTTACGCCGCGGCGCTCCGCGCCGCTCAGCTGGGCCTGAGCGTCGCCCTGGTCGAGAAGGGTGAGCTCGGCGGCACCTGCCTGCACCGCGGCTGCATCCCGACCAAGGCTCTGCTGCACGCCGCGGAGATCGCGGACGAGACGAAGGAAGCCGCCGAGTTCGGCGTGCTGGCCACCTTCCAGGGCATCGACATCAACGGCGTCCACAAGTACAAGGACGACGTCATCGCCGGCCTGTACAAGGGCCTCCAGGGCCTGGTGGCATCCCGCAAGGTGACCTTCATCCAGGGCGCGGGCAAGCTCTCCTCGCAGACCTCGGTGGACGTCAACGGCCAGCGCATCGAAGGCCGCCACATCGTCCTGGCCACCGGTTCGGTGCCGCGCTCGATCCCGGGCCTGGAGATCGACGGCAACCGCGTGATCTCCTCGGACCACGCCCTCAAGCTCGACCGCATCCCGAAGTCGGTCGTCATCCTCGGTGGCGGCGTCATCGGCGTCGAGTTCGCCTCCGTCTGGAAGTCCTTCGGCGTCGAGGTCACCATCGTCGAGGGGCTGCCGCACCTCGTCCCGCTGGAGGACGAGAACTCCTCCAAGCTGCTGGAGCGCGCGTTCCGCAAGCGCGGCATCAAGTTCGAGCTGAAGGCTCGCTTCTCGGGCGTCGAGTACACCGAGACCGGTGTCCGCGTCTCCACCGAGAACGGCAAGCAGATCGACGCCGACCTGCTGCTCGTCGCCATCGGCCGCGGCCCCGTCTCGGCCGGCCTCGGCTACGAGGAGAACGGCGTCGCGATGGACCGCGGCTACGTCCTGGTCGACGAGTACATGCGCACCAACGTGCCCACCATCTCCGCCGTCGGCGACCTCGCCCCGACCCTCCAGCTGGCCCACGTCGGCTTCGCCGAGGGCATCCTGGTCGCCGAGCGCCTGGCCGGCCTCAAGCCGGTGCCGATCGACTACGACGGCGTTCCGCGCGTGACCTACTCCAACCCCGAGGTGGCCTCCGTCGGCATCTCCGAGGCCAAGGCCGTCGAGCTGTACGGCAAGGAGAAGGTCGTCACCCTGAAGTACAACCTGGCCGGCAACGGCAAGAGCAAGATCCTGAAGACCGCCGGCGAGATCAAGCTCGTCCAGGTCAAGGACGGCGCCGTGGTCGGCGTCCACATGGTCGGTGCCCGCATGGGCGAGCAGGTCGGCGAAGCCCAGCTGATCTACAACTGGGAGGCGCTGCCGGCCGAGGTCGCGCAGCTCATCCACGCGCACCCGACCCAGTCCGAGGCCCTGGGCGAGGCGCACCTGGCGCTGGCCGGCAAGCCGCTGCACGCGCACGACTGATCACGCCCCACCCCCTTTCCCGGTACTTCCCGTACGCAAGTACTTCCCGTACGCAAGACTTGATAGGAGTCGCTGAAACCATGGCGGTCTCAGTAACACTGCCCGCGCTGGGCGAGAGCGTTTCCGAGGGCACCGTCACCCGCTGGCTGAAGGCCGAGGGTGAGCGTGTCGAGGTCGACGAGCCGCTGCTGGAGGTGTCGACCGACAAGGTCGACACCGAGATCCCGGCCCCGGCCTCCGGCATCCTGGCCTCGATCAAGGTCGCCGAGGACGAGACCGTCGAGGTGGGCGCCGAGCTGGCGATCATCGACGACGGCTCGGGTGCCCCGGCCGCTGCCCCGGCCCCGGTCGCCGAGGCCGCGCCGGTTGCCGCTCCGGCTGCTCCGGTTGCCGCCCCGGCCCCGGCCCCGGTCGCCGCTCCGGCTGCTCCGGCTGCCGCCCCGGCCGCCGACGCCACCCCGGTGCTGCTGCCCGCACTGGGCGAGTCGGTCACCGAGGGCACCGTCACCCGCTGGCTGAAGGCCGAGGGCGACACCGTCGAGGTCGACGAGCCGCTGCTGGAGGTCTCCACCGACAAGGTCGACACCGAGATCCCGTCGCCGGTCGCCGGCACCCTGGTGAAGATCCTGGTCGGCGAGGACGAGACCGCCGAGGTCGGCGCCCAGCTCGCGCTGATCGGCGCCGCCGGTGCCGTCGCCGCCGCCCCGGCTGCTCCGGTTGCCGCTCCGGTCGCCGCCCCGGC
>NZ_MSJQ01000184.1 GCF_014596515.1 Streptomyces sp. CBMA156
CCCGGCCGGTGCCTCATGCGGGTGGGACGGCGGGCGGCCGACGGTGGATTCCGTTCCCGGTGCTCCTGGTGACGCAGGAGGCCAAGCCCGTACGTCCACGCAGCGAAGGCCGTTCCCATGCACGACACCCCGCCCGTCAACACCGCCACCGACACCGACACTGCCACCGCCGCCACCGGCACCCCTGCCGTCCCGCACGCCCGCCGCGCCCCGGCCGGCACCGCGCTCACCGGGCTTCTCGACCGGCAGGCGCGCAGCCGGCCCGGTGCCCCGGCCGTCCTCGGTGAGGCCGGCGGACTCACCTTCCGGGAGCTGTCGGAGATCGCCCGCCGGCTGGCCGCGCGGCTGCGCGACCTGGGCGCCGGACCGGACGGCTGCGTCGGCCTGTACGCGGAGCCGTCCGTCGAGCTGGTCGTCGGGGCCTGGGGCGTCCTGTACGCCGGGGCCGGCTACCTGCCGCTGTCGCCCGAGTACCCCGAGGAGCGGCTCCGCTACATGATCGAGGACAGCGGCACCGGGATCGTGCTCGCCCAGGCGCACCTGCGCGAGCGGCTGGCCGGGCTGGTCCCGGCCGGGACCGTGATCGTCACCTTCGAGGACGTCCTGCCGGTCCGGTCCCTGCCTCGGGCCACGTCCCGGGCCGTGCCTCGGGCCGAGTCCGGGCCCCTGCCTCGGGACGCCGCCGAGGAGCAGCCCGAGGAGGACGCGGCCGGGCCGGAGTCGCTGGCCTATGTGATCTACACCTCGGGCAGCACCGGCCGGCCCAAGGGCGTGCTGATCGAGCACCGCTCGGTGGTCTCCCAGCTGCGCTGGCTGCTCTCCGCCGGGCACCTCGACCCCGCGGTCACCGTGCTCCAGAAGACCCCGATGAGCTTCGACGCCGCGCAGTGGGAGATCCTCGCCCCGGCCGTCGGCGCCAGGGTGGTGGCCGGCACGCCCGGCCTCCACCGGGACCCGGAGGCGCTGGTCGCCGCCGTGCAGCGGCACCGGGTGACCGCGCTCCAGTGCGTGCCCACCCTGCTCCGGGCGCTGCTGGACACCGAGGGCTTCACCCGCTGCACCAGCCTGGCCCGGGTGTTCTCCGGCGGCGAGGCGCTGTCCCGACGGCTCGCCCGCGACCTGGTCCTGGCCCTGCCGCGGGCGGAGCTGGTCAACCTGTACGGCCCGACCGAGTGCACCATCAACGCCACCTCGTACGTGGTGGACCCGGCCGATCCGGTCGACGGAGCCGGCTCGGTGCCGATCGGCCGGCCGGTGGCCGACACCCAGTGCCACGTCCTGGACGACGCACTGGTGCCGGTGGCCGCGGACGGCGTCGGCGAGCTGTACATCGGCGGCGTCCAGCTGGCCCGCGGCTACCTGAACCGGCCGGAGCTGACCGCCGAGCGGTTCGTCCGCTCCCCGTTCGTCCCCGGCGAGCGGCTCTACCGCACCGGCGACCTCGTGCGGTGGAACCCGGACGGCACGCTCCAGTTCGCCGGCCGGGTGGACAACCAGGTCAAGCTGCGCGGGTACCGGGTCGAGCTGGACGAGATCGCCCGCGCGATCGAGGAGCACACCTGGGTGCGCCGCTCGGCCGCGGTCGTCACCGGGGACGACCGCACCGGGCACCCGGACCTGGTCGCCTGCGTCGAGCTCAACCCGCGCGAGGCGGCGCTGATGGACCAGGGCGACCACGGCGGCCACCACCAGTCCAAGGCCAGCAAGCTCCAGGTCAGGGCCCAGCTGTCCGATCCCGGCCTGCGCGACCCGGCCCGGCTGGACGGCCGCGAGCGGGTCGGGCTGCCCGGCCGGAAGGAGACCGAGGCCCAGCGCCGGGAGGCCTTCGCCCGCAAGACCTACCGCTTCTACGACGGCGGCACGGTCACCGCGGACGACCTCACCGCGCTGCTCGCCCCGCGCCCGGCCGGCACCTTCGGGCGCGGCCTGGAGCTGCTGAGCTTCCCCGAACTCGGCCGCGTACTGCGGTGGTTCGGCCAGTTCCACAGCGAGGAGCGGCTGCTGCCGAAGTACGCCTACGCCTCGCCCGGCGCGCTGTACGCGACCCAGCTGTACCTGGAGACCGGCGGCCTGGACGGGCTCGCGGCGGGGCTGTACTACTACCACCCGGTCGAGCACGCCCTGGTCCGGATCGGGCCCGCCGAGGTCCGTGCCGAGGCCTACCTGACGCTGCACTTCTCCGGGAAGCACGGCGCCATCGAGCCCGTCTACAAGAACAACATCCGTGAGGTGCTGGAGTTCGAGACCGGCCACATGCTGGGCGTCCTGGAGGAGGTGCTGCCCGAGTACGGGCTGGACGTCCGCCCGCTCGGCCCCGGCCCGGCGGCCAAGGAGCGGCTGGACGTCGCCGAGGAGGACCACTACCTGGGCGGCTTCGCGGTCGTCCGGGCCGGCGGCCCGGCGCGGGCCGAGCGCGTCGAGCTGTACGTCCAGGCCCACGAGGGCCGGGTGGACGGCCTGCCGGGCGGCCTCTACCGGTACGCCGATGGCGAGTTGACGCGCGTCGCGGACGAGGTGGTGGAGTCCAGGCACGTGATCGCGATCAACCAGGCCGTCTACGCCAGGGCCGCGTTCGGCATCACGGCCGTCAGCCGCGCCGAGGAGGAGTGGCTGGAGTACATCGAGCTGGGCACGGTGCTGCACCGCCTCCAGCGCAACGGCCTGGCCCTGGGCTTCATGTCCTCCGGCTACAGCTCCAGGTCCGGCCGTCCACTGCCCGCCGCGCGTCGCATCGACGAGATCCTGGCCGGCCGCGGCATCGCCCCGGGCCCCTCGTACTTCTTCCTCGGCGGGAAGGTGAGCGAGGAGCAGATCCGCAGCGAGGGGATGCGCGAGGACACCGTCCACATGAAGGGCCCGGCCGAGATCATCAAGGACGAACTGGCCACCCTGCTGCCCGACTACATGCTGCCCAACCGGGTGCTGGTGCTGGACGCCCTGCCGCTCACCGCGAACGGCAAGGTGGACCTCGGGGCGCTGGCCGCCTCCGAGGCCGTCCGGACGGCCGGTGTGCGCGGCGCGTACGTCGCGCCCGGCACGGAGTGCGAGCGGTGGCTGGCCGGGGTCTGGGGGCGGGCGCTGACGTACGAGGACGTCTCGGTGACGGACGAGTTCTTCGCGGTCGGCGGGAACTCGCTGATCGCCGTCGCCCTGGTCAACCGGATCAACCGCGAGTTCGGCATCGCGCTGCCGCTCCAGGTGCTGTTCGAGTGCCCCCGGCTGGGGGACCTGGCCGCGCGCATCGAGCGGGCCCGCGGTGACGGTGCCGGGCGTGGTGCCGGACGCGATGCCGGGCGTGGCGGGCGGGGCCCGGTCTCGCGGCTGGTGCCGCTGCACCCGGGGGAGGCCGGCCGGGCCGTGTTCTGCTGGCCCGGGCTGGGCGGCTACCCGATGAACCTGCGGCTGCTCGGCCGGGAGGCGCGCGGGGGCCGGGCCTTCTACGGCGTCCAGGCGCACGGCATCAACGCGGGCGAGACGCCGTACCCGACCATCCGGGAGATGGCCGCCGCCGACGTCGCCGAGCTGCGCCGGGTGCAGCCGGAGGGGCCGTACACGCTGTGGGGCTTCTCCTTCGGCGCCCGGGTCGCCTTCGAGGCGGCCTGGCAGCTGGAGCGGGCCGGGCAGCGGGTGGAGCGGCTGCTGCTGATCTGCCCCGGCAACCCGAAGGTGCGCGGGGGCGACGGCGGGCGGCGGGGCCGCGAGGCCTCGTACGCCGATCCGGCGTACCTGACCATCCTGTTCGGGGTGTTCACCGGCCGGATCCGCGGGCCCGAGCTGGAGCGCTGTCTGGCCGAGACGGTGGACGAGTCCACCTTCGTTGCCACCGTGCACCGGATGCTGCCGGAGCTGGACGAGGAGTTGATCCGCCGGATCACCGGGATCGTCGGCGAGACCTACGAGTTCGAGTACAGCTTCCGCGAACTCGCCGAGCGGCGGCTGGACGCCCGGGTGACGGTCTTCAAGGCCGCGGGCGACGACTACTCCTTCATCGAGGGCAGCAGTGGCTACTCCGCCGCCCCGCCCACCGTGGTCGACCTGTCGGGTGACCACTACGGGGTGCTGCGGGAGCACGGGGTCGCCGAACTCGCCGCCGCGATCCGGGAGGTGGAGCGGTCGGCTCCGGCTCCCACGTCGGTAGCGGGTGATCTCCCGGGCCGCTGATCGGATGATGTGGAAACGCTCACGGATGGCCCAGAATCCGTGAGCGGAGCGGCCCCTTCGGATAGGGATGGCTCGGCTTCACCGCCGATCCCGTCTCCCTCCGAAGGGGCTTTCCGATGTCCGTGAAGAACTCCGCACTGGCCACGGCCTGTTGCGCCCTGCTGCTCGCCCTGCCGCTCGCCCTCGCCCAGCCGGCCGCCGCCGACGGCCCCACGACACCCGAGGAGGCCGCCACCTGCCGGCAGGTGATCGGCACCCTGTTCGGCGGCTTCGGCTCGATGCTGGCGAACTCGGCCTGCGTCGTCCGGCCCGCCGACCGGGGCTGAGCCGCCACCCGTGCCGCGCCCTCGCCGGTGCGGGCCCCGGTGGGCCCGCACCGGCGTCGGCCCGGTGGCGGGGTGGGGGATGGCGCCGGCCTCGCTCCCGGCCCGGTCCTTCCGGGCGGCCGTCGGTCGGCTTCCCCGACGGTAGGCCGGGTGCCACGGCCGGGCAACGCCGAACCGCCCCCGAACCGCCCCCGCGCCGGACGGGTGGCGGACGGGTGGCGGGCGGACGATGAGGACGAGGCGGAGCCCCGGTCCGGGGGTGACCGCCGGAACCCCCTGAGAACGGAGCCGTGCCGTGAACGAGTTCCTGGTCGAGATCACGACCGTCGTGCCCGAGGGCACCCCCGCCGAGGAGGTGGACCGGCGGCGCGCCGCCGAGGCCGTCCGCGCCCGTGAGCTGGCCGCCGCCGGACGGCTGGTACGGCTGTGGCGGCCGGTGGGCGAGCGCCGCAGCATCGGCGTCTGGGCGGCGGCGGACGAGGCGGAGCTGCGTGCGGAGGTGCTCGGCAGTCTGCCGCTGTGGCCGTGGATGACGGCCACGGTGACGGCCTTGGAGCCGCACCCGAACGACCCGGGGAACCGGCTCTGACGGCCGGTCGGGCGGCTTGGGCGGCCGGGCTTCGGCAGAGCTCCCGGGGGCGATCGGGCCGGTGCCGAAACGCCGGTGCACGGCCCTGATGCGGTGGCGTACCATCCGTGGGTTCGTTCAGCGAACGATCACACGAGTGAGATGAGACGGGCGGTATGGAAGCCGAGCAGTCCCCCACCCCGGAGCCCGCCATCGAGGAGCCCGGCGGCCTCCGGGCGATCTGGGCGAACACCCTGGAACCGGTGGCTCCCCTGCCCTGGTATCGCAGGACGTCCCCCAAGGCCCTGATCGCGGGGGCGGTGGTCGTGGGCCTGTTCACCGCGCTGACCGTGGCCGTGGTGACCGGCGCCGGCGACCTGCCCAGGCACCGGATCGTGCTGCCGGAGGAGATCGGCTACCAGTTCCGGCTGCCGGAGGACGAGTCCTTCAGGGCCGGGCGCCTCGACATGGAGAAGAACCTGACCCCGTTCCGCCCGTACCGGGAGCTGGCGATGGCTGCCTACGGGAGCGCCGGGTCGACCGAGCCCTCGCTGACGGTGATCGGGCTGACCGGGACCTTCGCGGACGCGAGGTACCAGCTGGACAGGTTCTTCGCCGTGGATCCGGTGACCGGCGACAAGGCCGTGGACCGCCGGGACTACCCGGCGGGTCCCCTCCAGGGCGCGCTCGACTGCGCGGTGGTGGGGTCCGGAGAGGACTCGGGGGCCGTCTGCGCGTGGGCGGACGGAACCACGCTCGGCATCGTCATCGACTGGACCGGCGAGCTCGCGCCGCAGGACCTGGCGCAGCGCACGCTGGAGATCCGCGCGGCGGTCGAGGTCGAGGCGAAGGACTGACCGCCGTCCTGGCCGGCACCGGTCGACCCGCCCGGCGCCGGCCGGGACCCGCTACCGCAGCAGCCCGGCGGCCGTCGCCTTGACCTCGGCGAGCAGGAGCCGGAGGTCGGCCTCCGTCGTGGTGGCGTTGAGGAGGCAGGCGCGGAGCATCTCGTCGGTGCCGAGCCGGGCGCCGGTCACGAACACCCGGCCGCGCTGCTGGACGGCGGCGGGGAGGTCGCGGTTGAGGGCGTCGCGGGCCCGCTCGTCCAGCCCCGGCGCGCGGTGGCGGAACGCCACGATCGAGGTCTGCACCTCGGCGAGCAGCTCCAACTCCTCGTCCACCGCGATGAGTTCGCCGAGGCGGCGGGCCAGCGCGGTGCACCGGGCGATGTCCTGGGCGAGGCCGGCCCGGCCCTTGTGGGCGATGGTGGCCCAGACCTTGAGGGCGCGGAAGGGCCGGGTCTGCTCGGTGCCGTACTCGGAGAACCAGCCGAGCGCGCCGGCCGCCTCGTCGCGCAGGTAGGACGGGACGAGGCTGAAGGTGCCGCGCAGCTCCTCGGTGTCGCGGACCAGCGCGCAGCCGCAGTCGACCGGGACGCCGAGCCACTTGTGCGGGTCGAGGGCGAGCGAGTCGGCGCGCTCCAGGCCGGCGTAGCGGTGGGCGATGGCCGGGTCGAGCCGGCCGAAGGCGCCGTACGCGCCGTCCACGTGCAGCCAGAGCCGCTGCTCCTCGCACAGGTCGGCGATCGGGCCGAACTCGTCCACCGCGCCGGTGCCGACGGTGCCGGCCGAGGCGACGACCAGGAAGGGCAGCAGGCCGTCCGCACGGTCCCGCTCGACGGCCGAGCGCAGGTCGGCGATGTCCAGCCGGCCGTCGGGGCCGGTGGCCACGGTGCGCAGCTGCCTGCTGCCGAGGCCGAGGAGTTCGGCGGCCTTGCGGACGCAGGTGTGGGTCTCGCCGGTGACGTAGCCGACCAGCGGCGGCAGGCTGCCCAGGCCGTCCTCGCGGACGTTCCGGCCGGCCTGCCGGGCGGCCCGGTCGCGGGCGGCGGCGAGGCAGACGATGGTCGCCATCGAGGTGCCGGAGGTGAGCAGGCCGCCGCCGGCCGGGTGCGGGAAGCCGACCAGCTCGGCTATCCAGCGGACCACGGCGCGCTCCAGGTGGACGTCGGCGTGGTCGCCGCCGGCCGAGCTGGGGTTCATCGCGGAGGCGGCGAGGGTGGCGAGCACCCCGGCGGGCGCGGGGGCGGAGTTGACCCAGCCGAAGAAGCGCGGGTTGCCGTTGCCCATCGGGTACGGGAGGACGTCGCGCCCGATGGCGCCGATCAGCTCGTCGAGCGGGCGGCCCCCGGCGGGCAGCGGGGCGTCGAGCAGGGCCCGGCGGGCGGTCTCGTCCATGGGCTGCCAGACCGGGCGGTCGGGCAGTTCGGCGAGGTAGTCGGCGACGAGGTCGGCGGTGGCGTGGGCGGCGCTGCGGAAGTCGGCGCTGCGGACTTCGGCGCCGGGGAAGTCCTCGGTGGTCATGGGCGTGCTCCAGGGAGGCCGGGGGGAGGGACTGGGGGAGGCGCGGCTTCCTCGGCGCACCGTGGTCCGGTGATCTTACGGAGAGTCGATCGTACGAAAAAGGGCCCGCGCCGTGGCGCGGGCCCTCATGGTGAGACGGGAGTGCAGGTCAGCGGGGCCGGGGAAGGCCGGTCCGGGGAGGCCATGGGCGTCAGTCCAGCGTGCTGGACAGGCCGCTCGCCGAGCGGCAGTACCCCTGCATCTCCTTGTCGGTGATCTTGGCGCAGAGCCGTCCTGCCGCGCCGCCGTCGGTGTAGTTGACCGTGTAGTAGCTGACCAGGCCCTCGGCGCAGGCCTTGCGCTGCCAGCCGTCCGCCGCGGTGGCGCACTGCTGGGACGCCCAGTCCTCGCGGTCCAGGTTGTACTTCATGGTGCGCGAGCCGACCCCGCGGCTGCAGTCCACCGCCCCGCCGCCGGCCTTGCCGTTGAGGCACCACTTGAGGGCCTCGGCGTAGACCTCGGGGTGGTTCGGGTAGTCGTGCGAGGACAGGTAGAACGTCGGGGCGTAGAAGAAGCAGGCGGACTGGAACAGCGACGGCTGGTCCTTGCACGGGTAGAGCGGGTCCTGGGCGAGCTTGTCGGCGGGCAGGTTGGCCTTGGCCTGCTCGTCCTCCTCGTCCGGACCGAAGAGCTGCATGAACAGGCCCTCGGAGCAGCGGATCCTGTTCTGGTCGGAGGGGAACTTGTTGCACAGGTCGCGCGCCTTGGCCACGTCCTGCTTGACCACGAACATGGTGCCGTGGCCGACGCCGTGGATGCAGGGCCCGCTGTTCTTGGGTGCGCAGAGCTTGAGCAGGTCCGTCTCCGGCTGGGAGGAGGCGTTGAGCATCTCCTCGACCGCGCCGTGCAGGTAGCCGGCCGCGCAGGTCTCGTGCGGGAAGGAGATGACCTTCTGGAAGTCGGCGTTGAAGCGCTTGACCGCCGCGTGGCCGAGCTCGTGCGCGATCGGGTGGCAGAAGCGCACGGTGTACGGCTTCTCCTTGCTGATCTTGTCGAGGTCGGCCAGGGCGACACCGGGATCGGTGGCGTCCATCTCGGCCATCAGCTTGTTGCGGAGCGTCGAGCGGGTCCACACCGCCGGGTCGCCGGTCGGGGTGGCGCTCGCGGGACCGGCCGCGGCCGGCTGGGCGCCGGCTCCGGCGGCGGGGGCCCCGGAGGCCTTGGCGGCCTGGGTCGCGGTGGCCGCCGCGGGCGACCAGTCGGTGACGGCCACCGACCCCAGGCCCAGGACGCCCAGGAGCAGGGCGGTGAGAATCGCGAAGACTCGCGGCTGCATGACGGGATCCCCCGGCGGATCGAGGCGAACGTTTCGTTCCCATCCTGACGGCACATGAGCGGGTTATCCGCGAAATCGCCCGCCATTCGGGAGGTGTCGGCGACGCTACCGCACCGTGGGACCCCGGAGTCCGGCGGGATGCTTCCCCACAATCACCCGGACGGAGTATCCGGGCGCGGCCGGGGACCGCTGCGCCGTCCGGGTGGCGGTCCTCGGTGCCCGGGTGCTCACAGCTCCAGCGTCACCTGGTACTCCGTCAGCCAGGCGTCGAAGTCCAGCGCGAGGTCCACGGCCAGCCGGACGGACTGCGGGTCGGTCTCCGGGGCGAGCGCGTCGGCGAGGCGCCGCCGGTCGAGCAGGTCCAGGGCCGGGGACCTGCGCTCGGCGGCGAGCCGGGCGAGTTCGGCGCGCAGCTTCGCCGGGTAGTGCGGGTCGGTGGTGACCGGGTACGGGCTCTTCGCCCGCTCGGCGACGGCGGCCGGCAGCACGTCCCGGACGGCCGCGCGCAGCAGGCTCTTCTCCCGCCCGTCGAAGGACTTCATCGCCCACGGGGCGTTGAACACGTACTGGACCAGCCGGTGGTCGCAGAACGGCACCCGTACCTCCAGGCCGTTGGTCATGCTCATCCGGTCCTTGCGGTCGAGCAGGATGCAGACGAAGCGGGTCAGGTTGAGGTACGAGATCTCGCGCATCCGCCGCTCCGTCGGATCGGCCGCCGGCAGGTGCGGGACCTCCGCGATCGCCTCGCGGTAGCGGGCCCTGCGGTAGCCGTCCAGATCGAGCTTGCGGAGCAGTTCGGCGTCGAGGAGGTGCTCGCGCGGGGTGGCGCCGCCGCCGGCGATGTCGGTGAGCCCGAGCGCCCAGGGGAAGTCCTCGACGGCGATCGTCTTCGGGTCGTGGAACCAGCGGTAGCCGCCGAAGAGCTCGTCCGCGGACTCGCCGGACAGGGCGACGGTGGAGTGCCGGCGCACGCCCCGGAAGAGCAGCATCAGCGAGGTGTCCATGTCGCCGACGCCGTTCGGCAGGTCGCGGGCGCGCAGCACGACGGAGCGCCGGGACGGGTCGGAGAGGTCGGCGGCGTCCAGCTCGATGACGCTGTGGTCGGCGCCGACGTGGTCGGCGAGCAGCCGGGCGAACGGGCCGTCCTGGGTCTGCCGGACGTCGTCGGCGAGGAAGGTCTCGCTCTGGCCCGCGAAGCCGACGGCGAAGGAGCGCACCGGCCCTGCCCCGGCGGCGCCCAGCGTCCGGGCGGCGAGGGCGGTGACGGCGCTGGAGTCCAGGCCGCCGGAGAGCAGCGAGCAGAGCGGCACGTCCGATTCGAGCTGACGGTGCACGATGTCGTCCAGCAGGGCCCGGACGGTGGCGACGGTGGCCTCCAGGCTGTCCGCGTGCTCGCGTGCCTCCAGCGCCCAGTAGCGGCGGACCGAGAGGCCCTCGCGGCGCACCCGGACGACGTGCCCGGGCCGGACCTCGTGGATGTCCCGGTACGGGGTGAGGCCGGGCGTGCGGGTGTAGCCGAGCAGTTCGCGCAGCCCGTCCAGGTCCACCACGGGGCGTACGGCGGGGTGGGCGAGCAGGGCCTTGACCTCGGAGCCGAAGACCACGCCGTCCCGGGTGCGGTGGTAGTACAGGGGTTTGACGCCCATCCGGTCGCGGACCAGCAGCAGCTCCTCGCGCCGGATGTCCCACACCGCGAAGGCGAACATCCCGTTGAGCCGCTCGGCCAGGTGTTCGCCCCACTCCAGGTAGGCGCGCAGCACGACCTCGGTGTCGCTGCGGGTGCGGAAGCGGTGCCCGGCCGCCTCCAGTTCCGCGCGCAGCTCGCGGTGGTTGTAGACCTCGCCGCTGTAGGTGAGGACGGCCAGTGGCCGGCCGTCGTGCTCGGCCGTCATCGGCTGGACGCCGCCCGCGATGTCGATCACCGCGAGCCGGCGGTGGCCGAGCGCGGCGTGCGGCTCCAGGTGGACGCCGCCGGCGTCCGGGCCGCGGCGGAGCTGGGTGGCCGTCATCGCGTCGAGGACACCCCGCTCGGCGGTGAGGTCGCGCTCGTAGGCGACCCATCCGGTGATCCCGCACATCCGCAAGCCTCCGGTCTTCCGCTTCGTGTTCAAGGGGTCACGCTACGTGCGGAGTCGTCGCCGCTTCAAGGGGCTTTCGAGAACCGGGGCGAACGGGTGGCCGGTCGGCACCCGAATGTGAAGAAGCGATGGAGCTAGGCTGAAAGTCGTAATGTCTGCCCGATTTCGGGCAGGAACTTTGGATCCGACGGTCCGTCCGACCTAGGCTCCTCACTCGTGCCGAGCTCACCCCACCCTCACGAAGACCTCCTCGCCCACCTCACCAGGACCAGCCCGCTCGGGCCCAGGGAGGCGGCGCGGGTCGTGGCGGAGGTGCTGGCGTACTTCTCCGAGAACACCGAGGAGTACGTGCGCCGCCGCCACACCGAGCTCCAGGCACGCGGTCTGACCAACGAGCGGATCTTCGCCAGGCTCGCCGAGGAACTGCCGCAGCGCCGGGTCGCAGCGCCGGAGCTCTCGGCCCGCCAGCTGCGGCGGATCGTCTACGGCTGAGCCGCCGTTCCCGACCTTCTGAAGACCTCCGGAGAGGAGACCACGCATGTGCGGAATCGTGGCCTACATCGGCCCCAAGGACGCGACCCCCTTCCTGCTGGAGGGGCTGGCGCGGCTGGAGTACCGCGGCTACGACTCGGCCGGCGTCGCCGTCACCGGGCGCGGCGGCGGGATCAAGCTCCGCAAGGTGAAGGGCCGGGTGGCCGACCTGGCCGCCGCCGTGCCGGCCCGGTTCAAGGGCACCACCGGCATCGGCCACACCCGCTGGGCCACCCACGGCGTCCCCAGCGACGCCAACGCCCACCCCCACCTGGACGGCGCCGAGCGCATCGCCGTCGTCCACAACGGCATCGTCGAGAACGCCGACGAGCTGCGGGCCAAGCTCACCGCCGACGGCGCGGTGTTCCGCTCCGAGACCGACACCGAGGTGCTCGCCCACCTGATCGCCGCGAACGTCGCCGAGGGCGTCGAGCTGGAGGACGCCGTCCGCGCCGCGCTCGGCCGGGTGGTCGGCACCTACGGCATCGCGGTGCTCGACGCCGAGCGGCCGGACCGGATCGTGGTCGCCCGCAACGGCAGCCCGATCGTGCTGGGCATCGGCGAGAAGGAGATGTTCGTCGCCTCGGACGTCTCCGCGCTGGTCCGCTACACCCGCCAGGTCGTCCACCTGGAGGACGGCGAGCTGGCCACCGTCCGGGCCGACGGCTTCCGCACCTTCACCGAGGACGCCCGCACCACGCACCGCCAGCCGTCCACCGTGGACTGGGAGGTCGACTCCTACGACACCGGCGGCTACGAGCACTTCCTGCTCAAGGAGATCCACGAGCAGCCCGGCTCGGTCGAGCGCACCCTGAGCGGCCGGCTCGACGAGCGCTTCGCCACCGCGCACCTCGGCGGCCTCAACCTGGATGCCAGGGAGCTGCGCGAGATCCGCCGGGTGAAGATCCTCGGCTGCGGATCGGCCTACTACGCGGGCGAGATGGGCGCGCAGCTGATCGAGGAGCTGGCCCGGATCCCCGCGCACAGCGAGCCGGCCTCGGAGTTCCGCTACCGGAACCCGGTGATCGAGGCGGACACCCTGTACGTCGCGGTCAGCCAGTCCGGCGAGACCTACGACACGCTGGCCGCCGTCCAGGAGGTCAAGCGCAAGGGCGGCCGGGTGCTCGGCGTCGTCAACACCGTGGGCAGTGCTATCGCCCGAGAGTGTGACGGCGGTATCTACCTGCACGCCGGTCCCGAGGTCTCGGTCGCCTCCACCAAGGCGTTCACCTCCACCGTGGTCGCCTTCGCGCTGCTCGCCCTGCACTTCGGGCGCATCCACGACCTGTCGCCCGCCGACGGGCGCCGGATCGTCTCGGCGCTCAAGGCGCTGCCGGACCAGATCCGCGAGGTGCTGGAGCAGAGCGAGGCCATCGCCGGACTCGCCGCCGAGTACGCCGACTCAACGGGCATGATGTTCATCGGCCGGGTGCGCGGCTACCCGGTGGCCCGCGAAGGCGCGCAGAAGCTCAAGGAGATCTCCTACGTGCACGCCGAGGCCTACCCGGCGAGCGAGCTCAAGCACGGCCCGCTGGCGCTGATCAGCCCCGAACTGCCCACCGTGGCACTGGTGCCGGACGACGAGCTGCTGGACAAGAACCTGACCACGCTGGGCGAGATCAAGGCCCGCTCGGGGCGGGTCATCGCCATCGCCCACCGGCGGCCGGAGGAGAAGCTCGCGGACCACTGCATCCTGGTGCCCAGGAGCGAGCCCGAGCTGGACCCGCTGCTGCTCAACATCCCGCTCCAGCTGCTCGCGTACCACGCGGCGGTCTCCCTCGGCCGGGACGTGGACAAGCCGCGCAACCTGGCGAAGAGCGTGACGGTGGAGTAGCCGTCACCCCGGGCAGCCGGGCAGCCGGACGGCCGTCGCCGTTGGAACCACCGGGCCCCGGTCGCCGTGCGGACGGCCGGGGCCCGGTCGCCCGCTTCCTCAGAAGACCGAGCACCCCGAGAGGGTGGTCAGGGTGTCCAGGGCGGTGACCGCGGCGACGGAGTTGCCGGCCTGGTCGAGGCGCGGGCCCCAGGCGCAGACCGCGGCACGGCCGGGGAGTATGGCGAGGACGCCGCCGCCGACGCCGCTCTTGCCGGGCAGGCCCACCCGGAAGGCGAACTCGCCGGCCGCGTCGTAGGTGCCGCAGGTGAGCAGGACGGCGTTGAGCCGCTTCGCCTCGCTGCGGGACACCAGCCGGGTGCCGTCGGTGCGCACGCCGTAGCGGGCGAGGAAGGAGCCGGCCAGCACCAGGTCGCGGCAGCCGGCGGCGACGGCGCAGTGGGCGTAGTAGTGCTCCAGGACGGTCTCGACCGGGTTCTCCAGGTTGCCGTGGCTGGCGATGAAGTGGGCCAGCGCCGCGTTGCGGTGGCCGTGTTCGGCCTCCGAGGCGGCGACCACCGGGTCGGTGTCGAGCAGCGGGTTCCCGGACTCGCGGCGCAGGAACTCCCGTACCGCGCCGGAGGCGTCGCCGGTCATGGTCTGGAGGCGGTCGGTGACCACCAGGGCCCCGGCGTTGATGAACGGGTTGCGCGGGATGCCGTGTTCGGTCTCCAGCTGCACCAGGGAGTTGAACGGGTTGCCGGACGGCTCGCGGCCGACGCCCCGCCAGAGCGTGTCGCCGCCGTAGGCCACCGCGAGGGCGAGCGAGAACAGCTTCGAGACGCTCTGGACGGAGAACGGCCGCTCCCAGTCCCCGACGCCGTACAGCTCCCCGTCGACGGTGGCGACGGCCATGCCGAAGGCCTCCGGGTCGGCGGTGGCGAGGGCCGGGATGTAGTCGGCGACCCGGCCCCGGCCCGTGGTCGCCCGGGCGGCCGCCTCCGCGGCCTCCAGCAGCACCGGCCAGTCCAGGTTCTCCCCGGTGGTCACACCGTTCAACGCTTCTCCTCCACGCTCTTCCCTGCTTCACCGGCACCGACGGCGGACACGACCGGGACCGGGCGCGCGGTGCGGGTGCGTCCGGTCCGACCAGGATTATCCGTGTTTCGGGCGGACGGTTCGGGAGGGGGTGGGGGGTCGGTGTCGTTCAGGGCCGTGCGGTGCCATGCGATGCCGTGCGGCGCCGCGGTTCGACGGGCGGGTCGGCGGGTCGGCTACGGCGCGTTGGTGGGGGCCTGGACGGGCGGGCCGGTGAGCAGGACGCCGGCATCCCCGTACGGGCGGCCGTTGGGGACGCAGCCGTGCAGGCCCTTGATCTGCTGCATCATCACCGGCGCCGGG
The DNA here is from genome assembly GCF_014596515.1 of Streptomyces sp. CBMA156. GTDB lineage: Bacteria > Actinomycetota > Actinomycetes > Streptomycetales > Streptomycetaceae > Kitasatospora. Next base: position 14,557 of record NZ_MSJQ01000184.1, read on the forward strand.
GCACCAGGGCCGGGGCAGTCGACGTGGCCGTTGCCGAGGATGTGGCCGACCTCGTGGTTGACGGCGAGCGCGTGGTACTGCTCGGGCTGCCCCTGGTAGAACTCGGACAGCTCGGTCCAGCGCTTGAGGTTGATGACCACCTGGTGGGTGACGCCGCAGTTCACCCAGCCGCCGGTGTCCAGCCCGTACTGGCCGCAGATCCGGTCGGTGGACTTCGGGGTGGCCAGGTAGACGGTGAAGTCCACCGGGTCGGCGGGCATCCGCTGGAACGAGGCCGTGCCGCCGGCCGCCCAGCCGTGCGTGACGTCGCCGAGGACCGCGTCCACCTCGGCGGCGAACTGTTCCGGGCTCTCCGCGATCCCGTCCTCCACCCGCACCTTGTAGCGGTACAGGTGCTCGCCGGTGCCGAAGCGGGCGGACCCGCCGGGCGCGGTGGTGAACGCCAGCCGGTCCGGGTCCTCGTCGCTCCACGGCTGCCACCAGAGCAGGCCGGAGGCCAGGGCCGCGACCAGCGCGAGGACGAGGGCGCCGTGCCAGGGCTTCCAGCGGCGGAGCCGTATGAGGGGGCGGGGCGGGGCCGGGGTGGACATGGCGGAAGCGCTCCAGGACGGATCGGCGGACCGGGCGGCCGGGCGGCCGGGCGGCGACCTGGCGGTCCGCGGTGGTACCCGGGTGGTGCCCGGTGCTGCGAAGGGACGTACCTGGAGGAACGCGACGGGGTGGGGCGGCGGTTCGGGAAGCCAGGCAAGTGTGGCGTGCGCCACGGTGCGGGCCCTGTCGGACGGGAGGCCCGGGTGGTTCCCTGAACCGCTCGATGGTGTCACCCGTACGGCGTGTCCCTGCGCGGCGCCGTCGGATTCGGGTGTCGTGGTGCCGGTCGATCCGTCCGGGTCGATCCCTCCCGTCCGCCATGCCATCGGAGGCACCGCCATGTCCACCACCGCTGTTTTCACCGTCGACGGGATGAGCTGCGGCCACTGCGAGCGGACGGTCAGTGCCGGGCTCGCCATGCTGCCCGGCGTCACCGACGTCAGTGCCGACGCGCCGAGCGGGCGGGTCACCGTGGCCTCCGCGCAGCCGCTGGACGAGGCGGTGGTGCGCGGGGCGGTCGACGGGGCCGGGTTCACCTTCGTCGGGCGGGCCTGAGGGCGGCTCCGGGGCCCGTCGGACGATGCCGACGGGCCCCGACGGCGGCCGGCCCGGGCTCAGCCCATGCTCTTCGCGCCGTCCAGGGACTCCCGGATGATGTCGGCGTGGCCGGCGTGCTGGGCGGTCTCGTTGGCGACGTGCAGCAGCACCCGGCGGGCCGACCACGTGACGTCCGCGTCGAACCAGGGGGCCTTCGGCAGCGGCTGGGCGGCGTCCAGGTCGGGCAGGTCGGCGACCAGCCGGTCGGTGTGCCGGGCCACCTCGGCGTAGGCGGCGAGCACGCCGGCCAGCGTCTCGCCGGGCAGCATCCGGAACTCGTCCGCGCGGCGGGCGAGGTCCTCCTCGGTCCAGTTGGTGAAGTCGGGCATCGCGGACGGGCCCCGGACGATGAACTCCGCCCAGGTCCGCTCGACGCTGGTCACGTGCTTGATCAGGCCGCCCAGGCACAGCTCGCTCGCACAGGTCCGCAGGCCGGCCTGCTCGTCGGTGAGGTCGCGGGTGGTGAAGCGGAGGAAGTGCCGCTGCTTCTCCAGGGCCTCCAGGAGGTCGGCGCGCTCGCCGGTGAGCTTGCCGGTGGCGGTGGTGGTCGCGGTGGTGGTGGCGTCGGTGGTGGTCATGGTGTCGGCCCTTCGTTCGGTTCCTGCTCCCTCGGACAAGAACAACGCTACGGACCATTGCGGTCACTTCCTGTCCTGAATCCCGGGGAGAATCGATGGCATGGCGAACACCAGCACCCGGACGCTGCGACTCCTCTCCCTGCTCCAGACCCACCGGTACTGGCCGGGCGGGGACCTGGCCGACCGGCTCGGCGTCTCCGTCCGCACCCTGCGCCGCGACGTCGACCGGCTGCGCGAACTCGGCTACCCCGTGGAGGCGCAGCGCGGCGTCGACGGCGGCTACCAGCTGGCGGCGGGCGCGGCGCTGCCGCCGCTGGTGATCGACGACGAGGAGGCGGTGGCCCTCGCGGTGGGCCTGCAGGCGGCGGCGGAGAGCCCGGTCGAGGGGGTCGCCGAGGCCTCCGTGCGGGTGCTGGCGAAGGTGGTCCAGGTGATGCCGGCCCGGCTGCGCCGCCGGGTGGAGGCGCTGCGCGCGGTGACCGTCCCGGTGGACTGGGGCAGCCGGACGGGCGCCGGCGTCGATCCGGACGTCCTGACGGTGGTGGCGCTCGTCTGCCGGGACGGCGAACGGGTGCGGTTCTCCTACACGGCCGCGGACGGGCGCGGCACGGAACGGCACGTCGAGCCGCACCGGCTGGTCTGCCTGAACCGCCGTTGGTACCTGGTCGCCTACGACCTCGACCGGGCCGACTGGCGCAGCTTCCGCCTCGACCGCCTCACCGCGCCGTCCGGCAGCGGGGCCCGCTTCGCCCCGCGCGCCCTCCCGGCGGCCGACGCGGCCGAGTTCGTCCGGGCCGGCCTCCAGGGCATGCCCCGGCCGCACCTGGTGGAAGCCCTGGTGGAGGCACCCGCCGACCAGGTCCGGGCCCGCGTCGGCCGCTGGGCCACCGTCGAAGCCGTCACCGCCGGCCGCTGCCGGCTCCGGATGACCGCGGACTCGCTCGACTGGCCCGCCATGGCCCTGGGCTCGCTCGGCGCCGAGTTCCAGGTCGTCGGCCCGGACGCCCTCAGGACCCTCCTCGCGGACTGGAGCACCCGCTTCGCCCGCGCGGCGGAGCGGGAAGCGGCGGAGTAGGAAGCGGCGGAGTAGGAAGTCGGCTGGGTCGGCTTCTGGTGCGGGGGCGTCAGGGGGCGATGGCTTCGAGGGTGGTGCGGAGGCGGGTGAGGACGGCGGGGAGGGCGGGGAGCGGGGGCGTGGCGAGGGCCAGGCGGAGGGCGTTGGGGTGGTGGGGGGTGGTGGCGAAGGCGTCGGCGGTGGAGATCAGGATGCCCTCGGCGGCGAGGGCGGCGGCCGCGTGGTCGGGGCGCTGGTGGGGTTCGAGGGTGAGCCAGAGGATGTACGAGACGGGGTGGGCCGTGGTGGTCAGGCCGGCCAGGGCGGTGCGGGCGATGGTCTGACGGGCGGCGGCGTCCGTGCGGCGGTCCCGTTCCAGACGCGCGACCGTGCCGTCGGCGAGCCAGCCGGTGGCGAGGGCGGTGATCAGGCCGGGGGCGCCCCAGGCCGTCGTGCGCAGGCTGGTGGTGGCGGCCCGGAGCAGGTGGTCGGGCAGGACGGCGTAGCCGAACCGCAGGCCCGGCGCCACGCTCTTGGAGAGGCCGGCCACGTAGCAGGTGCGTTCCGGGGCGAGGGCGTGCAGCGGCGGTGGCGGTGCGGCCTCCAGGAAGGCGTAGGTGCCGTCCTCGATCAGCGTGCAGCCGTGCTCGGCGGCGAGCCGGACGAGGCGTTCGCGCTGGGCCCGGTCGAGCACCCAGCCGAGCGGGTTGTGGACGGTCGGCTGGGTGTACACCGCCCGGACCGGACGGGTGCGGCAGAGCCGGTCGAGGGCGTCGAGGTCCGGTCCGGTGGCGGTGACAGGCACGGGTGCCAGGTCCAGCCCGTGGGCGGCCGCGAGCAGTCTGACGCCCGGGTAGCCGAGCGCGTCCACGGCGAGGACGTCCCCGGGGCGGGTGAGCGTGCGCAGGACGCAGTCCAGGGCCTGCTGCGTCCCGCTGGTCAGCAGGACGTTCTCGGGCGCGGTGTCGATGCCGCGGTCGAGCAGGTGGGTGGCCACGGCGGCCCGGTCGTGCCGGTGGCCGCCGGGCGGGTGCTGGCGCAGCAGGGCCTCGGCGTCGCCGGAGGAGGCGAGTGCGCGCAGGGCCTGCCGCAGCAGGTCGCCCTGGCCGGGGGCGAGCGGCTGGTTGAAGGAGAGGTCGGCCACCCGGGGCACCGGGAGCGCGCGCGAGGGCTCGATGCCGTCGTAGCCGGCGCGCAGCCGGACGAAGGTGCCGCGGCCCCGTTCGCCCACCACCAGCCCGGCGGCGGCCAGTTCGGCGTAGACCCGGGTGGCGGTGGCCAGGGCGATCCGGCGTTCCCCGGCGAGGGCGCGATGGGTCGGCAGCCGGGTGCCGGCCGGGAGCGCGCCGGAGCGGATGGCGGCCGTGTACTCGTCGACGACGGCCTTGTAGGAGGGCGGTCGCACCGGGGGCACCTGCCGTTCCGGAGAGTGGAGGGGAGCGCCTCGGAGGGGATGGGGGCGGAGGCGTGAGCGGAGGCGTGTGCCGGAGTGTATCCAGGACAATAAGTGGATTGTCCTGGGCAGGTGTTCCTAGCCTCGTCACGTCCAGCAGCGAGGCCAGGAACGGAGTACGCGCCCATGACCATCCGCAGCGAGCGGGACCGGCACGTCGTCACCCTCACCATCGACCGGGAGAGGAAGCTCAACGCCCTCGACTACCCGACCATCGACGCGCTGCTCGCCGAGCTCGACCGGATCGACGCCGACGACACCGTCCGCGCCGTGATCCTCACCGGGGCCGGCGGGCGGGCGTTCAGCGCGGGCGCCGACATCCCGTCGCTGGCGGCCAGCGTCGCGGGCGGGCCCGAACGGGCGCTGCGCGAGTTCGTCCGGCGCGGGCACGCCCTCACCCGGCGGATCGAGGAGCTCCCCAAGCCGGTCATCGTGGCCGTCAACGGCCTGGCGTACGGCGGTGGTTGCGAGATCACCGAGGCCGCCCCGCTGGCCGTCGCGGCCGAGCACGCGACCTTCGCCAAGCCCGAGATCTCGCTCGGCTTCCCGCCGCCCTTCGGTGGCTCGCAGCGGTTGCCGCGGCACGTCGGCCGCAAGCGCGGCCTGGAGCTGATCCTGACCGGCGACCCGATCCCGGCCGCCCGTGCCGCCGCGATCGGCCTGGTCAACTCCGTCGTCCCGGCGGACGAACTGCTCGACGCGGCACGGGACCTGGCCGAACGGATCGTCCGGCACGCGCCGACCGCCGTGGCCGCCTGCCTGCGGGCGGTGACCCGGGGCGTCAACCTGCCGATCGACGAGGGGCTCGCGGTGGAGGCGGCGGCCTTCGCGGCGACCGTGCCGACGGACGGTGTGCGGGACGGGATCCGGCGCTTCCTGGAGCGTTCGTCCGCCTCCGGTTCGCCGTCCTGAGGCCGTACGGGGGCGGCCGCGCGGAAAGCTGTTGCCGCGCGGCGGCCGGGGCGGTGACCATGGCGGGATGTCGGATCTGCTTGCGCGTGTGACCGCCTTCCGGGCCGCCTTCGCCCGCCGTCAGGCGGTGGAGGTTCTCGAACGTCCGGAGTTCCCCGGAGTGTTCGCCGTTCGGAACGCGGAGTTCGTCCGCTCCGAGGAGCACAACCAGCTGATCGTCGAGGGCCCGGGCACCGACCCGGCGGCGCTGCTCGGGCTGGCCGCCCGGTGGCTGGGGCCGCGCCGCCGGTACTCCATCGCGGTGCTGGACCCGGAGGCGGGCGAGCGGGCCGGCCCCGTGCTGGCGGCGGCGGGGTGCGAGCGGGAGGACGTGGTCGTCCTGGCGCGGCCGACGAAGGGCTGCGTACGGCCGCAACCGGCCGCACTTCCGGTGGAGTTGGACGAGATCAGGGAGGCGGTGCTGCGCCAGCAGCGGGAGTGGAGCGAGGACGAGGAGGTCGCCCGGCAGCTCACCGACCGCCGCGCCGCCCGGTTGCGCGGTGCCGAGCGGGTGCACTTCCTGGCCGCCCGGACGCCGGCCGGCGAGGTCGCGGCCTGGAGCGACCTCTACCTCGAACCAGCCATCGGGCTGGCGCAGTTGGAGGACGGAGTGACCGGATCGCGGCACCGTGGCGCGGGGTACGGCGACACCCTGCTCGCCACCGGCCTGGCGCTCGCGGCCGAGGCCGGCGTGCCTCGGCTGTTCCTGCTCGCGGACGCGGCGGACTGGCCGCGCGAGTGGTACGGCCACCGGAGCTTCACCGAGATCGGACGCAGTCACTCCTTCTACAGCCGGTGACGGCCGGCGGCGGTCGGGGCGGACGGCGGGTGGGCTCAGGGCGTCTCCGGGCCGGCGGCCGACGGGGTGTCGCGCCCGCAGTGGGCGGCGACGGTGTCGGCGAAGGCGCGGGCGAGCGGGCCGAGGTTCTCCCAGTCCCGGACGGCCCAGCCGGCGGTGAGGGCGGGCAGGTCGGGCAGCGGGAGCAGCCGCAGGCCCGGGTGGCCGGGGCCCTGCCACTGGGGGAGGGCGGGGACGACGGCATGGCCGAGACCGAGTTCGGCGAGCAGGATCGCGGTGTCCCAGTCCGCGACGCTGGTGTCGAAGACCGGGCGGATGCCCGACTTCCCCAGCCAGGCTTCGAGTTGGGAGCGGGCGACGGAGTTCTGCGGCAGCCCGATCAGCCGGGCTTCCTGGAGGTCGGCGGGCTCGATCCGGGCCCGGGCGGCGAGCGGGTCGCCCGCCGCGACCGCGAGCACCCAGGGCAGGTCGGTCACCGGCCGCTGGTCGATGCCCCGGGCCGGGACGCCGAGGGTGATCCAGGCGAGGTCGACCCGGCCGGCGTTGAGCGACTCCAGGCAGCTGCGGCTGGAGACCTCGGTCTGGAACTCCAGGCTGACCTGGGGGTGGCGCCGCCGGAAGTCCACCACGGCCGCGGACATGAAGTGCCGGATGCTGGTGGCCCCGGTGGTGATCCGTACGGATCCGCCCTCGCCGCGCGCGAGTTCGGCGATCCGGTGCAGCGCGTGGTCGATGCCGCCGAGGCCGGCGGCGACCGCCGTGCGCAGCAGGCTCCCCGCCGTGGTGGGCACGACCCCGCGCGGATGGCGCTCGATCAGGGCGAGGCCGACCTCCCGTTCGAGCCGCTTCACGTGCTGGCTGACGGCGGACTGGGTGCAGTGCAGGTCGCGGGCGACGGCGCTGAGCGAGCCGGCCCGGCAGACCGCGGCGAAGACGCGGAGGTCGTCAATGGTCACGGACACCCAAGGTATCGCTTGGAGGTACCCCAGCAAATCGGCGGATTGACTTGGATATCCGGGGGATCGATCATCGATCCAGGGCCCAGGGCGGCAACCCGCCCGCTGTCCCCACGGCGTTCCGGACGCAGTGGCGGGGAGAGCGGGCGGGTGTCGACCCGCATCGATGTGCGCGAGCGACGAGCAAGAGCGGTGACGTACGACAGGGGGAGCGGGCATGCGGTACGCCGATGGTCCGGGGACGCGGTGCGAGGTGTTCGTCGCGGCGCCGGTGGCGCGGGTGTGGCAACTCGTGACCGACATCGGCCTGCCCGCCCGGCTCAGCCCGGAACTCCGGCGGGTCGCCTGGCTGGACGGCGCGGACGGCCCCGCGGTGGGCGCCCACTTCGAGGGGCACAACAGCCGTGCGGACATGCCCGACTGGCGGACGGTCTCCGAGATCACCGAGATCACCGAGGCGGCCGGCCGGTGCGTCCTCGCCTGGGGCGTGATGGACGCGGACGGCCGCTACGGCGAGCCGGTGCGCGACCTGGCCGGCTCGCCGGCCCGGTGGCGCTTCGAGCTGGCCCCCGAGGAAGGCGGCACCCGGCTGCGCCAGTCGGTGGTGATCGGCCCCGGCCGCAGCGGCGCCAGCCTGGTCATCGACGCGAAACCGGAGCTGGAGGAGAAGATCGTCGACTTCCGGCTGAACGAGCTGCGCACCGGCATGACGGCCACCCTCGAAGGCATCAAGTCGCTGGCCGAGCGGGCCGGCTGGGCCGTGCCCGGGCACTGATCCAGGGCTCCTGGGGCGAACGGGCCGGACGGGCCCGATGCGCCGGACGGGCCCGGGCGAACACCGGCACGTCCACCGGGCGTGCCGATCGTACGGAAGGAGCGGTGGGGTGGCACGTGTGTGCCGGGCGGGCTCCGAGGTCGTCTGGGCGGGACGGCTCGGCCGGCTGCTCGCCGTGGTGCGGGAAGCGGACGGCGAACGGACCCTGCACCTCGACGACTGGTCCACGGCGGTCGACGAGCGGACCGGGATCCACCACGAGGAACTGGGCTCGCTGCGCCGCCGCCTCACCGTTCGCCGGCCGGACCGGCAGCCGGTGGTGTTCCGCTACCGGCTGCCGTGGTCGGTCCTGGTGCTGCGGTTCCTGGACGTCGCCCATGACCAGTGGGCGGCCGAGGCGGACGATCCGGGACTGCTGCTGGTCGAACTGCTGGGTGGCACGGACGACTGGAAGTAGCAGCCGGCGCACGCAGGAGCGCGAGGCGCCGTCAGCCGGCCCACCGCCGACGTGGACTCGGCGGTGCTGACGTACCTGGGGTCCTGAGTGGTGGCCCGCCGTTCCGCCGGCGGTGGTTCAGGCGGTGCCGTCCTGGCCGGGGCGGGTGGATCCGTCCTCCGCCGTGCGCAGTGCCCGGGCGATGGTGTGGAAGCCGCGGCGCTCGGCGTGGGCGCGGGCGGTGACGCCGTCGGCGTCGGGGAGCCGGGGGTCGGCGCCGTGGGCGAGCAGGACGTCGACGATCTCGCGGTGGGCGGGGCCGCCGTCGCCGAGGAGGACGGCTTCGAGCAGGGCGGTCCAGCCGAGGTCGTTGACGTGGTCGACGTCGATGGCGGTCTCGGTGAGCACCGCGCGGACGTAGCCGACGTGGCCGCGCTCGGCGGCGGGGATGAGCGACACCCCGCCGTAGCGGTTGCGGCGGGTGAGGTCAGGGCCGCCGGGGAGCAGGGCCCGCATCATCGGGACGCTGCCGGTGATGCCGGTGACCAGCCAGGGGCTGTTCAGTGCGGGGTCCTGGGCATCGACGTCCGCGCCGGCCTCGACCAGCAGCCGGGCGACGGCGACCCGGTCGGCGAAGGCGGCCCGCAGCAGGGGGGTGCGGCCCCCGGCGTCCCGGGCCTCGATGGTCGCGCCCGCCGTCAGGGCCGCGCGGGCGGCGTCGAGGTCGCCGCGGTCGGCGGCGTCCAGCAGGGCCTGGTCGGCGGGGGAGAGCGGGTGGGCGGTCATGTCGGGGCTCCTCCACGGGCGGGTCGGACGGTGCGATGTTCCCAGCCTGCCGGTCGCGGGTACGTGGCGGCGTCGGCGGGGCGGTCGTCCTTGTCCGGTGGAACGGAGGACGGCCGGGTCATCCGATCGGATGACCCGGCCGTCGGGGTTCGGCAGGAGAGTGGTCGGTGGGGGAGCACTCGGCAGGGGAGCGGCGAGCCGGTCACCGGGTGCGGGTGTCCGCCACCGTGCGGCAGGTCACCAGGTCACCAGGTCACCGGGTAGCGGACCGGATGCCCGCCGATCCGGCAGGGCAGCAGGCCGATGAGGACCAGCAGTCCGGCGGCCAGGACGAGCAGGGGGAGGAAGGGCACCGGGTGCGGCGCTTGCAGGACCACGATCACGGCGGTGGCCACGGCCGGGGAGTGCGAGAGGTGGGTGAGCATCATGGCGCCCAGTGAGAGCCCGGCGGCGACGGCCGCGCCCCAGGCGGTGCTGCCGGTGACGGCCAGGGTGGCGAAGCCGATCAGGGCCGACAGCAGCTGCCCGCCGACCAGGTTGCGCGGCTGCGAGATCGGCAGCCCGGGAGCGCCGTGTACCAGTGCGGCGCTGGCGGCCAACGGCGGGATCAGCAGCGGTTGGTGGAGCAGTACCCCCACGCCGACCAGGAGGAGCAGGGCGCCGATGGCGAAGACGGTGGCCCGCAGGGCGTGCAGCGGGTGCGGTCCGGGCGTGGCGGTGGGCGGTGGTGTGGGCATGCGTGAGCGACTCCGGGCGGGGGACGGGACCTAGAGATGATAAACAGATTGTTGAATGGACGGCGGGACGTTTTGTCTGCCGGACACATTCCGTCCACGACGGCGGATCACCCGGGGAACCAGAGCGAGAGCGAGCAGCCCATGACCACGCCTTCCGGCGCCACGCCCTACGCCGCGACGCCCGCGAGGGTGCCGTCCGTCACGGTGCCGTCCGTCACGGTGCCGTCCGTCACGGTCTTCCGGGGCGTCCGCCCGTACGGCGCCGACCGGGTCGTGGACCTGGTCGCCGTGGACGGCCTGCTGGCCGAGCGGGTGCCGGACGGGACGGTGCCCGAGGTGGTCGAGGGCGGCGGGCGGATCGCGCTGCCCACTCTGGTGGACGCGCACATCCACCCCGACAAGACCGCCTGGGGCGAGCCCTGGTACAGCCGCCGCCCGGCCGGCTCGCTGCCGGAGTACGTGCGGGGCGACGTCGACCTCCACCGGCAGCAGCGCACCCCGCTCGCCGACCGCGCCCACCGGCTGCTGAGCCACGCCGTGGCGCGCGGCACCCGCGCGGTGCGGGCCCACGTGGACGTGGCACCCGCGTACGGGCTGGCCGGTGTGGCCGGGCTCGCCGAGGTGCGCGAGCGGCTGGCCGGGGTACTGGACATCCAGCTGGTGGCCTTCCCCCAGCACGGGGTCCGGCGGATGCCCGGCGCGGGGGCGCTGCTCGCGGAGGCGGCGGCGAGCGGGCTGATCGACGCCGTCGGCGGGATCGACCCGGCGGGCTTCGACGGCGTCCCGGCCGAAGGCCCGGACGGCGAGGGGCCGGCCCAGCTGGAGCTGCTGTTCGGTCTGGCCGAGCAGCACGGACTGCGCCTCGACATCCACCTGCACGACCGGGGCGAGCGCGGCCTCGGCCCGCTGCGCGACATCGCCGCGCGGACCAGGGCGGCCGGACTGGCCGGGCGGGTGGTGGTCAGCCACGCCTTCTGCGTCCCGGAGCTGACCGGCGCCCCGCTCGCCGAACTCGCCGCCGAACTGGCCGAGTCCGGCGTCGGGCTGACCACCGTGGCGCCCTCGGCCCACCAGGTGCTGCCGTTCCGCGAACTGCGGGCGCACGGGGTGCGGGTCGGGCTCGGCTCGGACGGCGTGCGCGACGCGTGGAGCCCGTACGGCAACGCGGACATGCTGCACCGTGCCAACCTGCTCGGCTGGACCACCGACGCCCGCACCGACGAGCAGCTGGCCGACTGCTTCGCCCTGGCGGCGGACGGCGGTGCCGAACTGCTGGACCTGCCGGCCGCCACCCTGCGGCCGGGCTCGCCCGCCGACTTCATGCTGGTGACGGGCGAGTGCCTGCCGCAGGTGGTGATCGATCTGCCGAGGCCCGAACTGGTGGTCCGGGCGGGCCGGGTGGTGGCGCGGGACGGGCGCCTCACCGGCTGACGGGCGGTTCGGCGCGCGTCGGTCGGCGCGAGCAGGTCAGCCCGCGTCGGTCAGCCCGTGCCGGTCAGCGTCGGTGGGAGGTAGCCGGAGGATAGGCCCAGCTTCCAGAAGGCCGCCGAACCGGCCGATGGCGGATAAGCCCCGGGCGGCCCCGTGCCCCCGCCCAGGGGTACGCGGCGGCGCCGCCGGGCGTTCAGGCGATCTGCCGGCGGGTGGGGGTGTGCGGGTGGTCCTGGGCGGGGTCCGAGCGCGGTCCGAGCGGGGAGAGTCGGCCGGGGTGGACGGGTCGGGGGGACCCATGCGGACCGGGTGGCCAAGAGAAACGGCAAGGAGAGTGAATCTCCCTGCCACTATCAAGCTATAGCGTGCCCCGGGGCTTGCGGCAAGGCCCCCGTCGTGCCGCACAATCACCGCCGTAAGGCCATGACCTGCGGAAACGGGAGCCGTGCAATGCGTGTGCTGATGACGACGTGGGGATCGCGGGGGGACGTCGAACCGCTGGCGGGGCTGGCGGCGGCGCTGCGGGGGCTCGGCGCCGAGGTGCGGGTGTGCGCGCCACCGGACGAGGAGTTCGTGGCGCTGCTGGAGCGGGTCGGCGTGCAGCTGGTGCCGCTCGGGCCGTCGGTGCGCTCGGTGGTGTCCGGCCCGAAGCCGCCGACGGCGGAGGACGCGTTCCGTCTCGCCCGCGAGCTGGTCGACGCGCGGTTCGAGGCGCTGACCGCCGCGGCCGAGGACTGCGACGCGCTGCTGGCGACCGGGCTGATGCCGGCGGGGGCGCGGGACGTCGCCGAGAAGCTGGGCCTCCACTACGTGCTGGCCTGCTTTCACATCTTCGGGCTGCCCTCGCGGCACTTCCGGCCCGGGCGGCGGCCGGGCACACCGTCCCCGGAGGACGAGACCGACTACCGGAAACTCTGGGAGCAGGACGCCCAGCGGGTGAACGCGCTGTACGGGGACGCGCTCAACAGCGGGCGGGCGGCGATCGGCCTGCCGCCGGTGGAGAACGTCCGCGACCACGTGTTCACCGACCGGCCGTGGCTGGCGGCGGACCCGCTGCTGTGCCCGTCGGAGGGCATGACGGAACTCGACGTGGTGCCGACCGGGGCCTGGATCCTGCCCGACGACCGCCCCCTCCCGCCCGACCTGGAGGCGTTCCTGGACGCCGGGGAGCCGCCGGTGTACGTCGGCTTCGGCAGCATGGCCGCGTACGCGCCGGAGGGCATCGCCCGGGTGGCCGTCGAGGCCGGCCGCGCGCACGGCCGCCGTGTGCTCCTCGCCCGCGGGTGGGCCGGACTCGCCCCGGTCGACGACCGCGACGACTGCCACGTCGTCGGCGAGGTGAACCAGCAGGCCCTGTTCCGCCGGGTGGCCGCCGTCGTCCACCACGGCGGCGCGGGCACCACCACGACCGCGACCGTGGCGGGTGCGCCCCAGGTGGTCGTCCCCCGGATCGCGGACCAGCCGTACTGGGCCGGCCGGGTGGCCGAGTTGGGCATCGGTGTGGCCCACCTCGACCCGACGCCGACCGTCGCATCGCTCTCCGCCGCGCTCGGCGCGGCCCTGGCGCCCGGGACCCGCGTGCGGGCGGAGGCCGTGGCGGGCGAGGTGCGCACCGACGGGGCGACGGTGGCCGCAAAGCTGCTGTTCGAAGCGGTGGGCCAGGCGGTGCCGGGGGTGGCCGGGTGAGCCGCGCGGTGCCGGTGCCGGGTGAACGGCCTTGTGGGCCTGGCGATTTCGACTCCTGATCGGCCTCCTGTCGATCGGCGAGGGGGAGGTGGCGGGCCCTGCGCGGGGCTGGTTCCGGCATCGATCCGGTGACCGGCCTCCGGCTGTCGGCCGGGTCGGTTAGGGTGCCCACGGGCGCGCCCGGTCACCGCAGGCCCGGCGCGAGGGGAGGGCGGCATGACCGAACGGACAGGCGAGGGAGCGGGGCAGGACGGCGACGGCATCCAGTGGCTCGCGGAGACAGGCGGGCCCACGGACGGGCGGCCCACGGACGGGCCGACCGCCGACGGGCGACCCCGGCACGGACGGTGCGGTCGGTGGGGTGGTGTTCGCCCGGGGGATCACGCCCGAGGAACTCGCCCGCCGGATGGGCGCCGACCCGGCCACCGCGACCGAGCCGATCAGCGACACCGAGATCCGGGACCTGGACATCGAGGTCTTCCGCCCCAGCGGCGACGGCGACGGCGTGATCCGGGTCGGCACGTGCGCCGGCTGGTCGTTCGCGATCGAGTACGGCGACTCCACCGGTGGTGAACTGCTCACCGAGATAGCGCGCGACGGCGTGGAGGTGGTGCACTTCCGACCGATGCCCGAGCAGCAGCCGGACCTGCTCGACTACGCCAGGGACGGCGCCGTGCTGTGCGGCTTCGGCCTCGGCGAGGAGCGCTGGC
>NZ_MSJQ01000185.1 GCF_014596515.1 Streptomyces sp. CBMA156
CTCCGGTCCGGCGGCGGGCGGTTCGGTGCGGACCGGTTGCCCGTTCATGGCCGCTCGCACACGCTGCTCGCTCTCCGCTCGGGTACGCCGTGGGCCCCATCCTGCCGGTCCGGGCACGGCTGCGCGACGGACGGACACGCCTCGGGCGCTGCCGGGCACACCGAAGGGCACGGACGGGACAGGCCGGGGCCCACGGACGGGCGGCCCACGGACGGGCCGACCGCCGACGGGCGGCCCGCGAACGGTCGGGGCTCAGAGCGCGGCGAGCTCCGTCAGCACCGCCGCCGTGTCCGCCGGGCGGGAGAACATCGGCCAGTGCCCGGTGGGCAGTTCGCGCAGCTCCCAGTTCGGCCCGGACATCCCGGCGAAGTACGGGTGCCCGGAGGCGATCAGCTCGCGCACCTGGGCGAGCGGGAAGGAGCAGGAGACCAGCGCCTGCGGCAGCGCGGCCCCGGCGCCGGTCAGCCGCAGCCGGTCCCGGAAGGCCCCGGCCGGGTGCGGGGTGGCACGGGAGCGGACGCGTGCCAGGGTGGCCTCGTCCAGCCCCGCCACGCTCGCGCCGTGCTCGGCCAGGTACTCCCAGCTCGGCATCGGGAGACGGCCGTCGACCACCGAGGCCTCGGCCGTGCGCAGGTAGTCGGGCTGCCAGAGGTCCTGGACCGCGGAGCCGTCGATCAGCGGGCCGCTGTCCAGGTAGACCACCCGGCGGATCCGCTCCGGCATCCGGTCCGCGAGCCCGCCCACGGGGGCACAGGCGCCGCTGTGCCCGACCACCACGACATCCGACAGGTCCTCCCTGACCAGCAGGCCGGCGAGGTCGGCGATGTGCTCCTCAAGCCCGAACTCGCCTGCCTCGCCCGATCGTTCGGCCATCCCGGGCAGGCTGACCGGGTACACCCGGTGCCCGGCCGCGCGCAGCGGCGCGGCCACCTCGTCCCAGGCCCAGGCGCCGAGCCAGAAACCGGGAACCAGTACGAACGTGCTCATGGCGGATCACTCCTTCGTCGGTGGGGATCGTCCGGAGAGGCCACGACGGGCCCGCGGGAGGACTCTGCCGCGGTGGGGCCTTCTCCACCGCCGACTCTAGAATCGGATCCGGACAGAAGTCGCCCGGATTTCCGCCGCCTCGCCGCAAGGTGTCCGGAACGGACGACGGAGGCGGCACGGAGACGACGCGGAGGCAACACGGCAGGGGAAGGAGTACACGGTGGAGCACCCGGTCAGCCGCGTCCTCGCCCTGCTGGAACTGCTCCAGGACCGCCCCGGCCTGACCGGCGCCGAACTGGCCGCCCGGCTCGACGTGGACGAGCGCACCGTCCGTCGCTACGTGGCCCGGCTGGCCGACCTCGGCATCCCCGTCCAGGCCGACCGCGGCCGCTACGGCGGCTACCGCCTGCGGCCCGGCTACCGGCTGCCGCCGCTGATGCTCACCGCGGACGAGGCCGCCTCCGTCGTGCTCGGCCTGCTGGCCGGCCGCAGCTCCGGCCTGTCGGTGGGGGAGGGGGCCACCGAGACCGCCCTCGGCAAGATCCAGCGGGTGCTGCCGCCGCCGCTGCGCGAACGGGTCGCCGCGGTCGAACAGACCCTCGGCCTCACCGCCACCCCCGTCGCCGGCCCCGGCCCGGCCGCCTCCGCGCTGTTCACCCTGGCCGAGGCGGCCCGTCGGCGGCGCCGGGTGCGGCTCGGCTACCGGGACCGCGAGGACCGGCCCAGCGAGCGCGAGTTCGATCCGTACGGGCTGGTCTTCCACTCCGGGCGCTGGTACACCACCGGGCTCGACCACCGCAGCGGCGAGCCGCGCACCTTCCGGCTGGACCGGATCACCCGGGTCGAGCAGGGCGAGACGGGCTTCGAGCCGCCCGAGGACTTCGACCCGGTCCAGCGGGTGGTGGAGTCACTGGCCGGTGCGCCCTGGCGGCACCGGGTGGAGGTGGAACTGGCGACCACCCTCGCCGAGGCCCGCCGCCGGCTGCCGCCCGCCGCCGGCACCCTCACCGAACTCGCCGAGGACCGGGTGCTGCTGCGGGCCCGGGCACAGAACCTGGACGGTGTCGCGGTGCTGCTGGCCGGCCTGGGGTGGCCGTTCACCGTCCGGGAGCCCGCCGCGCTGCGCGCCGAGGTGCGGGCGCTCGCGGCCCGGCTCGCCGCCTGGGGCGCCGAGCCG
>NZ_MSJQ01000186.1 GCF_014596515.1 Streptomyces sp. CBMA156
GCCCGGGTCGGAGCCGGCTCCGACCCGGGCGGCCGCCGCACCGGGCAGGCCCGCCGGAGCCGGGACGGCGGGCGGCGACTCGCCCGGGCGGCACGACGGGAGCAACTACGACAACCTCTCGCCCGAGGGGAAGGAGGCGCACGACACCGAGAACTGCGCTCAGATACCCGGGAAGAAGAAGGGCAGCTGCAACGAGCCGCACCGCAAGTGCCGGGAGGCCGGTGCCACCGCGACGTCCTCGGCGGGCGTCGCCCTCACCTGCCGGACGTACGCCAGGGACGGACGGCTGCGCTGGCTCGCCGCGGGGGAGTGACCCGGAGCCCGCGGCGCAGGGCGCCGGTGCGGCATCCGCAGACGGGTCAGACGGGTCAGACGCGTCGGACGGGTCGGACGGGTCAGACCCCGTCCGGCGCGCTGCTGACGTGGAAGAGCGCGGCGCGCAGGTCGTGCACCGCCTGCTCCATGTCCACCAGGGCGTGCAGGGAGAGCACGACGTCGTCGGAAACACCCATCAGCCGGGCCGCCCGCAGGACCTGGGCCCGCTCCTCCGCCGCGTAGACGCCGTCCGCGCCGCACATCAGGATGGCGTGGTACACGAGGTGCGGCGCGGCCTGCCAGGTCTCCACGTCGGTACGGATGGCCGGCAGCAGGTCGTTGAGGTCGGCCCCGCGGAAGTCGAACTCCCGGTAGAGCTCGATGACGTCCTCCGGTGCGCCCATCCGCCGCTGGTGGTCGATCAGCCAGTCGAGCTCCGGTTCGCTGACCTCGCCGTCGGCGCCGGCGATCACCATCAGGGCCTTGCCATAGTTGAGGAAGGCCTCCCGGGTGGTGGCCGACAGGCCGTAGAGGTGTCGGCACAGGTCGCTCATCGGCAGCAGGTGCGGTGTGTCCACGTCGTGTCCTCCCGATCCGGGCCGGTGCCCGTCCCGTCCCGGACGGTGTCCGGCTCCCGGCACCCGATCTTCGGTGCTCCACCGGTGCGCGGGCGGCTGATCCGGGGCAGGTCCACTCCGTCGGTCGATCGACCGGTGGAATCCCCCGGACGACCGGAACGCTTCCCGCCTCTGGCCGGGGTCTGCGGCCCTATGTACGTTAGAACATAACTGCCGGAGGCGATAGGTCCCGGCGAGCACGGAAGGACCCCCCGCATGACCGACCCCACCGCGCCCGCCCGCTGCTGCATGCCGTCCGGGGGAGGAGCGGTGGCTCCGCCCCCGGCTCCGCTCCCGTCGCCGCGTCGGTCCGACCGCACCGAGGGGACGGTGCTGCTGCCCGGCGGCGAGTTCCTGATGGGCACCGAGGACGCCGAAGGGTTCCCCGGCGACGGGGAGGGCCCGGTGCGCCCGGTCCGGCTGGCCCCGTTCCGGATCGACGTCCACGCCGTCAGCAATGACCGGTTCGCCGCCTTCGTCGCCGACACCGGGTACCGCACCGAGGCGGAGCGCATCGGCTGGTCCTACGTCTTCGCCGCCTTCCTGCCCGGCGAGCTGCGCCGCGGTGCTCCGCGCCCCGGGCGCACCCCCTGGTGGTGCGGGGTGGAGGGGGCCGCGTGGGACCGGCCCGAGGGCCCGGGCAGCGGCGTCGAGGGCAGGGGCGACCACCCGGTGGTCCACGTGTCCTGGAACGACGCGGCCGCGTACGCGTCCTGGGCCGGCAAGCGGCTGCCCACCGAGGCGGAGTGGGAGTACGCGGCGCGCGGCGGCCTGGAGCAGGCCCGCTACCCGTGGGGCGACGAGCTGGACCCGGAGGGGGAGTACCGCTGCAACATCTGGCGCGGCACCTTCCCCACCAGGAACACCGCGGCCGACGGCCATCGCGGCACCGCCCCCGTCGACGCCTTCGAACCCAACGGCTTCGGGCTGTACAACGTGTCCGGCAACGTCTGGGAGTGGTGTGCCGACTGGTGGACCACCGACCACCCGGCGGGCCGTCCGCCGGTCGGCCCGGCCGGTCCCGCCGCGGGCACCGACAAGGTCATCAGGGGCGGCTCCCACATGTGCCACAAGTCCTACTGCAACCGCTACCGGGTGGCCGCCCGCACCGCCAACAGCCCGGACAGCTCCAGCGGGCACGCGGGCTTCCGCTGTGCCGCCGACGCGTGACGAGTTCGGGGTGGGAGTCTTGACATCCGCCTACCGGCGGGTAAATCTGTCGGTCATAAGTTCCTCAGAACATAGGTGCGGCCCATGCAGCTCGACTATGTGATCCTCGGGGCGCTGGCCCTGCGCCGCCTGTCCGGCTACGACCTGCGCCGCTGGATGGACGGACCGGGCCGGTTCATCGGGTACGGCGTCCAGCTCCCGCACATCTACCGTCGGCTGGCCAAGCTCCTGGAGCGCGGCTGGGTCGACTTCGAGGTCGACCCGCGCGAGGGCCGGCCGGACGCCAAGGTCTACCGGCTGACGGAGGAGGGCCGCACGGCGCTCCTGGAGTGGGCGAGGTCCCCCTTCGAACCGTCGTCGCGCCCCAAGGACCCCGACTTCACCCTGCGCTTCTTCTTCGCCGGGCAGCTCGACCCCGAGATCGCCCTGGACCTCGTCACCACGGAGCTGGAGTACCGGCTCAAGCAGCACGCGGACTCCTCGGCCATGCCGATGCCCGATCGCTACGACCCGCAGATCCCCGAACTCGACGCCGCCTGGGCCCGCGAGGTCCACACGATGGCCCACGAGCACGGCTACGCCTTCGGCGCCTCCTACATCGCCTGGCTCCAGCTCACCAAGGCCCGGCTGGAGTCACGGCTCGGCCGCTGAGCCGCGCCCGCTGCGCCCGCCGCACCCCCACGGCCCACTCCCCGCCAGACCCCACGGCACACCCCTCGGCCGTACCCCTCACGGCGCTCCCACCCACGGCGCCGTCCCCGGCACACCCTTCCGCCGTACTCCCACGGCACCCCCACGGCACCCCCCACCCGCACCGACCGGTCGTCCGGCGTCCCCCGCGCCGGGCCGCACCGGCGCGCGCCCCTGCCCAACTCCCCCCTCGGAGTCCCCCCGTGCGCATCATCTACGTCGACGTGGACACCCTCCGCGCCGACCACACCACCCCCTACGGCTACCACCGCCCCACCACCCCCCACCTCCAGGCCCTCGCCGACAAGTCGGTCGTCTTCGACCGCTACTACTGCTCCGACTCGCCCTGCCTGCCCTCCAGGACGGCCCTGACCAGCGGTCAGTTCGGCATCACCAACGGTGTGATCGGGCACTTCGGTCCGGCGGCGCAGTTCCGGCTCGACTCCGGGCACGGCCCCGAACCCGACCGTCCGCTGCTCGGCCAGTGGCTCGGCCTCGGCGGCCTCTACACCGCCGCCGTCTCGGTGTTCGCCGAGCGCCACCGGGCCTACTTCTTCCACGCCAACTTCCGGGAGTCCATCCGCGCCACCGCCCGCTTCGGCGACGAGGAGGCCCAGGACGTCAACCGCGCCGCCGTCGACTGGATCCGCCGGCACGCGGAGGACGACGACTGGTACCTGCACCTCACCTACTGGGACCCGCACACCAACTACACCCAGCCCGCCGAGTGGACCGAGAGGATGGCCGCGTCCGGCCCCGTCCAGGAGTGGCCCGACGAGCAGACCATCGCCGACCACGCGGAGGTCTACGGCCCGCGCAGCGCCCTCGACCTGCACTACTCGCTGACGGGCGACGGCCGGTCCCCGGTGCCGCACAACATGCCCGACGCCATCCGTTCCCGCGCCGACTTCGAGCACCTGATCAACGGCTACGACGGGGCGGTCCACTACTGGGACCACCACCTCGGCCGACTCCTCGCCGCCCTGGAGGAGGCGGGCATCGCGGAGGAGACCGCCGTGATCGTCAGCGCCGACCACGGCGAGTCCTTCGGCGAGCAGGGCTCGTACGCGGAGCACGGCCTGGCCAACGAGCCGACCCACCGGCTGCCGCTGGTCGTGTACTGGCCCGGTGTCACCGACCGGTTGCCCGCCGAGGCCCGGCGCAACGACGCGCTGCTCTACAACATCGACCTCGCCCCCACGCTGTGCGACCTCCTGGGGCTGCCCACGCCGGCGGGCTGGCAGGGCACCTCCTTCGCCCCCGCGGTGCGCGGCGAAGCCATCGAGTCCCGGCCGTACCTGGTCCTCGGCCACGGCGCCCACACCTACCAGCGCGCGGTGCGCACCCGTGACCACCTGTACATCCGCACCTACCACCCCGGGTGCTTCCGGGCCGAGTGGGAGCAGCTCTTCCACGTCACCGAAGACCCCTACCTGACCCGCGACCTGCTCGGCGAGGAGCCCGGACTCGCCGCCACCATGCGCTCCCACCTCGCCGAGTGGCGGGACGAGCACGCCGGCCGCCCCGGCTGCCTGCCCGACCCGATGCAGGCGACCCTCCAGACCGGCCCGACGTACTACAGCGACCCCGCGCGGTACGCCAGGCACCTGCGGGACACCGGCCGCGAACACCTGGCCGAGGACCTCGAAGCCCGCCTCGCCTCCCTGAACGTGCCGGTCTCCTGGCACGCGCCCGACCGCCCGCGCACCGCCGAACTCGCGGCCCGCTGGGCGGCCCTGCTGCAGACCCGCGACCAGCGGTCCGTCCAGCCCGACTGACGCGCGCGACGCCAAGGGAGTCCAGATGTCCGCCGAATCCTCGCCGCCGCAGACCGCGGTGGCCTCCCCGCCCTCCGCCGCCGGCCGGGGCAGACCCGGCCGCTGGCGCCAACTGGGGCTGCTCAGCGCCGCGATGGGCACCGACAGCGGAGAGCACAGCGCCGTGTCCGTGCTGTTCCCCGCGATGCGCTCCGCCCTGGGCCTGCCGCTGTCGGCCCTCAGCCTGCTCGTCGCCCTGGGAAAGCTCACCGGGGTGTTCTTCGGACCGGTGTGGGTGGTCCTCGCCCAGCGCTTCCCCCGCAAGTACGTCCTGGCCGGCTGCTCCGGCCTGTGGGGCGTGTGGACCATCGCCACCGGGTTCGCCCAGAACTACCTGCAACTGGTGGTGCTGTTCGGTGTCGCGGCCGTCGGCATCGCCGGCAGCGGCCCGCTGGTCAACGGCATCCTCGCCGACCTCTTCGACGACCGGACCCGGGGCCGGGCGTCCGGTGTCCTCTTCGGCTCCATCGCCCTGTTCACCGCCGTCCTCGGCCCGCTGTTCGGGCAGCTGTCCCTGATCGGGGACGGCTGGCGGTACGGGTTCTTCCTCCTCGGCACCCTGCAACTGCTGGCGGGCGTCGCCATCCTGGTGTTCTTCGAGGACCCGGGGGTCGGCGCGGCCGAACCCCAGCTCGCCTCGCTGACGGCCGGATCCCGCACGCCGCGCGGCCGCGCCTTCGACCGGGCGAGCCTGCGCCGGCTGGCCCGGATCCGCAGCTTCCCGCTGATGTGCCTGCAACGCCTGCTCAGCGCGCAGTTCGTGATGGTCGCCTTCGGCGTGGTGTTCCTGGTCGACGTCCGCGGGTTCAGCAACGCGCAGGCCTCGCTGGTGATCTTCCCCGCCGCGCTGTCGTACCTGCTCGGCACGCTCGGCGGCGGGCTGGCCGCGGACCGGGTGCAGCGCAGCTTCCCCCGCGCGGGCCGCGTCGCCGTCCTCCAGGCGGCGCTCCTGGGGTACGGCGTCGTCGCCTACGTCGCGACCCAGGTCGCCTGGACCCAGCTCGGGGTCTACGCCTTCCTCCTCTCGGTGCTGGGCCTCCTCCAGGGCGTCCAGCCGGGGGTCAACCGGCCGGTGATCATGGCCATCACGCCGCCCGAACTGCGCGGCACGGCCTTCGCCGTCTTCCTCGGCCTCGAAGGGATCGGCTGGGCCTCGATCACCCTCGGGGTCGGCTACCTCGGGGACACCATCGGACTGCGCGGCGCCTTCCTGTGGATGGTGGTCGTCGTCCTCCTCGTGAACGGACTCCTCGCCACCCTGCTGTACCGGCCCTACGCCAGGGACGTCGCCGCCGTCCAGGCCGAACTGGACCGTCGCCTCGCCGGCAGCCGGCCGCTTCCGGACGAAACCCAGGACAGGAACCCCACATGACCCACCGCCCCAACTTCGTGATCCTCATGCCCGACCAGCTCCGGGCCGACGCCGTCGGGGCGTTCGGCAACCCGCACGTCAGCACGCCGCACCTCGACGCCCTCGCGGCCCGGGGCACCCGCTTCGACCGGGCCTACGTCCAGCACCCGGTGTGCTCGCCCAGCCGGGCGTCGGTCCTCACCGGCTGGTACCCGCACACGGCGGGCCACCGGACCCTCACCCACCTGCTCAAGGAGCACGAGCCGAACCTGCTGCGCATCCTCAAGGACGCCGGCTACCACGTCACCTGGGCGGGCGCCCGCGGCGACACCTTCGCGCCGGGGGTCACCGAGGCGAGCGTCCACGAGTACGGCTTCTCGGTCATGCCCACGGTCGGGTACGGGGGCGAGTACCCCGACGGCGTCTGGTCCCGGCTGTTCTACCGGGGCCGGGTGCCCGACGACGGGCGCGTCGACCCCGACGAGGCCGCGGTCCGTTCCGCCGAGCGGTGGCTGGCGGACCCGCCCGAGCAGCCCTGGGTGCTGTTCGTCCCGCTGGTGGCGCCGCACTGCCCGTTCCAGGTCGAGGAGCCCTGGTTCTCGCAGGTCGACCGGGACGCGCTCGCCGACCCGGTGGCGCCCGGCGACCCGTCCGGCGAACCCCGCTACATGCGGGCGATCCGCGAGCGCTACGGCATCGGCGAGGTCACCCCGGAGCAGTGGCGCGAGGTCGTGGCCACGTACTACGGGATGATCGGCCGCCTCGACGACCAGCTCGGGCGGGTCATGGACGCGGTCGCCGACGCCGGTGCCGCGGAGAACACCGTGACCCTGTTCTTCGCCGACCACGGCGAGTACCTCGGCGACTTCGGGCTGATCGAGAAGTGGCCGTCGGCGATGCACGACTGCATCACCCGCGACCCCCTGATCATCAGCGGCGGAGGCTTCGCCGGGGGACAGGTCAGCGACGCCATGGTGGAGATGGTCGACGTCCTGCCCACCGTCCTGGAACTGGCGGGCGTCGAGGCGCCGCACCGCCACTTCGGCCGCAGCCTGGTGCCGCTGCTGCGCGACCCGGCCGCCCCGCACCGCGAGTACGCCTTCACCGAGGGCGGCTTCACCGTCGAGGAGGAGCCGCAGATGGAACGCCCGGGCTTCCCGTACGACCTCAAGGGCGCCCTCCAGCACGAGGACCCGGCCCTGGTGGGCAAGGCGGTCGCGGTCCGGGACCGGGAGTGGACGTACGTGTGGCGGCTCTACGAGTCGCCGGAGCTGTACTACCGGGCGGCCGACCCGCAGGAGCGGGTCAACCTGGCGGGCCGGGAGGAGCATGCCGCCATCGAGCGGCGCCTGCACGACGCCCTGCTGCGGTGGATGGTCGAGACCGCCGACGTCATCCCGCCCGTGCCGGACCCGCGGCTTCCCCCGGTCGCCCTGCCCGCGCCCGGGGCCGGCACCCCGCAGCCGGCCTGACCGCCCGCTCGCAGCAGCCCGCCACGGTCCGCACCGACCCGTCCCACCGCCAGGGAGCCCGCCATGCCCACCACGCCCCGCACCGGCCGCGGCACGCCGTGGTACGAGGAGGGCGAGGAGCCGGACTACCGGTTCTCGCTGGCCAACGAACGGACGTTCCTGGCCTGGTTCAGAACGGGCCTCGCACTGATCGCGGCGGCCCTGGCCGTCGCCCAGTTCGTCCCGCCGCACGCGCGGGGGGCGGCGGGAACGGTGCTCGGTGCGGGGCTGGCGGTGGTGGGCTCCCTGCTGTGCACAATGGCCTACTTCCGCTGGCGTTCGGTCCAGCGGGCGATGCGCCACAAACGGCCGCTGCCGCCGAGCCGGCTGCTGCCGGTGCTCGCCACGGGTGCCGCGCTGACCGGCCTCGGCCTGCTCCCGCTGATCGTGCGGGCGGCATGACCCCGGGCGAGGGCACCGAGCGGCCGGGCGATCCCGGGCTCCAGCCCGAACGCACCACCCTCGCGGGCCGCCGCACCGCGCTCTCGGCGCTGGTCGCGGCGGTCCTGGCGCTGCGTGGCGCCCTGGCCCACCGGGCCCCGGCCGAGAC
>NZ_MSJQ01000187.1 GCF_014596515.1 Streptomyces sp. CBMA156
GGCGGCTCGGTGCCGGCCTCGACGGCGTCCAGGTCCCGCCAGGCCGAGGTGTCGGGCCGGGCCGGGGCCTGCCGCGGCAGCGGGGACCAGTCGACGGTGAACAGGGCGTCGTGGACGGCGCGTTCACCGGCCCGCCGGACGGAGTCGGCGGCGAGTTCGCGCAGGGTCAGCGACGCGATGCCGACCACCGGCGCGCCGGCCGGGTCGGCGGCGTGCAGGGCGATCCCGTCCGGACCGGCCGTCAGCGCCACCCGGAGCGCGGTGGCCCCGGCGGCCTGGAGACCGACGCCCTCGAAGGAGAACGGCAGCCGGGTGCCGGTGCCGGGCTCGGCGGTGAGCGAGACGGCGTGCAGGGCGGAGTCCAGCAGGGCGGGGTGCACCCCGTAGCCGTCGGCCGGGACGTCCGACGGCAGCGCGACCTCGGCGTAGACGGTGGCGCCGTCGCGCCAGGCCGCACGCAGCCCCCGGAAGGCGGGGCCGTAGCCGAAGCCGACCGTGGTCAGCGCCGCGTAGAAGCCCTCGACCTCGACCGGCTCGGCCCCGGCGGGCGGCCACACCGAGAGGTCGGGCCCGTCCTGCGGCGCGGCGGCCTGGGCGAGCACGCCGGTGGCGTGGCAGACCAGCTCGGTGCCGGCGGCGTCCGGCCGGGAGAACACCTCGAAGGTGCGGCTGCCGGTGCCGTCGGCGCCGCCGACGCTCACCTGGACCGCGACGCCGCCCGCCGCGGGCAGCACCAGCGGCGCCTGAAGCACCAGTTCGGCCAGATGGGCGCAGCCGGCCTGCTCGCCGGCCCGCAGGGCCATCTCGACGAACGCGGTGCCGGGCACCAGCACGTCGCCGCGCACCGCGTGGTCGGCCAGCCAGCCCTGGCCGGCCGCGCTCAGCCGCCCGGTCAGCAGCAGGGCGTCGCCGGGCAGCGGGACGGCGGCACCCAGCAGGGCGTGGGCGGTGACGACCTGGCCGACCGTGGCCAGGTCGCCCGCGGCCACCACGGACCGCGGCCAGTAGCGCTCGCGCTGGAAGGCGTAGGTGGGCAGTTCGACCGTGGGCCCGGTGGGCAGCAGCGACGCGAAGTCGACGGCCGCACCGGCCGTCCAGGCCTCGGCGAGGGCGGCCGACAGCTGGGCGGGCCCGCCGTCGTCGCGCCGCAGGGTGCCCAGCGCGGCGGCGTCGACGCCGGCCGCATCGGCGGTCTCCTGGACGCCGAGGGTGAGCACCGGGTGCGGGCTGCACTCGATGAACACCGTCCGGCCGTCGGCGAGCAGGGCGCGGACGGCCTGCTCGAAGCGAACGGTGGAGCGCAGGTTGTCGTACCAGTACTGGGCGTCCATCCGCGCGGTGTCGATCGGCTCGCCGGTCAGCGTGGAGTACAGCGGGATCCGGGAGGCCACCGGGGTGATCCCGGCGAGGTCCGTCAGGACCCGTTCGCGGACCTGCTCGACCTGGGCGGAGTGCGAGGCGTAGTTCATGGGGATGAGCCGGGCCCAGGTGCCGCCGGCCTCGCAGAGCGCCAGCAGCTCCGCCAAGGCCGCGGGCTCGCCCGAGACCACGGTCGAGGACGGGCCGTTGTGCGCGGCCACCGAGAGCCGTCCGTCGTACGGTGCGATCAGCTCCCGCGCGCGCTCCTCGTCGACCGCCAGCGCCGCGATCGCGCCGCCGCCGGCCAGTTCGGTCAGCGCCCGGCCGCGCAGGGCGACCGCCTTGGCGCCGTCCTCCAGGGTCAGGGCGCCGGCCACCACCGCGGCGGCGATCTCGCCCTGGGAGTGGCCGACCACGGCCGAGGGCTCGACGCCGTACGACCGCCAGACCTCGGCCAGCGAGACCAGGATCGCCCACAGCGCCGGCTGGACCACCTCCGTCCTGGCGAACTGCTCCTCGTCGTCCAGGACCTCGGTCAGCGCCCAGTCCGTCCAGGGTGCCAGGGCCGCCGCGCAGGCGGCCATCCGCTCGGCGAACACCGGTGAGGCGTCCATGAGTTCGCGGGCCATGCCGACCCACTGGGAGCCCTGGCCGGGGAACACGAACACCACGTCGCCGGGTACCGTCCGGCCCCGCACGACGCGCTCACCGCCGGAAGCGCCGGTGCCGCCGGTGCCATCGGAGCCCCCGGAACCGTCGGAGCCGTCAAGGGCGCCGAGGCCGTCCAGCAGGGCGGCGCGGTCGGTGCCGAGCACGACGGCGCGGTGCTCCAGGGCGGCCCTGGACAGCAGCGAGCGAGCGACGTCGGACACCCCGAGGCCGGGCCGGCCGGCCGCGAACTCCCGCAGCCGCCGGGCCTGGGCGGCCAGCGCGGCCGGGGTCCTGCCGGACAGCAGCCAGGGCTGCGGCCCCGCGGCGACCGGGGAGCCGGCGGTTCCGTCCGGCTCGGCCGGCTCGGCGGCCGGTGCGGCCTCCAGGATGATGTGGGCGTTGGTGCCGCTGATGCCGAAGGAGGAGACGGCGGCGCGGCGCGGCCGGTCCGCCTCCGGCCAGGGCCTGGCCTCGGTGAGCAGTTCGACCGCGCCCGCCGACCAGTCCACGTGCGGGGAGGGCTCGTCCACGTGCAGGGTCGCGGGCAGCACGCCGTGCCGCAGCGCCTCCACCATCTTGATCACCCCGGCGACGCCCGCGGCGGCCTGGGTGTGGCCGATGTTGGTCTTCACCGAGCCGAGCCAGAGCGGCTCGCCGGTGCGCTCCCGGCCGTAGGTGGCGAGCAGGGCCTGGGCCTCGATCGGGTCGCCGAGCCGGGTGCCGGTACCGTGCGCCTCCACCACGTCCACGTCGGCGGTGGTCAGGCCCGCGTCGGCCAGGGCCTGGCGGATCACCCGCTGCTGGGAGGGGCCGTTCGGGGCGGACAGGCCGTTCGAGGCGCCGTCCTGGTTGACCGCGCTGCCCCGGAGCACGGCGAGCACCCGGTGGCCCTTGCGGCGGGCCTCGGAGAGCCGCTCCAGCACCAGCACGCCGACGCCCTCGGCCCAGGAGGTGCCGTCCGCGGCGGCGGCGAAGGCCTTGCAGCGGCCGTCGGCGGCCAGGCCGTTCTGCTTGTCGAACTCGGCGAACACCCCGGGGGAGACCATCACCGCGACGCCGCCGGCCAGCGCCATCCCGCACTCCCCGCGGCGCAGTGCCTGCGCCGCCAGGTGCAGGGCGACCAGCGAGGAGGAGCACGCGGTGTCGATGGTGACGGCGGGGCCCTCCAGGCCGAAGGTGTACGACACCCGGCCGGACAGCACGCTGCTGACGGTGCCGGTGAGCAGGTGGCCCTCGACGTTGGCGGGCATCTCCATGCCGAGGCCGTAGCCGGAGGAGGAGGCGCCGATCATCACGCCGGTCGACGAGCGGCCGAGCGAGAACGGGTCGATGCCGGCGTTCTCGAACGCCTCCCAGACCGCCTCCAGCAGCAGCCGCTGCTGGGGGTCCATCGCCAGCGCCTCGCGCGGCGAGATGCCGAACATGCCGGCGTCGAACTCGGTGGCGTCGTCCAGGAAGCCGCCGCGCCGGACGTACGAGCCGCCCTCGGGCCAGCCGCGGTCGGTGGGGAAGTCGCCGACGCCGTCCCGGCCTTCGGCCACCAGCTCCCACAGCTGCCCGGCGGAGCGGACGCCGCCGGGGTAACGGCAGCTCATGCCGACGATCGCGATCGGCTCGTCGTCCACCGCGGCCGTCACCGGTGCCGGTGGCGGAGCCTCCTCGGCCGTGCCGAACAGCTCGCCGAGCAGGTGCTCGGTCAGCGCGGCGGGCGTCGGGTGGTCGAAGACCAGGGTCGCGGCCAGCCTCAGGCCGGTCTCCTCGCCGAGCCGGTTGCGCAGTTCCACGGCGGTCAGCGAGTCGAAGCCCAGGTCGCGGAAGGCTCGGCGCGGCTCCACCGCCTCGGTGGTCGGGCGCCCGAGGACCAGCGCGGTGCGGGCCCTGACCACCTCCAGCAGCAGGCGCGAGCGCTCGCCCTCGGGCGCGGCGGCGAGCGCGTCCCGCAGTTCCGAGGAGACGGCGGGCGCGCCGGCGGTACCGGTGGTCCCGGCCGTCTCGGCCAGTTCGCTCAGCAGCGGGCTGGGCCGGCCGGAGGCGAACGAGGGCCCGAACCGCTCCCAGTCGACGTCCGCGACGGCCACGCAGCCCTCGTCCCGGTCGACGATCCCGGCCAGGGCCAGGATCGCCGTCGTCCGGTCCAGCCCGGACAGGCCGCGGCGGCGCAGGAAGTCCTCGAAGTCGGCGTCGTCGGCCATGCCGGCCTGGGCCCAGGGGCCCCAGGCGACCGAGGTCCCGGCCAGGCCGCGGGCCCGGCGGTTCTCCACCAGCGCGTCCAGGAACGCGTTCCCGGCCGCGTAGGCGCCCTGGCCGCCGCTGCCCCAGAGGCCGGCGATCGACGAGAACACCACGAACAGGTCGAGGCCGTCGGTCAGTTCGTCCAGCAGCGCGGCGCCGGCCGCCTTGCCACCGATCACCTCGGCGACGGCCTCAGGACCGGTCTCCATCAGCGGACCGGGCGAGCCGACTCCGGCGGTGTGCACCACGCCGGTCAGCGGGTACTCGGCCGGGATGCCGGCCAGCAGCCCGGTCAGCGACTCCCGGTCGGTCACGTCGCAGGCGGCGACCGTCACCCGGGCGCCCAGCGCGGTCAGTTCGGCCACCAGCTCGTCCACGCCCGGCGCGGCCGGGCCCCGACGGCTGGTCAGCAGCAGGTGCGGCACGCCCCGGCCCGCCAGCCAGCGCGCCGTGTCCCCGCCGAGGGCGCCCGTCCCGCCGGTGATCAGGACGGTGCCACCGGTGTTCCACTCCTCGGCGGGCCTCTCGGGCAGCGGCGCCCTGACCACCCGGCGGACGAGCGCCCGCTCCCCGCGCAGGGCCAGCTGGTCCTCCTCGCCCGCGGCGGCGAGGAGCGCGGCCAGCCGTCGGCCGTCCTCGGCGGCCAGGACGGGCGGCAGGTCGATCAACCCGCCCCAGCGGTCGGGCTGTTCCAGCGCGGCGACCCGGCCGAGGCCCCACAGCAGCGACTGCTCGGGGGCCTGCGACCCGTCCTCGTCCCCGGTGGAGACCGCGCCCCGGGTCAGGCACCACAGCGGGGCCCGCGAGCCCGCGTCGCCGAGCGCCTGGAAGAGCAGCAGCAGGGCGGCGAGGTCGCCGGGCACCGGCAGCCCGCCGGCGGCGGAGCCGGCCAGGAACACCACTCCGGCGGGGTCCTCGGTGGCCAGCCGCTCGGCGAGGGAGGCCCGGTCGCCGGCCGCCGTCAGGGTGGTGACCTGCGCCCCGGCCTCCCGCAGCGCCGCTGCCACGGCTGCGGCCTGGCCGCCCTGGCCCGGTGCGGCCTCGTCGGGTGCGGTCTCGTCGGGTGGGGCCTGGTCGGGTGCGGTCTCGTCGGCGGTGACCAGCAGCCAGGTGCCGGCGGGCCCGGCGGCCTCCGGCACCGCCAGGGGCTGCCACTCCACCCGGTAGCGCCAGGAGTCGACGACCGCCTCCTGCCGGCGCGAGCGCCGCCACGCGGAGAGCGCGGGGACGACGCCGTCCAGGACCTCCGGGGTGTCCGCCAGCCGCAGGGTGGTGGCCAGTTCGGAGACGTCGGCGCGCTCCACGGCCGCCCAGAACCGGGCGTCCTCGGGGGAGCCGGGCGCGTCCAGCGGCACGTCGGGCCAGAAGCGTTCGCGCTGGAAGGCGTAGGTGGGAAGGTCCAGCCTGCGGCCGGCCGGCAGGACGGACCGCCAGTCGAGCTCGCCGCCGGTGGTCCAGAGGACGGCCAGGGCGGTCAGGGCGGTCTCGGCCTCGTCCCGCTCGCGGCGCATCAGCGGGGCGAACACGGCGTCGGCGGCCGACTGTCCGGCCAGGCCGGCCAGCACGGCGTCCGGGCCGAGTTCGACGAACCGGGTGACGCCCTGACGGCCCAGGGTGTCGACACCGTCGGCGAAGCGCACGGCCTCGCGGACCTGGCGCAGCCAGTAGTCCGGGGTGGTGAACAGCCCGGGCGTGGAGAGTTCGCCGGTCAGGTTGGAGATCAGCGGGATCTGCGGCTCGGCGAAGGTCAACTCGCCGAGGACGGCCGCGAATTCGGCGAGCATCGGCTCCATCAGCGCCGAGTGGAACGCGTGCGAGACCGTCAGCCGGCTGGTCTTGCGACCCTGCGCGGACCACTCGGCCGCGAACGCCTCCACCGCCTCGACGGGCCCGGAAACCACCACGGACGTCGGGCCGTTGACCGCCGCGACGTCCAGCCGGTCACCGATCTCCGCACGCACCTCGGCCTCGGCCGCCTGGACGGCGAGCATCGCGCCGCCCTCGGGCAGTGCCTGCATCAGCCGGCCACGCGCTGCCACCAGCGCACACGCGTCGGTCAGCGAGAACACCCCCGCCACATGGGCGGCGGCGATCTCACCGATCGAGTGCCCGAGCAGGAAGTCGGCCGTCACGCCCCAGGATTCGAGCAACCGGTACGAGGCGACCTCGACCGCGAACAGCCCGGCCTGCGCCCACACCGTACGGTCCAGCTCCTCCGCACCCTCGAACACCACGTCCTTCAGCGGCCTGCCCAGGTCGAACCGCGCGCAGACCTCGTCGAAGGCCGCCGCGAACACCGGGAACGCCTCGTACAGCCCACGCCCCATCCCGGCCCGCTGCGCGCCCTGACCGGTGAACAGGAACGCCGTCCGGCCCTCGACCGCGACGCCCGACACCACACCGGCCGCGGGACGGCCCTCCGCCAGCGCCGCCAGGCCGTCCCGGTCGGCCCCGAGCACCACCGCGCGGTGGGCCAGTCCGGCCCTGGTGGTAGCCAGCGACCAGGCCACCTCGCCCGGGTCGGTGTCGGAGCCGAGCCCTCCGGCCAGCCGTGCCGCCTGGGCCCGCAGCGCCTGCGCGCTCTGTGCCGACACCGGCCAGGCCACCGGACCGGACGCCGCCGCCGGTGGCTCGACCCCGGCCTCGGTGCCCGCCTCGGCCTCGGCCTCGGCGGGGCTCTCCTCGATGAGCACATGGGCGTTGGTGCCGCCGACGCCGAACGCGGAGACGCCGATCCGCCGGGTCCGCTCGGCCTGCGGCCAGGGGCGGGCCTCGGTCAGCAGCTCGACGCCGCCGCCCGTCCACTCGACGTGCGGGGTCGGGGCGTCCACGTGCAGGGTGGCCGGCAGCAGGCCGTGGCGCAGCGCCAGCACGCTCTTGATCATGCCGACGGCGCCCGCCGCGGCCTGGGTGTGCCCGACGTTGGACTTCAACGAGCCGAGCAGCAGCGGCCGTTCGGCGCTCCGGCCGCGCCCGTAGACGGCTTGCAGCGCCTCGGCCTCGATCGGGTCGCCGAGCCGGGTGCCGGTGCCGTGCGCCTCGACGGCGTCCACGTCGGCCGGTTCCAGCCGGGCGTTGGCGAGCGCCTGGCGGATCACCCGCTCCTGCGAGGGACCGTTGGGGGCGGTGAGGCCGTTGGAGGCACCGTCCTGGTTGACGGCGCTGCCGCGGACGACCGCCAGCACCTCGTGGCCGTTGCGGCGCGCGTCGGAGAGCCGCTCCAGCAGCAGCACGCCGACGCCCTCGCCCCAGCCGGTGCCGTCCGCAGCGGCGGCGAAGGACTTGCAGCGCCCGTCGGCGGCCAGGCCGCCCTGCTTGCCGAACTCGCCGAAGGCCGCCGGGGTGCTGATCACCGCGACGCCGCCGGCCAGCGCCAGCCCGCACTCGCCCTGGCGCAGCGACTGGACGGCCAGGTGCAGCGCGACCAGCGCGGAGGAGCAGGCGGTGTCCACCGTGACCGCCGGGCCCTCCAGGCCGAACACGTACGAGAGCCGGCCGGAGAGCACGCCGCTCGCGGTGCCGGTCAGGTGGTAGCCCGCGGTGTTGTCGGGCAGCCGGCCGACGCCGTCGTAGCCGGACGGGGAGGCGCCGACGAAGACGCCGGTCTCGCTGCCCGCCACGGACCGCGGATCGATGCCCGCCCGCTCGAAGGTCTCCCAGGCGACCTCCAGCAGCAGCCGCTGCTGGGGGTCCATCGCCAGCGCCTCGCGCGGGTTGATGCCGAACAGTTCGGCGTCGAACTCGGTCGCGTCGCCGATGAAGCCGCCCCGGCGGGCGTAGTCCCGGCCGCCGGGGAAGGACTCCTCCCAGCCGCGGTCGGTCGGGAACCCGCCGATCGCGTCGGTGCCGTCCGCGACCAGCCGCCACAGGTCGTCGGGGCCGGTGACGCCGCCGGGCAGCCGGCAGCCCAGCGCGACGATCGCGATCGGCTCGCGGGCCGCCGCCTGGATCTCCCGGTTCTGCCTGCGCAGCCGGTCGACCTCCTTGAGTGAGGCCCGGAGCGCTTCGACCGCCTTGTCACCGCGGGTGTTCATCGATTTCTCCATGGCTCAGACGTCGTCTCGTTCGGTGTTCAGGGCGATCTCGATCAGGGCGTCGGCATCCAGGTCGTCCAGGTCGCCGAGACCGTCCGGCCCGTCGGGGCCGTCCTCGGTGTCCGGGTCGTCGAGCGGGCCGGCCGGCTCGGCGGTGGCGGCCCCGGCCAGGCCCAGCAGGGTGTCCATCAGCCCGGCCTCCCGCAGCCGTTCGATCGGGATGGCGGCCAGGGCGGCACGCACCGCCGCCTCGTCAGGACCGGCCGGCCGGTCCTCGGTCAGGACGCCCAGCTCCTCGCCGAGGAAGGCCGCCACCCCGTTGGGGGTGCGGTGGTTGAACACCAGGCTCGGTGGCAGGCGCAGCCCGGTCACCCGGCTCAGCCGGTTGCGCAGCTCGACGGCCGTCAGCGAGTCGAAGCCGAGGTCCTTGAAGGCCTGGCCGGCCGTGAGGGTGCGGCCGTCCTGGTAGCGCAGCACGGTGGCCGCCTGGGCGCGCACCACGTCGACCAGGATCTGCGGGCGCTGCCGCAGCGGTGCCGCCGTCAGCCGCGCGACGAGGGCCGCCGCCTCGTCGGCGTCGTCCGGCTCGGCGGGCTCCGGACTCCCGTCCTCCGCCGGGCCGGTGAGCAGCCCGGCCAGCAGCGGGCTGGGCCGGGTGGAGGTGAAGGCCGCGCCGAAGGCCTCCCAGTCCACCGCGGCCACGGTGAGGCCGTGCTCGGCCCGGTCGACGGCCTGGGCGAGGGCCTGGATGCCCAGTTCGGGGTCCATCGGGGTCACGCCGCGGCGCAGCAGGCCGTCGGTGTCCCCGGTGGCGGCCATTCCCGCGCCCGCCCAGGCGCCCCAGGCGACCGAGGTGCCGGCCAGGCCGCGGGCCCTGCGGTGTTCCACCAGTGCGTCCAGGAACGCGTTCCCGGCCGAGTACGCGCCCTGGCCGCCGCCGCCCCAGATGCCGGAGACCGAGGAGAAGACGACGAACTGCTCCAGGTCGAGGCCGAGGGTCAGCTCGTGCAGGTGCACCGCTCCCCCGAGCTTGGCGCCCAGCACCGCGTCGAGGTGGCCGGTGTCGGCCTCGTCCAGTGGGGCCTGGCCGTCGACTCCGGCGGCGTGCAGCACGGCGGTCAGCGGCTGGTCCTGCGGCACTCCGGCCAGGACGGCGGCCAGGGCGTCGCGGTCGGCGGTGTCGCAGGCGGCCAGGGTGACCCGGCTGCCGTACCCGGTCAGTTCCTCCGCGAGGGCCTGTGCGCCGGGGGTGTCGGCCCCGCGCCGGCCGAGCAGCAGCAGGTGCGGCGCGCCGCGCCCGGCCAGCCACCGGGCGGCCTCGGCGCCGAGCGTGCGCTCGGTCGGCCAGCCGTGCTCCGCCATGATCTCCGCGAGCCGGTCCCCGTGCCGGGCGGTGAGCCGCCGCCAGGCCGCCTGTTCGGCCAGGTCGGGGCTGTTCGCCAGCAGGGCGGCCGCGCCGTCCTCGGCCATCATCCCGACCAGCTCCTCGGCCGGCGCCGACCCGGGCCCGCCGTCCGGCCGATCCGCTCCTCGTGCCATGCCGAGCCACTCCTCGCCTTCGGGCCCTCCCTGCCGAGGACCGCCCGCGACCACGGTAGGCGCGGAGCCCACGACGAAGATCATCCCCGAGGACGGTGACCAGGGGGCCACCTCCACGGCAGAATGGACGCACGGCGGGAACGGAGCGCGGCTCGTGCCCGCCGCGGACGCCGAAGGGCCGGTCGGAGGATTCCGACCGGCCCTTCACCGTGCGATTCGGCGCGACGCTCAGACCCGCGAGGGCTCCGTGGCGGCGGCCGTCGCCGCGGCCTCGGCCTCCAGCTCCTCGCGGACCGCGGCCAGCGAGGGGTTGGCCCAGGCGCTGGCGACGCCCCAGCGGTAGAACGCGAGCCCGATCGCGGCGACGATCAGCAGGTCCCAGCCCCCCGGCAGGTACCCGTGCCCGCCGAAGTCGGAACTGCCCGCCCAGGAGACCCCGGCCATCACGAACAGGTAGGCGACCATCC
Source organism: Streptomyces sp. CBMA156 (assembly GCF_014596515.1). GTDB lineage: Bacteria > Actinomycetota > Actinomycetes > Streptomycetales > Streptomycetaceae > Kitasatospora. The sequence continues at coordinate 10,283 of NZ_MSJQ01000187.1, forward strand.
AGGCGCCCGCCTTCAGGTGCGGCTTGAGCTCGGCGAACGACTTGCGCAGCTCGTACCAGGCCCAGATCGGCAGACCGGCGGCCATCAGCAGGATGACCTTGCCGGTGAGCGGCCAGCGGGCCCAGTAGAGCACCAGCGAGCCGAAGACCATCGCGACCGGAGCGATCACCGGCATGGCGCGCAGCCGGACCGGCCGGGGCAGGTCCGGGGCCAGGCGGCGCAGCGCCATCACGGCGACCGGTCCTGTGACGTACGAGATCACGGTGGCCACCGAGACGATCTCGGCCAGCGAGCCCCAGCCGCGGAAGACCGCGAGGAACAGGAAGGCGACGACCAGGTTGAGCACCAGCGCCGGGCGGGGGATGCCGGTCTTGGCGTCGACCCTGCCGAAGATCTTCGGCAGGTGGCCGTTCTCCTGGACGCCGTGGATCATGCGCGAGGTGGTGGCGGCGTAGATCATGCCGGTGCCGGACGGCGAGATGAAGGCGTCCGCGTACAGCGTGATCGCCAGCCAGTTGAGGCCCCAGGCGATGGCCAGGTCGGCCAGCGGCGAGGTGTAGGAGAGGTTGCTCCAGCCGTTCGCCAGGTCGCCGGCGGGGATGGCGCCGAGGAAGGCGATCTGCAGCGCGACGTAGATCACCAGGGCGATCAGGATCGAGCCGATGACGGCCTTCGGCAGCGACTTGCCGGGGTTCCTGGCCTCGCCGGCCAGGTTGAGCGGGGACTGGAAGCCGTTGAAGGCCCAGACGATCCCGGAGACCGCGACGGCGGTGAACACCGCGCTCCAGCCGTTCGGCGCGAAGCCGCCGTGGTCGGTGAAGTGGGCGGTGTCGAAGTGCGCGAAGAGCAGCGCACCGGCGGTCAGCGTCGGGACGACGACCTTGAAGACGGTGATCGCCGTGTTGGTCTTGGCGAACAGCGTGATCGCGAACCAGTTCAGGGCGAAGTAGACGAGCAGCAGCACGCTGGCGAGCGCCACGCCGCTGAGGGTCAGCTCCTTGCCGTCGTACAGCCCCTGTGCCCAGCCGAAGTGCCAGGAGCTCATGTACTGGACGGAGGCGGTGGCCTCACCCGGGATGACCGAGACGATGGCGATCCAGTTGGCCCAGGCGGCCAGGTAGCCGGCCAGCGAGCCGTGCGAGTACTGGCCGTACCGGACCATGCCGCCGGCCTTGGGGAACATCGAGCCCAGCTCGCTGTAGGTGAGGGCGATGGTCAGCGCCACCGCGGCACCGATCACCCAGGCGAGGATCGAGGCGGGGCCGGCGAGCCTGGCGGCCCGCTCGGCACCGAACAACCAGCCGGAACCGATGATCGACCCCAGCCCGACCGCGGTCAGGCTGATGGTGCCGAGCGATCGCCGGTAGTTCTGGTGTGATGCCGTCGACGATTCGGGCTCACTCAACGTATCGGTCCTCTCGCTCGTGGTTCATCGGGTGGTGTCGGTGTTTTTGCGATTTTGAGTCGGTATTTCGGACAAACGGAGAGCAGCCTATGGTCCGAAAACGGGCGAAAACCTCAGGGGAAGCTCAAACCATCCGATTGTTGCCATCTCGTGTCCGCCATTCGGGTGGATTCGGCCCGATGTTGAGACGGACGGCACAGTGTCCGGACGGGGCAGTGCCCGCACGGGGCGGTGGCCGGGGATGGTGGCCGGCCGGGTTCGGCCCGGGAAAAAGGGGCGGCCCGGAAAAAGCAAATTCCCCGTGGTCGCCTTTCGGCTTCCACGGGGAATTCGGCTGTGTCCGAGGGGGGACTTGAACCCCCACGCCCGATAAAGGGCACTAGCACCTCAAGCTAGCGCGTCTGCCATTCCGCCACCCGGACCGGGTGTGTGCTTCGGGGATTTTTGCTCGCCCCCTCGGCGACAGAGAGAACATTACCAGGGTTCTGGAGTGCTTCTCACCTGCGCTTCCACGGGGCCGCGCGACCGGACATCCTGTTTCCGGGGCCGACGGGACCACCGTGCCCGCAGGCGCCGCAGGACCCCACCGCGCCCCGTCCGTACAGGTTGGTACGGCCTGGGAACGCGCTCGAATCCCGCCCCAAGCGGTGGTGTCCGCGAAGGAACCGGTCGACTCCGGCGCCGCCCGTGGTCGGTTCCGGCCGGAACCGGTCCGACACGGGCAACTTGTCGACGGTGCCACGGCCGTCGCGACGGCTCTCCTAGCCTCTGTGGACCGAGGGCGCCATGAAGCGGATCGCCTGATTCCCGGGTCGCGGACGAAGGGCGGCTGGACGTGGAGCAGATCAGCGGTGCGGCGAAGGCCGAACCGAGACGCGGCAGGCGGGGCGGGGGGCCGGGCGACGCCGCGGCCCCCGGAGGCCCGGCCGAGGGCGCGTGGCGCTTCCCGGTGCCCGCCACCGAGGCTTCGGTGCCGCTCACCCGGCACGCGGTGCGCGACCGCCTGCTGGAGCAGGGCATGACCGGGGAGCGCTTCCAGGAGCTGGTGGACGACCTGCTGCTGATCGTCTCGGAGCTGGTGAGCAACGCGGTGACGCACGCCGCCGAGCTGTCGCCCCAGGTGGTCACCGAGCTGTCGGTGGGCCGGTCCTGGGTGCGGGTGTCGGTCGAGGACGGGGACCCGTACCGGCCGAAGGCGCTGGAGAACGACACCGGGAGCACCGGCGGGCGGGGGCTGCTGCTGGTGAAGAGCGTCACCCTCCAGGCCGGCGGGGTGTGCGACGTCGAACGCACGGGGGAGGGCGGCAAGGTCATCTGGGCCTCGCTGCCCGTCCCCCCGGAGCCCGGCCGCTGACCGGCCGGGCCGGGCCCGGGAGCGGTCAGGGCGGCCGGAGCGGTCAGGGATGGCCAGGAGCGGCCGGCCGGCAGCCGGAGCGGCCGGACTACCAGTCCCGCCCGGCGATCTCCCGGATGCCCGGCAGTGCGGCCTCGAAGACCGTCTCGAACCAGACCGAGAACGGCCGCTCCGCCCGCAGCTCCCCCAGCTCCTGCGAGGTCACGAAGGCGAAGTCGTCGACCTCCTCGGGGTCGGGCTCGACCGGTGCGGTGACCAGGCCCACGAACAGGTGGTTCCACTCCCGCTCGATCAGCCCGGAGGCCTCGTCCGGCAGGTCGTAGCGGACGGTGCCCGCCTCGCACAGCAGTGCCGGTGCGACGCCCAGCTCCTCGGCGGTGCGCCGGGCGGCGGCGACGAACGGCGGCTCGTCCGGGTACGGGTGGCCGCAGCAGGTGTTCGACCAGACGCCGGGGGAGTGGTACTTCCCGAGGGCCCGGCGCTGGAGCAGCAGCCGGCCCTGGCGGTCGAACAGGAAGACCGAGAACGCCCGGTGCAGCCGGCCCGGCTGCTGGTGGGCCCAGAGCTTCTCGGCGGTGCCGATGGTGACGCCCTCGTCGTCGACCAGTTCCAGCAGGATCTCGGCCCCGGCCTGGGCGGACCCGGTGGCCCGGGGGTCGACCGACACATCGGTCTCCACGTCGAGACCGGTGTCGATCTCGGCGGCGAAGTGCGTCGGGTCGGTCGGCAGACTCTGGGGCATGGGGCCTCTTTCGGGAGCGGGAGCAACGGGAGCATCGGGTGTCTCCGACACACCGGGTGGAGTGCGGCGGACACAGCTGGGGCACCGGCGCCGGCGTCGGGCTCCAGTCTGCCGTATGGGTGGCACTCGGCAGGGGTCCCACGCACAACCGGGCGGATCATGACCTGGAGAAGTCGGAAACCGGGCAGGGAAAGGTCCGGAAAGCCTCCGTAAGGGTCACCGGATTCGCAGAATCGTTCGGCGTGCGTTCGAATTCTGTTCGACCGGCTCGGCGTCCCCTCCCCGCGGAGTCCGGGTCCGCGCACGGCCCGCCCCGAGCCTGCCCCGGGTCCGTCCTCCGGACGGCTCCCCGGCGGGCCGTGGGCGGGCTCCGGGCCCGCCCGTCGTCGGCCCGGGTGCTCCGGGTGCGTTCTGGCCGGTCGCCCCGGTCGCCTACCATCACATACGACACGGTGCCCGGATCCGTGCCGGCACCGGCGCGTCGCCGCCCGGCCCGGTCGAACACCGTTCCGGACTAACCGCGGCGCCGCCATCGGCACGGTCGCCGCGCACAGCACGACGGATCAGGAGACCCGCATGATCGGCCTCGTTCTGGCAGCCGGCGCCGGCCGCCGGCTGCGCCCGTACACCGACACCCTGCCCAAGGCGCTGGTGCCGGTCGACGGGGAGCGGACCGTCCTGGACCTCACCCTCGGCAACTTCGCCGAGGTCGGACTGCGCGACGCCGCGATAGTCGTCGGCTACCGCAAGGAGGCGGTGTACGACCGCAAGGACGCCCTGGAGAGCAAGTACGGCGTCAAGCTCCACCTGGTCGAGAACGACAAGGCCGAGGAGTGGAACAACGCCTACTCGCTCTGGTGCGCCCGTGAGCTGTTCGCCGAGGGCCTGCTGCTCGCCAACGGCGACACCGTCCACCCGGCCTCCGTGCAGCGCACCATGCTGGAGGGCAACCGGCGCCTGACCGAGAACGGCACCGCCCCCGGCATCCTGCTCGCCCTCGACACGGTGAAGAAGCTCGCCGACGAGGAGATGAAGGTCGTCGTCGACCCGGCCGCCGGCATGCGCCGCATCACCAAGCTGATGGACCCGGCCGAGGCGAGCGGCGAGTACATCGGACTCACCGTGATCAACCCGTCCGCGGCCGCCGATCTGACGGACGCGCTGCGCGCCACCTACGAGCGCGACCCGCAGCTGTACTACGAGGACGGCTACCAGGAGATGGTGAACCGGGGTCTGCGGATCGACGTGCAGCCGATCGGCGAGGTCTCCTGGGTCGAGGTCGACAACCACGACGACCTGGAGAAGGCGCGGGAGATCGCGTGCCGGTACTGACCCGACTGGTCCCGTCGCCGCTGTTCGTCGAGATCCGCCCGGGCGCGCTGGACGCGCTCGGCGGCATCCTCGCGGACCAGCGGCTGTCGGCCTCGGGCCGGATCGCGGTGGCGATCAGCAACGGCTCCGGCGCGGCCATGCGGCGCCGCCTGGAGCCGGCCCTGCCCGGCGCCGACTGGTACAACGTGGACGACGGCAGCCTGGACAGCGCGGTGCGGCTGGCCGAGGCGATGCGCGGCGGGCACTACGACGCGATCGTCGGCCTCGGCGGCGGCAAGATCATCGACGCCGCCAAGTACGCCGCGGCCCGGGTCGGCCTGCCGTTGGTCGCGGTCGCCACCAACCTGGCCCACGACGGCATCTGCTCCCCGGTCTCCACCCTGGACAACGACGCCGGCCGCGGCTCGTACGGGGTGCCCAGCCCGATCGGCATCGTGGTCGACCTGGACGTGATCCGGCAGGCCCCGCAGCGCTTCGTGGCGGCCGGCGTGGGCGACGTCGTCTCCAACATCTCCGCCTGCGCGGACTGGGAGTTGTCGCACGCGGTGACCGGTGAGCCGGTGGACGGGCTGGCCGTCGCGATGGCCCGCTCGGCGGGCGAGAACCTGCTGCGGCACCCGGGAAGCACGCAGGACCAGGACCTCCTGACGGCGCTGGCGGAGGCCCTGGTACTGTCCGGCATCGCGATGAACATCGCTGGCAGCACCCGGCCCTCGTCGGGCGCCTGCCACGAGATCTCGCATGCCCTGGACGTGCTGTACCCCAAGCGGTCCGCCCAGCACGGCGAACAGGTCGGCCTCGGCGCCGCCTTCGCCAGCTTCCTGCGGGGCGAGCGTGAGCTGACCGGTCTGATCGTGGAGCGCCTGGCGAGCCACGGACTGCCGGTGACCGCAGCTCAGATCGGCTTCACGGAGGCGGAGTTCACCGAAGCGGTGCACTACGCTCCGAACACCCGACCGGGGCGCTTCACCATCCTCGAACACCTCGACCTCTCCCCTTCCGCAATCAGGGACGCGTACGCCGACTATGTCCAAGCCGTCAACAGCTGACCCCTCCACCGCGGGCGCCCAACGGCCCCCGGTGGACCTGACCCGCCGGCCCTCGACAGAGGAGCTGCGCGCGGTGATCCACCCGGAGGGGATGCTCCAGCGCCGCAGCGCCGAGCACTGGGCCGGACGCCTGTACATGCGGAAGATCTCGCTGCGGATCACCCGCGTGCTCTCCACCATGACGGCGATCACGCCCAACGGCCTGACGTACCTGATGATGTTCACCGGCATCCTGGCCGGTGCCGCGCTGGTCGTGCCGGGCATCGCGGGCGCGGTCCTGGGCGCCGTGCTGATCCAGGTCTACCTGCTGCTGGACTGCGTGGACGGCGAGGTGGCCCGCTGGCGCCGGCAGACCTCGCTCACCGGCGTCTACCTGGACCGGGTCGGCCACTACATGTCCGAGGCGGCCCTGCTGACCGGTCTCGGCCTGCGCGCCACCGACCTGCTGCACCGCGAGGGCAGCGGCTCGCACTGGGAGTGGGCCTTCCTCGGCACGCTGGCCGCGCTCGGCGCGATCCTGATCAAGTCCGAGACCGACCTGGTGGACGTGGCCAGGGCCCGCAGCGGCCTGACGGCCGTCGAGGACAGCGCCTCGGTGCCCCGGTCCTCCTCCGTCGCCAAGGCCCGCAAGGCGGCCTCCCTCCTGAAGTTCCACCGCCTGGTCGGCGCGGTCGAGGCCTCGCTGTTCATCCTGGCCGCCGGGGTCGCCGACGCCGTGCACGGCGGGCTGCTCTTCACCCGGCTCGCGGTGGTCGTCCTGGCGGCGATCGCGATGCTCCAGACCGTGCTGCACCTGCTGAGCATCGTCCTCTCCAGCAGGCTGCGATGAGCGGGCGGAGCGAGCGAATGACCGACAGGCGCGCGTGGGTGAACGCCCCCGCCGGGCGGAGCGAGGTGGGCGCATGAACGCGGCGGGCACTGCGGAGGACTTCCGCCTCGGCGCCGTGATCATCACCATGGGCAACCGGCCCGCCGAGCTCAACGCCCTGATCGAAGCCGTCCGCGCCCAGGAGGGCCCCGCGGTCGAGCTGGCCGTGGTCGGCAACGGAGCGCCGCTGCCGCCGCTGCCGGAGGGCGTGCGCGCCGTCGAGCTGCCGGAGAACCTCGGCATCCCGGGCGGCCGCAACGTCGGCATCGAGCTGTTCGGCCCGGACGGCCGGGAGGTCGACGCCGTCCTCTTCCTGGACGACGACGGCAACCTGCCGCGCACCGACTCGGCCAGGCTGCTGCGCGAGGCCTTCACCGCCGACCCGGAACTGGGCATCGTCTCCTTCCGGATCGCCGACCCGGACACCGGGGTCACCCAGCGCCGGCACGTCCCCCGGCTGCGCGCCAGCGACCCGCTGCACTCCTCCCGGGTGACCACCTTCCTGGGCGGCGCGAGCGCGGTGCGCTGCAAGGTGTTCGAGCAGGCCGGGCAGCTGCCCGCCGAGTTCTTCTACGCCCACGAGGAGACCGACCTCGCGTGGCGCGCGCTGGACGCCGGCTGGGCCATCGACTACCGGGCGGACGTGGTGCTGCACCACCCCACGACCTCGCCCGCCCGCCACGCCAGCTACTTCCACAACGTGGCCCGGAACCGGGTCTGGCTCGCGAGGCGGAACCTTCCGGCCCTGTTGGTGCCTCTCTATCTGGGAACCTGGTTCCTGCTGACCCTGGCCCGACGCCCCTCCCCCGAGGCGCTGAAGGCCTGGTGGGGCGGATTCCGGGCGGGCTGGCGCGAACCCTGCGGTCCGCGGCGGCCCATGCGGTGGCGTACCGTCTGGCGACTGACCAGGCTGGGCCGACCACCGATCATCTGATCGCATCAGGTCGAATGATCGATCGCCTCGGCCGGTGACCACACACCGGCCGGCTTCCCCGAGACCCCAGTGGATCCCCATCGGCGCACGGCCGGCGGACCCCCGCCGACCGGCCGCCCCGACCGATCCCGCGTGAAGGACGAATGTGTCGACAGTGAGTGAACCCGTCAGCCTCTCGACCCCCAGGGGGGTGGACGCGGGCCTGACCCCCAAGCAGCTTGCGGAGAAGTACGGTCTGGCGGTGAGCGGTGCCCGTCCCGGCCTGGTCGCCTACACCAAGCAGCTCTGGGCCCGACGCCACTTCATCTGGGCCTTCGCCACCGCCCGCCTGGTGGCCCAGTACACCGACGCCAAGCTCGGCCAGCTCTGGCAGGTCGTGACCCCGCTGCTCAACTGCGCCGTGTTCTACCTGGTCTTCGGCGTGATCCTGGCGAGCAAGCAGGGCTTCCCGGACAACACGTACATCGCGTGGCTGTGCATCGGCGTCTTCGTCTTCCAGTTCACGCAGAACGCCGTGCAGTCCGGCACCCGGGCGATCTCCGACAACCTCGGGCTGATCCGGGCGCTGCACTTCCCCCGGGCCAGCCTCCCGATCGCCTTCACCGTGATCCAGCTCCAGCAGCTGATGATCTCGATGGTCGTGCTGGTCGTCACCGTGCTCGCCGCCGGCGTCACCCCGGGCCGGACCTGGCTGCTGATCATTCCGGCGCTGCTCCTCCAGACGCTCTTCAACACCGGCGTCTCCCTGGTGATGGCCCGGATCGGCGCCAAGACCAGCGACATCTCCCAGCTGATCCCGTTCGTGATGCGCGCCTGGATGTTCCTCTCCGGTGTGATGTTCAGCATCCAGGACAAGATCCAGACGTGGCCGCACTACATCCAGACGCTGATGTCGCTCAACCCGGCCACGATCTACATGGACCTGCTGCGGCACGCCTTCGCGCCGGTCATCTACAACCCGCACCAGCCGGTGCACCAGAACTTCCCGCCGCACCAGTGGGCGTACGCCCTCGTCTGGGGCGTCGGCATGTTCGTCGTCGGATACGTCTTCTTCTGGAAGGCCGAGGAGGAGTACGGCCGTGGCTGACCTCGATCTGAGCAAGAGCGACACCCTGCGGGACGCGGACGTGGCCCGTGAGCCCACCGTCGTCGTCGACGACGTGCACATCGTCTACCGGGTGCACGGCGCCGGCTCCGGCAAGGGCAGCGCCACCTCGGCGCTGAGCCGCATCATCAAGCGCAAGCGCTCGGCCGGTGTGCGCGAGGTGCACGCGGTCAAGGGCATCAGCTTCACCGCGTACAAGGGTGAGGCGATCGGTCTGATCGGCTCCAACGGCTCCGGCAAGTCGACCATGCTGGCGGCCATCGCGGGCCTGCTGCCGACCGAGAAGGGCGGCATCTACACCAACGGCCAGCCCTCGCTGCTGGGTGTCAACGCCGCACTGATGAACGAGCTCACCGGTGAGCGCAACGTCATCCTCGGCTGCCTGGCGATGGGCATGAGCCCGGCCCAGGTCCGGGCGCGCTACCAGGAGATCGTCGACTTCTCCGGCATCAACGACAAGGGCGACTTCATCTCCCTGCCGATGCGCACCTACTCCTCCGGGATGGGCGCCCGGCTGCGCTTCTCGATCGCCGCCGCGAAGACCCACGACGTGCTGCTGATCGACGAGGCCCTCGCCACCGGCGACCAGGCCTTCCAGCAGCGCAGCAAGCGGCGGATCGAGGAACTGCGCGGGTCCGCCGGTACGGTCTTCCTGGTCAGCCACGACAACAACTCGGTCCGCGAGGTCTGCGAGCGGACGATCTGGATCGAGGCCGGCGAGCTGATCATGGACGGCCCGACCGACGAGGTCGTCGGCCGTTACGAGCGCGGCGAGCGCCCGTAGCCTCCGTGCCGCACAGGGGCCGGTCCCGGATCTCCGGGGGCCGGCCCCTGGTGCTGCCCGCGGCCCCCTGGCGGGGCGCTCTTCTCCGGCGCGCCCGGTGGTGCCAGGCTGGTAGGTGCGGGGGCGCTGTGCCGTGCGCCGCGCCCGCGCTCGGACGCGTGTCCGAGTCGGGCCGGTCGTGCCAAGCGGTGTAGAACGGGGGAGTGACAGCAGTGTCGGCTTCGGCCCAGCCCAGTGAAACGCCGGTGAACCCTTCCGCGGGACAGACCCTGGAGAAGGCGGGTGCGGAGAACTTCCCGGTCGCCCCCTTCTTCCTGCCCGCGGCCTGGCGCGGCGACCTGATGGCGGTGTACGGCTTCGCCCGTCTGGTCGACGACGCCGGCGACGGCGACCTGGCCGACCCGGCCGCCACCGCCCGCCTGCTCGGGGTCGAGCGGACGCCCCCCGCCACCCCTTCGGACCAGTCGGGGCCGCCCACCGCGCAGGAGACCGCCTTCCGGCTCGCGCTGCTCGACGGGCTGGAGCGGGACCTCGACCGGGTGTTCGAGACCGCACTGCGCAACGCCGGCGGTTCCGGAGCCGGCGCCGACCGCCCCCGCCACCCGCTGCTGAGCGCCCTCGTCCCGCTGGTCGACCGCCACGGCCTCACCCCCGAGCCGTTCCGCCGACTGATCGAGGCCAACCGGGTGGACCAGACCACCGCCCGCTACGCCACCTACGACGACCTGATCGGTTACTGCACGCTCTCCGCCGACCCGGTCGGCCGCCTGGTGCTGGCCATCGCCGGCGTCTCCACCCCCGAGCGGATCGAACTCTCCGACGCCGTGTGCAGCGGCCTCCAGGTGGTCGAACACCTCCAGGACGTGGCCGAGGACCTCTCCCACGGCCGGATCTACCTGCCCGCCGAGGACCTCGCCCGCTTCGGCGTCACCGAGGCCGACCTCGCCGCGCCCTCCGCGAACGGCGCCGTACGCGAGCTGATCGCCTTCGAGGTCGAGCGGGCCCGCACCCTGCTCGATCGCGGCGCACCATTGGTAGGTACGGTTCGGGGGAGGCTCCGACTGCTCCTGGCGGGATTCACCGCAGGCGGCTACGCGGCCCTGGCGGCCGTCGAGGACGCCGGGTACGACGTACTCGCACAGCAGGCGAAGCCGGACAGACGCCGCCTCGCAGCGAGGGCGGCGGCCATCTTCGCGAAGGGAAGGTGAACGCCCGAGTGGCGGCATCACCACTGGCGTCGGCCCAGGTCATGGCGGCGTACCGGTACTGCGAGGCAGTCACCGGGCTGCAGGCGCGCAACTTCAGCTACGGCATCAGGCTGCTGCCCGAACCCAAGCGGCTGGCCATGTCGGCCCTGTACGCCCTGGCCCGCCGGGTGGACGACATCGGCGACGGCGACCTCCCGGACGACCGCAAGGCCGAGGCGCTGCTGCGCACCCGGGAACTGGTGGACGAGGTCCGCTCCGGGGTGGTCGCCGAGGACGACACCGACCCGATCAAGGTCGCCCTGGCCGACGCGGCCCGGCGCTTCCCGATCCCGCTCGGCGGCTTCGACGAACTGATCGACGGCGTCGAGATGGACCTCAAGGGCGCCGAGTACCAGACCTACGAGGAGCTGAAGGTCTACTGCCGCTGCGTGGCCGGCGCGATCGGCCGGCTCTCGCTGGGCGTCTACGGCTGCGACGACCCCGAGCGCGGGGCGGAGTACGCGGACACCCTGGGCCTCGCCCTGCAGCTCACCAACATCCTGCGCGACCTGCGCGAGGACGCCCTGAACGGCCGCACCTACCTGCCCACCGAGGACCTGGCCCGGTTCGGCTGCGAGCAGGGCTTCGCCCTCCCCAGACCGCCGCTCGGCGCGGACTTCACCGGCCTGGTGGCCTTCGAGGCCGCCCGCGCCCAGGCCGCCTTCGAGGAGGGCCTGCGGCTGCTGCCGATGCTCGACCGCCGCAGCCGCGCCTGCACGGCCGCGATGGCCGGGATCTACCACCGGCTGCTCGGCCGGATCGCCGCAGACCCGGAGTCGGTGCTGCGCGGCCGGGTCTCGCTGCCGGGCTGGGAGAAGGCGTACGTGGCGCTTTCCGGGCTCGCCGGGGGGCGTTCTTGATTCTCACCGCACTTCTGTCACGCTGTGTCAGCGGGGAATCACGTGTGGGTAGTTCCGTGTTGACCGAACGAGTACCGGCTTCAGCGACCGCCTGCGGGCGGTCCACCGACTGCGAGGGGGAGGGCCGATGACCGGGCGAGCCGATGCCGCGCGCCCGGCCGCCGTCGTGGTCGGCGGCGGTCTCGCCGGGATCACCACCGCGCTGCGCCTCGCCGAGGCGGGCCACCGGGTCACCCTCGCCGAGGGCCGGCCCCGGCTCGGCGGCCTGGCCTTCTCCTTCCAGCGCGGCGAGCTGACCGTCGACAACGGCCAGCACGTCTACCTGCGCTGCTGCACCGCCTACCGCGGCCTGCTGGAGCGCCTCGGCGCCACCCGGCTGGTCCACCTCCAGGACCGCCTCGACGTCCCGGTACTCTCCGTCACCGGGCCCGAGGCCGCGCCGGTGCGCACCCTCGGGCGGCTGCGCCGGGCCGGCCTGCCCGTCCCGCTGCACCTGGCCGGCAGCCTGGCCCGCTACCCGCACCTGGCCCCGGCCGACCGCGCCCGGGTCGTCCGCGGCGCGCTCGCCCTGAAGGGCCTGGACCTCGCCGACCCGGCGCTGGACGGGATCTCCTTCGGAGAGTGGCTGCGCCGCAACGGGCAGAACGCCGCCACCCTGGCCGCGCTGTGGGACCTGGTCGGCGTCGCCACCCTGAACGCCAGGGCCGACCAGGTGTCGATGGCGCTCGCCGGGATGGTGTTCAAGACCGGCCTGCTCTCCGACCCCGGCGCCTCCGACATCGGCGTCGCCGCCGTCCCGCTCGGCACCATCCACCACGACCGGGCGCTCGCCGAGCTGGAGCGGGCCGGCGTCCGGGTGCTGCTGCGGGCCCGGGTGGCCGAGCTCAAGCCGGCCGCGCCGCAGCACGCCGTCCGGCTGGAGAGCGGGGAACTGCTCACCGCCGACACCGTCGTCCTGGCGGGCGCCCAGGACAGCGCGGCCGCGCTGCTGCCGCCGAACGCGATCCCGGGACAGGACCGGCTGGCCGGCTTCGGCACCGCGCCGATCCTCAACGTGCACGTGATCTACGACCGCAAGGTGCTGCACCGGCCGTTCTTCGCCGCGCTCGGCTCCCCGGTCCAGTGGGTCTTCGACCGGACCGCGCACTCCGGGCTGGCCGCCACCCCGTTGGGCCGGGCCCATCCGGGTGCCCAGTACCTGGCGCTGTCGCAGTCCGACGCGCAGGACGAGATCGACCTGCCGGTCGCCGAGCTGCGCCGCCGCTACCTGCCCGAGCTGGGCCGGCTGCTGCCGGCCGCGGCCGGGGCCGAGGTGCTGGACTTCTTCGTCACCCGGGAGCGCACCGCGACCTTCGACCCGGCCCCGGGTAACGGGGCGCTGCGCCCGTCCGCCCGCACCGGGGTCCCCGGCCTGCTGCTGGCCGGCTCGTGGACGGCCACCGGCTGGCCCGCGACCATGGAG
>NZ_MSJQ01000188.1 GCF_014596515.1 Streptomyces sp. CBMA156
CCCCCCCCCCCCCCCCCCCCCCCCCGCCCCCCCCCCCCCCCCTCCCCCCCCCCCCCCCCCTCCCCACCCCCCCCCTCCCCCCCCCCCCCCCCCGCGACCCTCCCCCCCCCCCGCGTCGGCGGCCGGCCCCGCACCGTACCCGCCGATGGGCGGCTACCCGGGACAGCCGCAGTACGGCGGCGCTCCCGGCGGGCAGCACCACTTCGTGCCGCCGATCGAGTTCGACCCACCGCTCTCCGAGGAGGAGGCCACCATGCAGGTGGCCGCCGTCGCGGTGCCCCCGGCGGTCGAGCCTCCGGCGGACGTCCTCGCCGACGAGCAGGCCGCACAGCAGGCGCCCGCGCCCGCCGCCGCACCCGCCGGGGCGCCCGGCGGTGGCGGCAAGGTCGCCAGCCTGCTGAACTCCAGCGCGATCATGGCGGCCGGCACCCTGGTCTCCCGCGGCACCGGCTTCGTCCGGACCATGGTGATCACCGCGGCCATCGGCGTCGTCGTGATGGGTGACTCGTACAACGCGGCGAACACCCTGCCCACCCTGCTGTACATCCTGATCGGCGGCGGCGCGCTGAACGCGGTCTTCGTGCCGCAGCTGGTGCGCAGCATGAAGAACGACGCCGACGGCGGCACCGCCTACGCCAGCCGGCTGCTCACCCTGGTGATGGTCGGGCTCGGCGGCGTGGTCTTCCTGGCGGTGCTCGGGGCACCGGTGCTGGTGCGGCTGATCGCCGAGCCGATGATGGCCAACCCGGAGCGCGCCGACACCACGGTGGCACTGGCCCGGTACTGCCTGCCGTCCATCTTCTTCATGGGCATCCACGTGGTGATGGGCCAGATCCTCAACGCCCGTGGCCGGTTCGGCGCGATGATGTGGACCCCGGTCCTGAACAACATCGTGGTGATCTTCACCTTCTCCGCCTACATCTGGGTCTACGGCGGGTTCGGCAGCACCCACGTCGCCCCCGAGACCATCTCCCCGGAGGGTGTGCGGCTGCTCGGCCTCGGCACCCTGGTCGGTCTGGTCGTCCAGTCGCTGGCGATGATCCCGTACCTGCGGGGGGCGGACTTCCGCTACCGGCCGCGCTTCGACTGGCGCGGCCACGGCCTCGGCAAGGCCGCCCGGCTCGCCAAGTGGACGTTCTTCTTCGTGCTCGCCAACCAGGCCGGCTACCTGGTGATCACCCAGCTGTCCACCAAGGCGGGCGCCGCCGCGGCGGCGGCCGGACACGGCGGCGTCGGCCTGGCCGCGTTCTCCAACGCGCTGCTGATCTGGCAGCTCCCGCAGGCCGTGATCACCGTCTCGATCATGAGCGCGGTGCTCCCCCGGCTCTCCCGGGCCGCGGCCGACGAGGACGCCGGCGCCGTGCGCGACGACATCTCCTACGGCCTGCGCACCACCGCGGTGGCGGTCGTCCCGGCGGCCTTCCTGTTCCTGTCGCTCGGCCCGGCGATCGGCCGGGCGATCTACGCGGTCGGCGGCAACGACACCGTGCTGGACGACGCCACCAACATCGGTCTGATGCTCTCCGCCTTCGCGCTGGGGCTGATCCCGTACTCCGCCCAGTACGTGATGCTGCGCGGCTTCTACGCCTACGAGGACACCCGCACCCCGTTCTCCAACACCGTCTGGGTCGCGGCCTGCCAGGCCGGTTTCGCGGTGCTGTGCTGGCTGGTGCTGCCCGCCGAGTGGACGGTGATCGGCATCGCCTTCGGCTACGGCCTGGCCTACGCCATCGGCGTGGTGGTCGCGATGCCGAAGCTGAAGAAGCGGATCGGCGGGCTGGACACCAAGCGGGTCGGCAGGACGTACAGCCGGCTGGCCGCCGCCTGCGTCCCGGCCGCCCTGGTCGGCCTCGGCGTCAGCCTGGGCGTCCAGCAGGCGCTCGGCGGGTGGCCGGGCAGCGTGGCGGCCCTGGTCGCGGCCGGCGGCCTCCAGCTGGCGGTCTTCGTGCTCGTCGCGAAGCGGCTGCGGATCGAGGAGCTGAACTCCATGCTGGGCATGGTCCGCGGCCGGCTGGGCCGCTGACCGACCGACGACCGGCCGGACGAGCGGGCGCCCTGACCGGGCGTCGACCGGAGCCCGCAGGGCTCCCGCGCTCGTCCGGCCGAGTGCTGGATCGCCGGTTCGTTCGGGTCCGCCCGACCGCCGGATGGCGACCCGGTGTCGGATCTGCACCACATCTCTCCACCCCGGGCAACCGTGCGGGCCCCTCAGCGGTCGTACCAGGTGGAGAAGAGTGGGCACAATTGTCCTGGAGCACGGGGCCTCAACCCCCGCGCTCCAGCGACTCTCTCGGGGCGACACAAGGGGAGGCAGGACCACGGTGGCTGATGGCACCAAGGCGGTCGTCGACACGTCAACAGCTGACGCGGCGGCGGACGAGGCCGCGCTGGCCGCGGCGATCGACGAGCTCGCGGGCTCGGACGACGCCGGCGAGAGCGCCTCCACGGAGGCCGGCAAGGGCACCGCCGCTGTCGCCGCCCCCGGGAGCACCGACGCGGACGGGACCGACGACGACGACGTACGGGCCACCGGTCCCGAGCCCGCCGTCGGCGAGGAGACCTCGGAGATCACCGCTCCGCTCTCCGTCCAGGAGATCCGCGCCGAACTGGCCGCCGGCCCGCCCCGGAAGAAGCCCGCCCCCGAGCCGGCCCGCCCGGCGCGCCGCCCCACCGACCCGCAGCCCACGGTCGACCCGCGCGACACCGCCACCCTCCCGCGCACCCTCCCCGCCCCGGCGCGCCGCAGCGGCGACATGATCGGCCACCGGTACCGGCTGGAGGAGTGCATCTCCCAGACCGAGACCTTCAGCAGCTGGCGCGCCGTCGACGAGAAGCTGCGCCGGGCCGTCGGCGTCCACCTGATGGCCTCCGGCCACCAGCGGGCCCGCAAGGTGCTGGCCGCGGCCAAGTCCGCCGCCCTGCTCGGCGACCCGCGCTTCGTCCAGGTGCTGGACGCCGTGCACGAGGGCGAACTGGTCTACGTCGTGAGGGAGTGGCTGCCGCACTCCTCCGACCTGGCCAGGCTGATCGCGAACGGCCCGATGGAGCCGCACGAGGCGTACCAGATGGTCCGCCAGGTCGCCGACGCCGTCGCGGCCGCCCACCGGCGCGGCCAGGCCCACCTGCGACTCACCCCGCGCTGCGTGCTGCGCACCGACAGCGGCCAGTACCGGATCAACGGCATCGCCGTGGACGCCGCCCTGCGCGGGCTGCCCGAGGAGGAGGCCGAGGACGCCCAGCGGGCCGACACCCGTGCGATCGGCGCGCTGCTGTTCGCCGCGCTGACCCACCGCTGGCCGTACCCCGAGGACCGCTACGACCTCCAGGGCCTGCCGAAGGGCCTCCAGAACGCCGCGCCGGACCAGGTCCGCGCCGGGGTCCACCGGGGGCTGTCCGACCTGGCCGCGCGGTCCCTGTTCGACCACCCGCCGCACCACGCCGAGCCGATCACCACCCCGGAGGAGCTCGTCCGGGCGATCGCGCGGCTGCCCAAGATCCGCCAGCCCGAGCCGGAGCTGCCCGCCTTCCAGGCCCCGCCCCGGCACAACACCCACGCCCTGCCCACCGCGCCCAACCCGACCCGGGTCGCCGACAACACCGTCGCCCCGCTGCCGGCCTCCTCCCGCCCCGCCTCCTCCCGGCGCACCCGGCGGCGGCTGCGCCGGGTGGTCAGGGCCACCGCCTGGACGGTCGCGCTGGGCGCGATCGGCGTCGCCTCCTGGCAGTTCGTCGGCTACCTGCACCACAACAGCCCCGCCGCCGCCTCCACGGCCACCTCGACCGGCGGCACCTCGCCGAGCCCGCAGGCCAGCACCCACAACCCGGGGCCGATCGCCATCAAGGGCGCGCAGTCGTACAACCCGCTGGGCGAAGGGACCGAGGGGAAGGACGACCCCGCGAAGGCGGTCGACAACGCCCCGAACACCGTCTGGACCACCCAGTGGTACAACGACCAGTTCGGCACCAAGCCGCCCGCCCTCAAGTCGGGCACCGGCCTGATGATCGACCTCGGCTCGCCGCAGGCGGTCTCCTCGGTGAACGTCCAGTTCGTCGGGGAGCACACCGCCGAGCTTCGGGTGCCCACCGCGGCCTCCGCCGCCAACCCGATGCAGGCTTCGCCGGAGGCTTTCACCGTCGCCGGCAGGAAGAGCGGGACCACCGTCGAGTACACCCTCGAATCGCCGGTCACCACGCGCTACCTCTTGCTCTGGCTGACCGCCCTGCCGAAGGATGGCAGCGGACGGTTCACCGGCCAGGTCGCCGAGGTCAAGGTCTCCGGCTGACCGGGCCGGCCGGCCCGGCACGACTGCGAGGGGACGAGGGGTGACGGTGGCGGACGACGACGCGGCGCTGCTCGCCCGGCACGTCGCCGGCGATCCCGAGGCCTTCGGCCTGCTGGTGAACCGCCACCGCGACCGGCTCTGGGCGGTCGCCCTGCGCACCCTGGCCGACCGTGAGGAGGCCGCCGACGCCCTCCAGGACGCCCTGGTCTCCGCCTTCCGCTCCGCGGCCGGTTTCCAGGGCCGCTCCGCGGTCACCACCTGGCTGCACCGGATCGTGGTCAACGCCTGCCTGGACCGCGCCCGGCGCACGGCCACCCGCCGCACCGCCCCGCTCGACGAGGACCCGCAGCGGCTGGACGCCCTGCTCGGCACCGCCGAACCGGCCGACTCCCCGGTGGTCAGGGCCGAGCTGCACCGCGAGCTGACCGCGGCGCTCGCCGAGCTGCCCCCCGAACAGCGGGCGGCGCTGGTGCTGGTCGACATGCAGGGCTACCCGGTCGCCGAGGCCGCCGAGCTGCTGGGCGTCCCGGTGGGCACCGTGAAGAGCCGCTGCGCCCGCGGCCGGGCCCGGCTCCTCCCCCTCGTCCGGCACCTGCGCGACCGGGATGTTTCACGTGGAACACCGGCCTCCCCCGGCTCGGCCCCGCCGGCCCGCCGGGAGGCCCCGGGGAACCCGGGGGGCCCCGCCACCGTCACAGGGACGGGCCCGAGCAGCGGTCGGACGATTCTGGAAGGAGACGCGAGCACCCGATGAACGCCCACCTCTCCTCCCCCGGACCCGCCGACGACCACCCTCCGGTCGAGCAGCTGGCCGACCTCGCCGAGGAACTGATCGAATCCCCCGCCACCATCGGGGCGCTGCGGCGCCACCTGGACGGCTGCGCCGAGTGCCGGGAGACCGTCGACGCGCTCGTCGAGGTCCGGGAGCTGCTCGGTGACGTCCCGACCGAACCGATGCCGGCCGACGTCGCCGCCCGACTGGACGCGGCGCTGGCCGAGGCCGCCGCCGAAGCCGCCGCCGGAACCGACCGGGAGGCCGTCGAGCGGCCTCAGGAGGCCCCCGCGGCCGTCCGTGGGACCGAGGCCCCGGCACCGCCCGTACGCTCCGCCACGACGCCCCCCGCGCCCTCCTCCGGCCCCCCGTCCCGGCCCGCCGGACGGTCCGGCTCGGCCACCGGCCCCGGCCGC
>NZ_MSJQ01000189.1 GCF_014596515.1 Streptomyces sp. CBMA156
CCCGCCCGCGCCCGCCTCCTCCCCCGTCGACCCGCGGATCGCCCTCGCCACCGGTCAGACCGCCGTCCCGGCCCCGCCCGCGGTTCCCCCGGCGCCCACCGTGCCCCCGGCCCCGGCCGCGCCCGCCAAGATCACCCTGGACAAGGGCCGGGTCAGCCTGGTCAAGGGCAGCTCGGTCTCCCTGGTCAAGAACGGCCGCCCGTTCCTCTCCTCGATCCGGATGGCCCTCGGCTGGAAGTCCGCCGCCCGCGGCCGCTCCGTCGACCTGGACGCCTCGTGCCTCGCCTTCGACGCCCGGCACAAGCGGCTGGAGACGGCCTGGTTCATGAAGCTGAACATCTTCAACGGCGCGATCTCCCACTCCGGCGACAACCTGGTCGGCGGCGAGGGCGGCGACGACGAGGTGATCACCGTCCACCTGGAGGGCCTGCCGGCCGATGTCCACGGGCTGGTCTTCGTCGTGAACTCCTTCTCCGGCCAGAAGTTCACCGACGTGCGCGACGCCTACTGCCGTCTGCTGGACGCCCGGACGGAGGAGGAACTGGTCCGCTTCGACCTCACCAACTCCGAGCCGCACACCGGCGTGGTGATGTGCAAGCTGGTCCGCCGCCCCGGCGGCGAGTGGGAGATGACGGCGCTCGGCGAGTACGTCGACGGCAAGACCGCCCGGGCGATGATCGAGCCGGCCGCGTCGATGCTGTAACCCCGCGGCGTCATGGCCGCGCCCGTCGATTCACCCCTTTGAGGCATCAAGTCGTCCTCGTGGCAGCTCGATTGACTCTCAGGGGGGTGAATCGCGCTCCTCCCCGCACCCGAGGAGGAGATCCGTGCCACGCTTCCTGTCCCGCCTCGCCGTCACCGGCACCGCGGCGGTGCTCGCCGCCGGGCTGATCACCCCGACCACCGCCCAGGCCGCCGCCGGCCCCGGCGTCCGCGCCGGCTCGCTCCACTGGACGGCCCTCGGCGACTCCTACACCGCCGGGGTCATCGAGGCCACCGGCGACGAGACCGCACCGCGCGACGGCTGCGCCAGGACCGTCGAGTCCTACCCCGAGATCATCCGCCGCGACCTGGGCTCCCTGGTCGGCCTGCGCAACGTCAGTTGCAGCGGCGCCACCACCGGCAACGTCGACGTGAGCACCCAGTCCCCGCTCGGCCGCCCGCTCCCGCCGCTCGGCACCGACCCGAACGCCCCCTACCCGGCCGTCCCGCGGCAGATCGACGCCGTCGACCCGGCCACCGACCTGATCACCGTCGGGATCGGCGGCAACGACCTCGGCTTCGCCGAGATCCTCAAGAGCTGCATCGAACTCGGCGCCGTCCACCTCGGCCAGGGCACGCCCTGCAAGGACAAGTTCGACGCCGAACTGCCCGGCCGGTTCGACCGGTTGCGCGCCGACTACGGCCGGATGCTCGACTCACTGCACGCCAAGGCCCCGTCCGCCAGGGTCCTCACCGTCGGCTATCCGCACCTCGTCCCCGAGAACGCCGCCCTCTGCCGGTACGGCAACCCCCTCCAGTTCGGCACCTTCACCACCGGCGACCTGGCCTGGACCCGCACCGCGCTCCTGGAGCCGCTCGACGCGCTCATCGCCCAGGTCACCGCCGCCCACGGCGACTCCTTCGTGGACCTCTACCCCGCCAGCGCGGGCCACAGCGTCTGCGACGCCGACCACTGGCTGGACGGCGTGCTGACCAGCGTCCTCCCCCTCAGGTACGCGGTGGTGCACCCCAACGCCACCGGCCAGGCGCACACCGCCGCCCTGGTCGAGGACGCCGTCCTCGGCGGCTGAGACCAGGGCAGCCCCCGTACCCGCCGGCGAGACCTTCCTCCACCCGGTGGACGGCTACGTCGGCCTGCACGTCATGTACCGCCGGCTCCGACCGGCCGGCCTACTCCTCGATCGCCCCGCCGACCCGCCGCAGGTGCTGCCGGAAGCTGTACGCCGGGTCGGCGGCGCGGCGCTCCAGGTACTCGTCGAAGGCGGTCTGCCGGCGCAGCGTGTCCCCGGCGGCGATCCGCCCGGCCTGCGCGCGTTCGGTCCCGGCGATCGCGCCGGCCGTCTCCAGCACCTCCGCGACCCGGTCGGCGGGGACGAACAGCACCCCGTCCGGGTCGGCGAACACCACGTCCCCGGCGCTCACCGGGTGCGGCCCGAACTTCGCCGTCAGCAGCGCCGCCGGCTCCCGGTCGTCCAGCCGCACCGGGCCGAGCGGCAGCGCGCCGTAGCTGAACACCGGCAGCCCGATCTCCAGCAGCTCGGGGGTGTCCCGGTGCAGCCCCCACACCACGATCCCGGCCACCCCGGCGGCCCGCGCCTCCAGCACCGCGAGGTCCCCGATGCAGGCCTCGTCGGTCCGCCCGCCGTTGTCGACCACCAGCACGTCCCCGGCCGCGGCCGTCCCGTACGCCTCCAGGAACACGTCCACGCTCCCGTAGTGACGCACCGGCAGCACCCGCCCCGCCACCCTGGCCCCGGCCACCACCGACGCGACACCCACCGGCGCCACCCGCAGCCCCACCCCGAGCCGCACACAGGCGTCCGCCACCAGCGGCGTGGACAGCTCCGCGAAAGCCTTCAGCATCCCGACTCCTCCCGTCGAAAAGCCAGTTCACCAGCACGGAATCCTATGGCAGGCCTCAAACTCACACCATCGAGTGGAACTCCGCCGCATACGGCATAGCCCGGCCGAGCGGCGGTCAGCGTGACGGCCATCTGAAGGAGGGGCATCATGAGTGCTGTGGCGCATGAGCAACCGATCACGGGCTCCCCGACGCAGACCGGCATCCTGCTGGAGAGCTTCCTGAGCCTGCACTCCCCCGAAGGCTTCCGAGCCGAGCTCATCGAGGGAGAGATCATCGTGGCACCACCCCCGGACGGCGATCACGAGGACCACATCAACCACCTGCTCAAGCAGGTGTGACATCCGCCAAGCCCGACCAGGACCGGATCGCCAAGCGCCACTGCTACGCCCGCGCCGGCATCCCGCTCCACCTCCTCGTCGACCGCGAGAAGTACCAGGTCGGTCTCTTCGGCAAGCCCCACCGGGAGGAGTACACCGAGGTCCACCTGGCCGCCTTCGGCGAACCGCTCGCGCTCCCGGCGCCCTTCGGCTTCGAGCTCGACACCAAACCGTTCCTCTGACGGCCGTTCCCGCTGACGCCGACGGCCCGCACCCCCCGTCAGGGGTGCGGGCCGCAGTTCGTGGGCGCCGGGTCAGCCGCGGGTGGCCATGGCGCGCAGGAAGAAGGTCAGGTTGGCCGGGCGCTCGGCGAGGCGGCGCATGAAGTAGCCGTACCACTCCTGGCCGTACGGGAGGTACACGCGCATCGTGTTGCCCTCGCCGGCGAGGCGCAGCTGCTCCTCGGGGCGGATGCCGAACAGCATCTGGTACTCGAAGGAGTCCCGCTTGCGGCCGTTCCACTGGGCCAGCTGGCCGGCGATCTTGATCATGTTGGGGTCGTGCGAGGCGATCATCGGGTAGCCCTCGCCCGCCATCAGGACCTTCAGGGCGCGGACGTACGCGAGGTCCACCTCGTGCTTGCCCTGGAAGGCGACCGACTCGGGCTCCTTGTAGGCGCCCTTGCACAGGCGCACCCGGGAGCCGGGGCCGGAGAACTCGCGGCAGTCGGCCTCGGTGCGGCGCAGGTAGGCCTGGAGGACGACGCCCAGCCAGGGGAAGTCCGCCCGCAGCTCGCGCGCGATGGCGAGGGTGGAGTCGGTGGTGGTGTGGTCCTCCATGTCGAGGGTCACCGTGGTGCCCGCGTCGGCGGCGGCCTCGCAGATGCGGCGGGCGTTCTCCAGCGCGATCTTCTCGCCGTCCACCGGGAGGAACTGGCCGACGGCCGACAGCTTGACCGACACCTCGGCGCCGGCCGCGAGGCCGGTCTCCTTGAGGGCCTTGAGCAGGTGCTCGTAGGCCTCGGCGGTGCCGGCGGCCTGGGCGGCGTCCTGGGTGTCCTCGCCGAGGTGGTCCAGGGTGACCTTGCGACCGGTGGCGATCAGGTCGTCGGTGGCGGTCACCGCGTCGTCGAGGACGTCGCCGGCGACGAAGCGCTCGACTATCGCGTGGGTCGGCGGGAACTTCTCGACCACGGTGCGGACCTGCGGGGACCGGGAGGCCGCGAGAAGGGCGGAACGGAGCATCGTGACTCCTGGTGCTGGTGTTTCCAAGGGTGGCAGAAGGGCCGGGGCGGCGGTATCCGGGTGCCGCGCGCGGCGCGTCCCGGGAAGGGTGGCGGCGCGCGACGGGTGGGCGGACCGCCGCCCCGGCGGGGCGACGCCCGGCTGCGGGACCGGGCGTCGCGGGTGACCGGTGGCTACTGGACGAGCCGGCTGGTCGGAGGGGCTGGTCAGCCCATGTGCGGGTAGCGGTAGTCCGTCGGCGGGACGAAGGTCTCCTTGACCGAGCGGGTGGAGGTCCAGCGCGCCAGGTTCTGCTTGGCGCCCGCCTTGTCGTTGGTGCCCGAGGCCCGGCCGCCACCGAAGGGCTGCTGGCCGACGACGGCGCCGGTCGGCTTGTCGTTGATGTAGAAGTTGCCGGCGGCGAAGCGCAGCTTGTGCATCGCGTCCTGGGCCGCGGCGCGGTCCTGGGAAATGATCGCACCGGTCAGGCCGTAGGCGGACGCCGACTCCATCTGGGTCAGCATCTCCTCGTACTTCTCGTCCTCGTAGACGTACACGGCCAGGACCGGGCCGAAGTACTCGTCCTTGAAGTACTCGCTGGACGGGTCCTGGCAGACCAGGACGGTCGGGCGGACGAAGTAGCCCACCGAGTCGTCGTAGGTGCCACCGGCGAGGACCTCGACCTGCGGGTCGGCCTGGGCGCGGTCGATGGCGGCCTTGTTCTTGGCGAAGGAGCGCTCGTCGATGACGGCCGACATGAAGTTGGACAGGTCGCTGACGTCGCCCATGGTGAGGCCGTCGACCTCGGCGGCGAACTCGTCCTTGAGGCCGGCCCAGATCGACGCCGGGACGTAGGCCCGCGACAGCGCCGAGCACTTCTGGCCCTGGAACTCGAAGGCGCCGCGGGTCATCGCGGTCTTCAGGACCTTCGGGTCGGCGGACGGGTGGGCGACCAGGAAGTCCTTGCCGCCGGTCTCGCCGACGATCCGCGGGTAGGTGCGGTAGCCGGAGATGTTGGTGCCGACCTCGCGCCACAGGTGCTGGAAGGTGGCGGTGGAGCCGGTGAAGTGGATGCCGGCCAGCGCGGGGTGCTTGAGCGCGACCTCGGAGACGGCCAGGCCGTCGCCGGTCACCATGTTGATGACGCCCTTGGGCAGGCCGGCCGCCTCCAGCAGCTGCATCAGCAGGTGCGCGGAGAACTGCTGGGTCGGGGACGGCTTCCACAGCACCACGTTGCCCATCAGCGCGGGCGCGGTCGGCAGGTTGCCGGCGATCGCGGTGAAGTTGAACGGGGTGATCGCGTAGACGAAGCCCTCCAGCGGGCGGTGGTCGCTGCGGTTCCACACGCCTTCCGAGGAGATCGGCTGCTCGGCCATGATCTGGCGGGCGAAGTGCACGTTGAAGCGCAGGAAGTCGACCAGCTCGCAGGGAGTGTCGATCTCGGCCTGCTGGGCGGTCTTGGACTGGCCGAGCATGGTGGCGGCGGCCAGGGTCTCGCGCCAGGGGCCGGCCAGCAGGTCGGCGGCCCGGAGGAAGATCGCGGCGCGGGAGTCGAAGGAGAGCGCCTGCCAGGCCGGGGCCGCGGCCAGGGCAGTGTCGATGGCGTCCTGCGCGTCGGCCTGGGTGGCGTTGCGCAGGGTGCCGAGCCGAGCCGCGTGGTTGTGCGGCTGGACGACGTGGATCTCGGTGCCGCCGCCCATCCGGCGCTCACCGTTGATCGTCATGGTCAGCTGGACCGGCTCCTGGCCGCCCAGCTCCTTCAGCTTGGCCTCCAGACGAGCCCGTTCCGGGCTCCCGGGGGCGTAGCTGTGGACCGGCTCGTTCACCGGCGCGGGGACCTGGGTCACAGCGTCCATAGAGCGCACGCTCTCCTTCGTTCAGTGCGGGGGGATTGCCGGCGCGGGTTGCGCGCCGGCCACAGCACGAACGCTATTCCTGGCTACCGGGCCACATGATTGGCCGGGCGGCTAAATTCCCCCGTACGGCATTGTCCGGCCCGACGAAGGGGGTCACGCCGCGGTCACGAACCGTCCCCGATCGCCCCACCGTTCACACCACCTCGCACCACCGGCCCACGCCCCCGGCGCGGGACACCGGCTCACACTCCGGCGCTCGCCTTCCGGCCGTTCACCACCGCTGCTCTGGCCGCGACCTCCTCCACCACCGGCCGCCGGGCTCCCTCGTAGGCCGCCAGGGCGCTCGCCAGGTCGGGCTGCCCGGCCAGGCAGCGGGCAAGTTCGACGGCGCTCTCGGCGGCCAGCGAGACCCCCTGGCCCGAGCTGTTGGACGGGGCGTGCACCGAGTCGCCGACCAGCACCATCCGGTCGCGGTACCAGTGCGGAACGGAGGGCATGATCTCCAGCCGGGGGAAGACCTCGACGCTCGCCTCGTCCGCCGCCGCCAGGACCTCCCGGGCGGGCAGGTCCTCGGCGTGCCGCTCGCGGACCAGCGCCAGCCAGTCCTCGCGCGACACCGCCCTGACCTGCTCCGGGGTCGGCTGCCCGGGACGCGGGATGTTGCTGAACCAGGCGGTCCCGGTGCCGTCCCGCAGCGCCCAATATCCGAAGAACGCCCGGGGCCCCTGGGCGAAGTGGATGGACTCCCCGGCCGCGCGGGGGCCGTCCAGCCGGTGCGCGCTGTGTCCACCGATCCCGATCAGGCCGGTGTACCGGGGGCCGGGCGCGGCCGGGTCGATCAGCCCACGGACCGCGGAGCGGGTCCCGTCCGCGCCGATCACCAGGTCCCCGTCCGCGGTGGTTCCGTCGGCGAACCGGGCGGTGATGCCGGTCGTGCGTTCCTCGACGCCGGTCAGCCGCTTGGCGTACCGGACCGGGATGCCCTCCCGCCGCAGCCGCCGCTGGAGGACGGCGTACAGCTCGGCGCGCCGCATCACCCGGCCGGACACCTCGGGGAACTCGCCGAGGACACCGTTCCCGGCGTCCTCGATGACCATCCGGTCGATGCGCTGGCCGATCGCGGCGACCTCCGCTTCGAGGCCGACGGCCGCGAGAGCCGCGAGACCGTTGGGCGCAGTCATAAAAGTTCCGCCGATGCCGCCGGCCGCGGTCGGGTAGGCCTCGAAGACCTCCGCCTCGATGCCGGCCCCGTGCAGTGCCAGCGCGGCCACCGGCCCGGCGATGCCGCCGCCGATGACCAGGGCCTTCCCGGTGGTGCGCGTGGTGGGTGCGGTCCGGATGGTGCGGGCGGTGCTCATTCCATCCTCCTCAGGAATTCCTGCAGGGTCCGGGTGAACTCCGGCTCCCTGAGCTGTCCGATGAGGTGCTCGGTGTAGCGTCGCTCGGCTTCCAGCAGCGCGAGGGCGTAGTCCTCCTCGACGACGAACATCGGGTGGACGTCCATCCCGCCGACCTCGTGCAGCATGGCCCGCGAGGCGTGGATCCTCGCGTCCAGCGCCTCCAGCCGTCGGGCCAGCAGTTGCGCCGACTCCTCGATCGGCAGTGCCGCCAGCAGGCACAGGGCCACCCCGAACGCCGGGTACTCGTGCTGTGGTTCGGCGACCAGCTCGCGCATCCAGTCGCCGAGCTCCGCCGTGCCCTCCTCGGTGAGGGC
Source organism: Streptomyces sp. CBMA156 (assembly GCF_014596515.1). Taxonomy (GTDB): domain Bacteria; phylum Actinomycetota; class Actinomycetes; order Streptomycetales; family Streptomycetaceae; genus Kitasatospora. The sequence continues at coordinate 7,698 of NZ_MSJQ01000189.1, forward strand.
ATAGACGGTGCGCTCCGGGCGCTGGGTGTCGCGGACGGTCTCCTGCTCGGCGACGAACCCGGCCTTCCGCAGCTGCTCCACGACCATGTAGAGCGAGCTGCGGTTGTACTTGATGTTCCGGTCCTTGCCCTGCTCCTTGAGCCGGCGCCCCATCTCGTACGGGTGCATCGGCTCGATCGTGAGCTCGGCCAGGACCGCGAGGGCCAGCGGGTTCGACACCTTGCGTCGCTTCGCCATGGAGATGTTCCTCATCGATTGGTCAGTACCGACTATTCATTCTCGGATAGTCAGGGTCAACTATTCGGTATCGACGATCCCGAACTCTGTCCGCCCGGCTAAAATCAACCACATACCGTTGTCCGGGCGGATGAAGGAGGACCGGAGTGACCACCCCCGGCCTGCCGCTCCGTCAACTCCTGATGTCCCTCGGCGAACCGCTGGTCGAACTACAGGCCGCCCCGCAGGGACTGGACGTCCCGGTGCGCGACGTCGCCATCCTCGACCCGGAGGACCCACCGACCGCCGCCCCCGGCGAACTCGTGCTCGCGATCGGCGCCCGCGGCCGCGCCGCCCTGCCCGCCCTGCGCGCGGCCGGCC
>NZ_MSJQ01000019.1 GCF_014596515.1 Streptomyces sp. CBMA156
CCCGCTGCCCCCGCCGACCGCCCGCCGCCGACCGCTGTCCGGCGGCGCCCGGGTCCGGCCGCCCGTCCGGCGCCTCGGCGAGCAGCTCGCGCGGGATCAGCACCACGGCCGTCCGCCGCCGACCGCTGTCCGGCGGCGCCCGGGTCCGGCCGCCCGTCCGGCGCCTCGGCGAGCAGCTCGCGCGGGATCAGCACCACGGCCGTCGTCCCGCCGTACGGGGACGGCCGCAGGTGCACCCGGATGCCGTGCCGCCGGGCCAGCCGGCTGACCACGAACAGGCCCAGCCGGTCGGTGTCGGCGAGGTCGAACTCCTGCTCCACGGCGAGGCGTTCGTTGATCTCGGCGAGCAGCTGCTCGCTCAGCCCGAGGCCGCGGTCGTCGATCTCCAGCGCGAAGCCGTGTGCCACCACCTCGCCCTGGACGGTGACCTGGGTGGTCGGCGGGGAGTACACCGCGGCGTTCTCGACGAGTTCGGCGACCAGGTGGGTGACGTCCGCGACGGCGCTGCCGAGCAGCCCGGTGCCGGGGAACGGCCGGACGATCACCCGGGCGTAGTCCTCGACCTCGCCGACCGCCGCCCGGACCACGTCCACCATCCGGACCGGCTTGCGCCAGGCCCGCCCGGGCGACCCGCCGGCCAGGATGATCAGGCCCTCGGCGTGCCGGCGCATGCGGGTGGTGAGGTGGTCGACCTTGAAGAGGTCCTCCAGCTCCGCCGGGTCCTCGGTGCGGCGTTCCATGGTGTCGAGCAGGGTGAGCTGGCGGTGCAGCAGCACCTGGCTGCGCCGGGCCAAGTTGACGAAGACCGCCGAGACCCCGCGGCGCAGTTCGGCCTGCTCGACGGCGGCCTCGACGGCGGCCCGCTGCACCGCGTTGAAGGCCTGGCCGACCTGGCCGATCTCGGTGTCCCCGAAGTGCAGCTCGGGCGCCTCGGCGGCCACGTCCACCGGCTCGCCGCGGCGCAGCCGGAGCATCACGGACGGCAGCCGGGTGCCGGCCAGCTCGTCGGCCGCGTTGCGCAGGCCGATCAGCTGGCGGGCCAGGCCGCGGCCGATCCGGAACGAGATCATCACCGACAGCACGACGGCGACCAGGCCGACCGCACCGGCGATGCCGCCGCGCCACAGCAGCCCGATCGCGCCGGACCGCGCCCGCTCGTCCAGCCCTGCGGCGATCCGGCTGTTGATCGAGGCGAGGTCGCCGAGCGCCCGGTCGGCGGTCTCCCGCCAGGAGTCGCTGTTGAGCGCCTGGACCACCCGGTCGGGGCCGCCGGCGCCGACGAAGTCCGCCTCGGCGCGGGCCAGCGCGCCCCAGGCCTCGCCGCCGCGCAGGGCGACGTAGTCGGACTGGTCGTCGGGTTCGAGTTCGGCGATGTAGACGGTGAACAGCGCCTGCTGGTTGTGCAGGGCGTCCAGTGCGACCTGGTACTGCTCGGCGGTGGGCTTGGCGGCGCCGGTGCGCAGGCCCTCCATCGCCGCGTCCTCCTGGGCCAGGTACTCGCGGGCGCGCACCAGCTCGATCAGGATCGTTCCCTGGCGCGGGAGTTGGCCGCTCTGCCGGGCGACATAGGCGGACCGGAAGCCGAACACCGGCTTGACCAGGTCGCTGTACTGGTCCAGCGCGAACTCCCAGTTCAGCGCGGAGCGGCCGACCTGGGCGCGCAGCGGGCCGATCTGGTCGGCGGCGGCGATGATCTGCACGAAGCGGCCGCGCTGGGAGGCGGAGAGCTTGCCGCCGGAGGTGTCCTTCTTCTGCCGCAGCACGTCCAGGCTGTGGTCGGTGGCGGCCTTGGCGCGCTCGTAGGCGTCCCGGTGGACCGGCGAGCGCGGGTCGGCCAGCCGCTGGACGGCGGCACGGCGCTCGTTCTGCAGGTCGGTGGTGTACTGGTCGACCGGGCCCGCGAACTCCTTGTACGTACGGCTGATCCCGAGCTGGTTCCAGACGTCCCCGGTGGTGGCGATCGTCGCGTACACCCACAGGGCGGTGAGGGCGACGATGGGCACCAGGAGCAGCGCGATGATCTTCGCGCGGATCGAGCTGCTGCGCAGACGCATGGAGTCCTCGGTCGGGAAGTGCCAGGCGCGGACGGGGAGCGGTGGAAGCGGTGGGAGTGGTGAACGGGCGGCGTCGGGAGCGGGTGGCGGGGAGGTACGGGGCGGGACGTTGCGGTTCGGGGCGGCGGCGCGGGAGCAACACGGAGAGTGATGGGGGAAGGGTCGATGGAGGGGCTCCCGGCCACAGGTCTGCGAGACTCTACTACGCCCTGACCACTCGTTCGAGGGGCGAACCGGTCCACTTCGCGGTCTCACCCCGCACACACGGGGAACCGGTCGCCCCCACCTCCGCTTCGCGCCCGAATCATCCCCAGATGACTGGAATGCCCGACCGTCGGGAGGCCGCGTCCGCCACCGCGGCTCCCCCTCCCCATCGCCCCCACGCCTCCCCGGCCACGGCACCGCCGACCAGGACCCGTGCCGATCTCGTCGTGTCACCGCCACAACCCCTGGGCAGTGACGGAGCGATCCGATAGTTTCGGCCCACCTCGTACTACCGGCGTCGAACTGGGGAGGACCGTGCGCGAGTTCACCACCCATGCCCCGGCCGTGCCCGAGGCCGCCGGAGGACTCGCCGACTCCCTGTACGACACCGCCGAACGCGCCCCCGAACTGGTCCAGCTGTCCTGGCGGGCCGAGGACGGCCGGTGGCAGGACGTCACCGCCAGGGAGTTCAGGAACCAGGTGCTCGCCCTGGCCAAGGGACTGCTCACTCACGGTGTCCGCTACGGCGACCGGGTCGCCCTGATGTCCCGCACCCGCTACGAGTGGACGCTGTTCGACTACGCACTCTGGTCGATCGGCGCGATCACCGTCCCGGTCTACCCGACCGCCGCCGCCGAGCAGGTGCGCTGGATCCTCGCCGAGACCCAGGCGGTGGCCTGCCTGGTCGAGGACGAGGACGCCGCGATGACGGTCGGCGCGGTCTGCGACGCGCTGCCCGATCTCGCCGGCATCTGGCAACTGGACCGCGACTGCGTCGCCGCGATCACCGAGGACGGCCGCGGCGTGCCCGACGCCCTGGTGCACCGCCAGCGCCTCGGCGTCGCCGCCCAGAACATCGCCACCGTCGTCTACACCTCGGGCACCACCGGCCGGCCCAAGGGCTGCCTGATCACCCACGCCAACCTGGCCGCCGAAGCCGACGCCCTGCTCGCCGGCTGGGGGGACGTCCTGCGCGACACCGGCGGCGACCAGCCCGCCACCCTGCTGTTCCTGCCGCTCGCCCACGTCTACGGGCGGGCCGTGCAGATCGCGGCGATCCGCGGCGGCTTCCGGATCGGGCACATCCCCGAGGTCTCCACGGACGCGCTGCTGCCCGCGCTCGCGTCCTTCCGTCCGAGCTTCCTGCACGCCGTCCCGTACGTCTTCGAGAAGATCTTCCAGCAGGCCCGGCGGGCCGCCGACGACGCCGGCCGCGGCGAACTCTTCGAGCAGGCCCGCCAGGTGGCCGTCGAGTGGGCCGCCGCGCGGGAGCAGAAGGCCTTCGGGCGCGGCCCCGGCCCCGGCGCGGCCCTGCGGCTGCGCCACCTCGCGTACGAGCGGACCGTCTACCCGAAGCTGCGGGCGGTGCTCGGCGGCCGGGTACGCAGCGTGATGTGCGGCGGCTCCACGCTGCGGCGCGAACTGGGCCTGTTCTTCACCGGCGCCGGCCTCCGGCTGTACGAGGGCTACGGGCTGACCGAGACCACCGCCGCGATCACCGCCAACCCGGCCGGACGGCAGAAGCTCGGCACGGTCGGACAGCCGGTACCGGGCGCCTCGGTGGCGATCGCCGACGACGGCGAGGTGTGGGTGAGCGGCGGCTCGGTCTTCGGCGGCTACCTCAACCATCCGCGGTGCACGGCCGAGTCCCTGGTCGACGGCTGGTTCGCGACCGGCGACCTGGGCCGGCTGGACGACGACGGCTACCTGACCATCACCGGCCGCAAGAAGGACCTGATCGTCACCAGCAGCGGCAAGAACCTGGCGCCGACGGCCCTGGAGGAGCGGGTCGAGGCGAACGTGCTGGTCTCCCAGTGCCTGGTGGTGGGCGACGACCGTCCGTACGTGGCCGCGCTGATCACGCTCGACCCGGCGGCACTGGCGCACTGGTTGAAGACCCACGGGCGGGAGCAGGCCGATCCGTGGACGGTACTCGCAGACGAGGAGCTGCACGTGGAGGTCCAGCGCGCGGTGGCGGCGGCGAACACCGCGGTGTCGCGGGCCGAGTCGATCCGCGCCTTCCGGCTGCTGCCGCGGGAGTTCAGCCAGGAGCAGGGGCTGCTGACCCCCTCCCTCAAGCTGCGGCGGGCGGCGATCGCGGAGTACTACGCGGCGGACATCGAGGAGCTGTACCTGCCCTGAACCGGGTCCGCACCTGCCCCGACCCGGGCCCGCCCTCGGTCCGGCCCTGTCCTGCGCCTGGCCCGAACCCGCTCTGAACCCGGCCTGCCCGACCGGTCCCTGACGTACCGTCTTGTCCCTTGTGTCGCGGCTTCGATGACCACGGGGTTCATCCACCGTTCCCTTGACGGCCCCATTGGTCTAGTCCATTGTTGCGACGATCCAGAGTTCCGCGCACCGATTCCACTCACGCCCTCCCCACGGGCGTACCCCCACCTGCTGGAGTCCTCACGTGTCGATGTCCACGCGCCTTCCCCTCGGCCTGCCCACGGGCCTGCCCACCCGCCTCTCCAGAGGCCTGTCCGCACTGGCCACCGCGGCCGCGCTGCTCGGCGGCCTCGCCGCACCGGCGGCCTCCGCCGACGCTCCCCCGGCCGGCGGCGCGGGCGCCGGGAGCGCCCCGACGGTCAACCTCGCGACCAACCCCGGTTTCGAGCTGCCCTCCCCCGAACTCGCCGACTGGGGCAGCATCCCCGGCTGGAGCTGCACCGGCGGCCCGGCCGAGGCGACCGTCACCACCACCGCCCCGCACGCCGGCGGCTCCGCGCTCACCGTCACCCCGGCGAACGCCGAATCCACCGGCGAGTGCGCGCAGACCGTGGCCGTCCAGCCCGGCACCACCTACACGGCCTCCGCCTGGGTGCGCGGCAACTTCGTCTACCTGGGCGCCACCGGCACCGGCAAGGACGTCGCCCCGGCCTGGACGGAAACCACCCGCGGCGGCTGGCAGCGGCTGACCACCCGGTTCACCACGGGACCGAACGCGCGCAGCATCCGGCTGTACGTGCACGGCTGGTACCAGCAGGGCCCGTTCTCGGTGGACGACGTCCGGGTGGACGGCCCCGCGCCCGCCCCCGCGGTGGCGGCGGGCTCCGTCCCGACCACCGACAAGGTCGTCTTCCTCACCGTGGACGACGGCTGGCAGCGCACCCCCGAGGCGGAGCAGTTCATCGCCGACCACCGACTGCCGATCACCGCCTTCCCGCTGCCGATGCCGGCCGCCACCGACCCGGCCTTCTTCAAGCGGGTCACCGCCGTGCCCGGCTCCTCGGTCCAGAACCACAGCGTCTCCCACGCCGACCTCAGCCAACTCCCGTTGGAGCGGCAGCAGGTCGAGATCTGCGACGCCAGGGACTCCCTGACCCGCCTCTTCGGCACCGCGCCGACGTTCTTCCGTCCGCCGTACTTCACCTGGAACGCCGACACCCTGCAAGCCGCCGCCAACTGCGGCATCCGCACCGTGCTCACCGCCGACGCCGACTTCAGCTGGGGCGCCGGCAACATCTGGCACCCGGGCCTGTTGCAGCCGGGCGACGTCGTGCTGATGCACTGGACGGACACCCTCGCCTCCGACCTCCAGCGCGCCCTGGCGGCGGCCGACGCCGCCGGGCTCAAGCCGGCCGGCCTGGTCGACTACCTGCGCTGACGGACGGTCCTCCGGACCCGCCGCGCCGCCGTCTCCGGGAGGAGCGGCGGCGCGGCGCCGTTCCGGCGCGGGAGGGCGGGGTCACCCGGGAGCGAGCCCCGCCGGGGCTTCCCGGGGCGCACCGGTCGACCCCTCCGCCGCTCAGCCGCTCAGCCGCTCAACCGCTCAACCGCTCAACCGCCGAAGACGTCTCCCATCCAGCCGATCAGGCGCGCCTCGAAGTCGGCGGCGGAGGTGATGCCCTGGGCCGGGATCGCGCCGCCCACCTCGTGCTCCTCCGCCGTGGCGGCCATCTCCTCCCAGCCGGCGGCCAGGTAGTCCACGTCCGCCCAGCCTCCGCGGAAGAGCACCACGTGCAGTTCGCCACCGGTCAGTGGGTCGGACAGCCGCAGGCCGACGGAGTCCGGATCGCCGACCCGGGTGCGATCCGTCTCCAGCGGCTGGGGCCAGGGGGCGAGGCCGTCGCGCCAGGTGAGCGGGCCCACCGTCAGCCCGGCCGCGCACCAGCGCGGGGACCGGGCGGTGATCCGCGCGGCGGCGTCGTCGAGGTCCACCACGCGTTCCACGGCGGCTCCGGCTCCCCTCGGGTGGTGATCACGCTCGTTGACAGCCCGTCCACGGCCTGGCTCTAATGGGGGCGTGCAGCGCGGCGTCGGCCACAGAGTAGTGGGCCGGCCGACAGCCGAGCGAGCACCCTTCCGAAGGGACGAAGCGCGATGAGCACTCTCTCCGCTGCCCTGATCTGACGCCAGGCGGTCACCGCGGTGCCCGCGTACGTGAGGCACCTCCACGGGGTACCTCCGCAGGGTGCGTCCACGGCGAACGTCGCCGGTCGCGCACCCCCGTGGCATCACCCGCACCCGCATCACGTGTGGCCGCGACACCCCTTTCCTCTCCGGAGATCCATCACCCACGCATGCCCATGTCCTTCAATCTGAACGTCATCGAAGAGTTCCGCGCCAACGACGGACGGGTCGGCGGCCCGTTCGAGGGCGGCGACCTGCTGTTGCTCACCACCACCGGGGCCCGCTCCGGGCGGCCGCACACCGTGCCGCTCGGGTACGTCCGGGCGGAGGGCCTGCTCCTGGTCGTCGCCTCGGCCGCCGGGGCGCCGGAACACCCCCAGTGGTACCGCAACCTGCTGGCCCACCCCGTGGTCCGGGTCGAACTCGGCACCGAGGCCTTCGACTCGGTCGCCGTCCCCGCCGAAGGCACCCGCCGGGAGCGGCTGTTCACCGCCGTCGTCCGGAAGGCCCCGGGCTACGGCGACTACCAGGCGCAGACCGAACGGGAGTTGCCGGTCGTGGTCCTCGAACGGCCCGAACCGCCCGAACCGACCTCCGGCGGCCTGACCTCCGGCGCCCCGGTCTCCGAGGGCCCGGCCCCGGTGGTGCGCAGCCTCGCCGACAAGCTGCTGGAGGTGCACACCTGGCTGCGCGCGCAGCTGCGCCACGTACGGGAGGAGGCGCACGCCCACGTCCCGGGCCGGCCGGCCGCGCTCGGGCTCCAGCTGCGCCGGCACTGTCTGGCCTTCTGTGACGGGCTGACGCACCACCACACCGGCGAGGACACCGCGATCTTCCCCGCCCTCGCCCGCAGTCATCCGGAACTGGCCGGCGTCCTGGCCCGGCTCGGTGAGCAGCACCTGGCCATCGGCCGGATCAAGGAGGAGCTGGTGGCGCTGCTGGCTGGCGTCGCGGTCACCGAACCGGAACGGCTCCGGGCGGAGTTGGACCGGATGTCCGCCGAGCTGGAGGCGCACCTCGACTTCGAGGAGGCCGAACTGCTGCCGGTCCTCGCGGGCATCCCCTTCCCGCCGACCGGGCCCGCGCCGAGCGGCGGCTGAGACCGCACCGCCGCCGTCCCTTCCCCCGCACGCACGGCGGGGGAAGGGACGGCGGCCGTTGCGGCTGACCGTCAGGACGCCGAGAACACCGGGAGGTAGCCGCCGGAGTGGCCGGCCGCCTTCGGGTGGTAGCTCTCGTCGACCGGCAGGGTGGTGCTGTTCAGCCAGGTGGTCAGCGAGCCGCAGATCTCGTGCTCGTTGAAGATGTTGCGGACGTCTCCGAAGGCGAAGCCGGCGTTGGCGGCACGCTTGGCGATGACGCCGTCCAGGGCGTCCGCGGCGCCGTTGATGGCGGCACGCTTGGTGTCGCCGATACCGAAGATGCAGCTGCCGCCGACCTTGTAGATGTGCGGGTAGCCCATCACCACGACGTGGGCGTTGGGGGCCTTGGACTTGATCGCCGAGTACACCTTGTCCAGCTGGCCGGGCAGGGTGCCGGTGGCGTAGTTCTTGGCCGTGTTGACGGCGTTGACGCAGTCGGTGTCCGTGCCCAGGACACAGGTCTGCATGGTGTCGGCGAAGCCGGCGTCGTTGCCGCCGATCGAGATGCTGACCAGCGTGGTGCTGGCGTCCACGGCGGAGATCTGGCTGTTCAGGACGTCGCCGGTCTTGGCGCCCGAACAGGCGACGAACTTGAAGGAGGACGGCGCGTGCGCGTTCTTCCAGAGGTACGCGTACGCGTTGGTGCTGCGCTTGCAGCTGCCGCTGTCGCTCAGGTAGCTGCCGGCACCGACACCGGAGGAGTACGAGTCGCCGAGGGCGACGTAGTTGACGCCGGCCGCGTTCGCGGACGACGCGGCGAAGAGCGTCGTCATGGTGAGGCCTGCCGCAACGGCGGCGATCGACAGGGCACGGGCAGAGCGGATCATCACGGCTCCAGTGGGGTGGCGTGGCGTGGGTCACAGAAGTGATACCAGGCAGTAGCCAAACCCGGAAGCGGTCATGCCAAGGATATTGACGGGACGTCTGATAGCTCAGAGATGAACTGCCGCCGACAATCCGTCATTTCACGCTGGTCAGAGCGGGTGCGGGGTGACGCGCGTAGTGCAGCGCGCGTAGACCGGCAACTTGCGGAAATTCCGCGCAGGACAAGCGGGGGGTCGCCGCCCGGCCACCGCCGGTTCGGATTCGACGAGGGTGCCGGCGGACACAGGGGGGGCGGATGGCATGCCTCAAAGGGCGTCAGAAGGTGGGCCGAAAAGGTCATCGACAGCGTCGACGGCACCGGACGGAATTTCACCGGTGTGGCCGATCGGACCCGGGTGACCGATGTGAACGGTTTTCAGGACGGCATGCCGGGCGTCGTTCGGACGTACGGAGCAGCGCGCGGTCTGCCCCGGACGCCGGGGCGACAGCCCTGAGCCCCAGCGCGCGGTCAGTCCCGAACGCCGGGACACGGTCGGGATCGGCCACCGGGGCAGCTCAACCCGAGTGGGCCGCGCGGTCAGTGCCGGGCATCGCGGCGCGGTCAGTACCGGGCTTCGGGGCGCGGTCAGCCCCGGACGCCGGGGTGGCCGTCACCGGGGTGCAGGGCACCCCGGTACACGGCGCCCTGGGAGACCGTGCAGCCCTCGACCGGCAGTTCCTCGATCGCCTCGTTCGCGGCCGCGGGCACACCGAGCCACCGGGCGGCGGTGGCGACCGCGGCCCGGGCCTGGCGCAGCCCGGGCAGGCCCCAGCCGAGCAGCTCGACGGCGAGGCCCGGCGCGACCAGCAATCGCCGGTAGTGCCGGCCCGAGGCCGGGTCGGGCACGCTCGGACCGACCGCCCGCAGCGCCGCCGCCATCCGGACCCGGGCGCACTCGTGCCCGCCGTTGGCTGAGCCGACCCGGTCGTAGAGGTAGCCGAGGTAGTACGGCCGGCCGATCACGGCCTGCGCCTCCTCGGCGGCCTCCCTGGCCAGGGCCGCCGCCGGGTCGCCGCCGTCCTCCGGCTCCAGCGAGCCGCCGGGCAGCGAGCAGATCCCGTCCCTGGGGTTGACCAGCGTCAGCACCCGCCCGTCCGGAGCGAACAGCCACCCCCAGGACTGCTTCGTCGGCAGCCCGTCCGGCACCTGCTCGCCCGGGCGCCACGGCCAGCCCGCCGTGGGGCGCCGCCGCACCTTCCCGAGCAGTTCGGCGATCTCCTCGCTGTACTCGATCGGGCTCATGCTCTCGCCCCGCGGCGCTCGGCGGGGGCACCCGCCCGGCCGTACCCCCTGGCGACGAGCTCGCTCCGCTCGCTCATCCGTCCCCCTCTCGCTGTCGGGCTTCGCCGGACCGGCGGTGCGCGGGGAGGACCTGCATGGCGCGGTACGGAACGGAGCGGCCGGAGCGGCGACGTGGGGTACCGCGCGCTCCTGCTGTTGATCTTCTCCGAATCTTCCCCGAACACGCGGTCGATGAACAGTCCCCAGCGCCGCATGGTGGATGCGGAGGGGGTGAACGCCCTGATCACCCAGTCACCCCAGCGGCCCACCCCCTTCCCCGGTGGCCGGGAGTCCTGGCAGCGGGAAGCCCGGCCGCGGGTCCACTCCGGGCGGGAAGGGCAGCCCCCGCGCGGCGTCGTCGGCCAGGTCGAACACCTGGTGCGCTCTGGCCGTACCAGCCGTGCAGGTAGACGGTGACGCTGGTGGCGTTCGCCCCGGTGGTGAAGGTGGTGGACAGCTGGTTCCAGCTGTTCTGGTTCGACCAGACGGA
>NZ_MSJQ01000190.1 GCF_014596515.1 Streptomyces sp. CBMA156
GCTGCCGGCCGGCCCGCCACGCGGCGGGCGTGGATAGGGTGGCCGCCGACGCCGCGCGGCCGACTCCTCGGCGCGCGGCCTTCCGTCATGTCAGGAGAGATCTGGGTGAAGACCCGTATGACAGCGCTCCGGAGCGCCGCGGCCGTCGCGACGGCCGTGCTCACGGCGGTTGCCGCCGCCACCGGCTCCGCCGCGGCCGCTGCCGCCGGAAGTCCGGACACCAAGGCGGTGACGTACCAGGGCCGCGTCTTCCACGTGCCCGCGGCCTGGCCGGTGGTGGATCTGACCGCGGACCCGAAGACCTGTGTCCGTTTCGACCGGCACGCCGTGTACCTCGGTCACCCGGGCGAGCAGCAGGTCTGCCCGCCGCGGCTGGTCGGCCGCACCGAGGCCCTGCTGGTCGAGCCCGCCGCCGGCGCCACACCGGACCAGGAGGGTTCCAGCCCCGTCGCGCACGTGATCCGGGCGAACGACGGCGTCGTCGCGGTGACCGGGACGTACGACACGGACCAGCCGCTGGTGCGGCGGATCGTCACCGGCGCCGGGCTCACCCCCGCGCCGGCGCACCTGCCGGAGCCGGCGCCCGCCGGTGCCGGGACGGCCGTCGCGCCGCGGTCCACCGCCGCCGCGGCAGCGCCGTCCGGCCGGGCCTCGGCGGCGTCGATACCCGTGTCGGCGACGAACCACACCGGCAAGGGGTTCGACGCCTGCACGGCGCCCTCCGGCGCGGCGATGAACGCGTGGATGACCTCCTCCCCGTACCGGGCGGTCGGCGTCTACATCGGTGGCGCCAAGCGGGCCTGTGCCCAGCCGAACCTGACGGCCTCCTGGGTCCAGCAGCAGCAGGCCGCGGGCTGGGCCTTCATGCCGCTGTACGTCGGCGTGCAGGCCCCGTCGATCGTCTCGCCCGCCACCGAGGGCGCCGGCGCCGCCGACGACGCGGTGAGCCAGGCCAGGGCCCTCGGCTTCGGCCCCGGCGCGGTCCTCTACTACGACATGGAGGACTACGCCCCGCAGTACTCGGGCGCGGTGCTCGCCTTCCTGACCGCGTGGACCAACGAACTGCACGCCTGGGGTTACAACTCCGGTGTCTACAGCAGTTCCTCGTCCGGCATGAAGGACCTGGCCGCCAACGTCGGCAACGGCGCCTACACCATGCCCGACGCCGTCTTCAGCGCCAACTGGAACGGCCGCGAGGACACCGCGGACCCGGCGATACCGGCCGGCTACTGGTCCGCCCACCAGCGCGCCCACCAGTACGCCTCGCCGCAGAACCCGGAGACCTGGGGCGGCTTCTCGATAGGCATAGACCAGGACTACCTCGACATCCAGCTCACCGGGATCCCGCGGCCCCAGTCCTCCGCGTTCTTCCTGGGGGTGCGCCAGAGTACGGGCGCGTGGCCCGGCTTCGGCCCGCTGACGGGCGGCGCGGGCCTGTTCCGCGGCTCGGAGGCCGCGATCGCCGGACTGCCTGGGGGCTCCTCTCAGGAAGTGGGCCTCGGCCTGGACGGCCGGCTCTACCACGGGGTCCGGGCCGCCAACGGCGGCTGGAGCGGCTTCGCCGCGCTCCCCACTGACGGCATGCCGACCACGCAGGCCCGCCGGGCCGGCATCGCGGGCCTGCCGGACGGCTCCTCGCAGGTGGTGGCGATCGGCAGCGACGGCAACGTCTACCACGAGACCCGTTTCGCCAACGGCAGTTGGAGCGGTTTCGCCCCGCTTCCCGGGGTCGGTACCCCGACCATGGCGGCCGGGGACGTCGCCATCGCGGGCCTGCCGGACGGGTCCACCCAGCTGCTGGCGATCGGCAACGACGGGAACGTCTACCACAAGACCCGCTTCGCCGACGGCAGTTGGAGCGGTTTCGCCGCGCTCCCCGGGGTCGGCACGCCGACCATGGCGGCCGGCCGGGTGGCCATCGCGGGCCTGCCGGACGGCTCCTCGCAGGTGCTGGCGATCGGCAACGACGGCAACGTCTACCACAAGACCCGTTTCGCCAATGGTAGTTGGAGCGGCTTCGCCGCGCTCCCCGGCGTCGGTACGCCGACCATGGCCGCGCGGACGGTCGGCATCGCCGGGCTGCCGGACGGTTCGTCCCAGGTGGCGGTGATCGGCAACGACGGCAATCTCTACCACGAGACCCGCTTCGGCAGCGGCAACTGGTCCGGCTTCACCGCCGTTCAGGGCCCGGCGGGCGTGGTCACCTTTCCGGCCCAGCGCGCCGCCATCGCGGGCCTGCCGGACGGCTCCAGCCAGCTCGTGGTCACCCGGAGCTGACCGGGCACGCCCCGACACGCCCCGGCGCCAGGCGCCCCCGTCCCCGGTACTTCCGGGGGCGGGGGCGTTTGCCGTCGTTCCAGCGGGAGGAGGAGAGCGGCCCGGCTACCGTCCGGAGCCCTCGCGCACCCGACCCGCGGCGGTGAGCTCCCGTCCGGTCGTCCGCCCGTCATCCCCGCCCCGTCATCGGCCGTCCCGTGCCTCCGCGGGGGAGTCGCCGGTGAGGCCGGCGATCATCCGGGCGTAGGCGCGCTCGGCGCGCTCGTCGAGTTCGTCGAGCGGGATGCCCGTGTCCCGTGCGTACGCCTCGCGGAAGATCACGTAGCCGACCAGGGTGGCGGCGGCCATGACGTGGGCCGCCACCGGGTCGCTGTCGGGCGGCAGCGCGCCCTCGCGGCGGTCGCGCTCCAGGCTGCGGCGGGTCTGGGCGAACCGGGGCAGCGGGTTGACGCCCTCGTCGCCGTCGAGGGCGAGCAGGGCCTCCAGCCGGACGACCTCGGGCTCGGCGATCCGGTGCCGGAACATCTCGGCCCGGCGCTCGGCGAACGGCAGGTCCCAGAACCCGGCCTCCCGTTCGGCCGCCTGACGGTCAACCAGGTCGGCCACCGAGGCGCGCAGCAGGGCCTGGCGGCTGCCGTAGTACTGGTAGATCTGCCCGTGGTTGACTCCCGCCTCGGTCGCGATCTCCCGCAGGTTCACGCCCGCGAGCACGCCGTCGCGCTGCAGCAGCCGGCGCGCCGCGTCGAGCAGGTCGGCCTCGGTCTCCTGCCGGCTGCGGCGCCGTCGCCGCGGTCGGCCGGTGTCGTTCACGTCCGGCTTCTGGTCCATGGGTCGGGCTGTCTCCGTTCACCGCGATCTGCTCCCGGGGTCTTGCCCCCGTGCGGGGCCTAGCCTAAGGTCCCGCTAACAACGTTTCGTTAATAACGAAACGTTACTGAAATTTCAGGAGCATCGCATGGCGAATCTTCCGTTGGCGGGCATCCGTGTCCTCGACCTGTCCACCGTTCTCGCGGCGCCGGTCACCGCCACCTTCCTGGGTGACTTCGGCGCCGAGGTGATCAAGGTCGAAGAACCCGGGCACGGCGACTTCACCCGGGGTGCCGTCGACGGCGGCCGTTCCCCGTACTGGGCCCAGGAGGCCCGGAACAAGAAGTCCGTCACCCTGGACCTGCGCACCACCCGCGGGCAGGACCTGGCCCGCGAACTGGTCCCGCACTTCGACGTGGTGATCACCAACTACCGGCCGTCGACCCTGGAGAAGTGGGGCCTGGACCCGGACTCGCTGCGCGCCATCGCGCCGGACGCGATCCTCGTCTACGTCACGGGCTACGGCCTGACCGGCCCGTACCGCGACCGCGGCTCCTTCGACCGGATCGCCAGCGCCTTCGCCGGACTGACCCACGTCACCGGCGACCCCGACCGGCCGCCCGTCCGCAGCGGGTACTCGACGATCGACTACATGGCCGCCTACCTCGGCGCCTTCTCGGTGGTCACCGCCCTCTACCACCGCGAGACCGCGGGCGGCGGCGGCCAGGTCGTCGACCTCGCTCTCTACGAGGCCGGGTTCCGCGCCTCCGAGGACGCCCTGACCGCGTACGCCACCACCGGCCGGGTCCGCGAGCGGCTCGGCAACCGCAACCCGCTGATCGTCCCCGCCTCCGACTTCACCACCGCGGACGGCCGCCGGCTCTCCCTGCACGCGGGGACCGACCCGCTCTTCCGCCGCCTGGCCGCCCTCATGGGCCGCCCCGAACTGGCCGACGCGCCCGAGTACGCCACCCGCCCCGCGCGCAGCGAGCACGCGGACGACCTCTACGCGATCATCGCCGAGTGGGTCGCCGGCCACGCCGCCGACGACCTCGCCGAACTGCTCAACGACGCGGGCGTGCCCGCCTCGCCGCTCATGAGCATCGCCGACATCGCCGCCGACCCGCACTACCGCGAACGCGGCAGCCTCGTCCACGTCGAGGACCCCGAGTTCGGCGAACTCCCCATGCCCGCGCCCATTCCCCGCCTGTCCAGGACGCCCGGCAGCATCCGCACCACAGGCCCGGCCCTCGGCGCCCACAACGCCGAGGTCTACCGGGACCTGCTCGGCATCGGCCCCGCCGACCTCGCGGCCCTGCGGGACGAGGGAGTGATCTGATGGGAGCGGCCGAAGCGGCGGCGCTCGGCGCCCGCCTCGACCGGCTCCCGCTCGGCAGGTTCCACCGCCGGCTCGTCCTGGCCCTGGCCGGCATGATCCTCTTCGAGTGGGTCGAGACCTACTCCTTCGCGTTCGTCGCCCCCGCCCTGCGCTCGCAGTGGGGCCTGTCGCTGACGGATATCGCCGCCGTCGCCGGCATCGCCTCGCTCGGCGCCTTCGCCGGCGGCATCCTCGGCGGACGCCTCGCCGACCGCGCCGGACGCCGCCGCACCATGCTGGTCTTCGTCACCGTCTACTGCGCGGCGACCCTCCTGTGCGTCCTCGCGCAGAACCCCTGGCAGCTCATGGCGACCCGCTTCGCCGCCCACTTCGGCACCCAGGGCATGGCGGTCGTGGCGATCGTCGTCCTGACGGAGTTCGTCCCGGCCGCCCACCGGGGGCGGCTGCAGACCTACAAGGTCGTCATCGGCTCGCTCGGCATCCCCATCGCCGGGTGGGCGGGCTACCTCCTCGTCCCGCACGCGGACTGGGGCTGGCGGGCGGTCTTCGGGCTCGGGCTGTTCGGGGGCGTCTTCGCCTGGCTGATCCGCCGGTGGGTGCCCGAGAGCCCGCGCTGGCTGGCCTCCACGGGGCAGCAGGCGCGGGCGGAGGAGATCGTCCGCCGGATCGAGCGCCAGTGCGGAGTGGCCGGGCCTCCGGCCGCGGTCCATCCCGATCCCGCCGCGGTCCGCCCCGATCCTGCCGCCGTCCACCCCGATCCTGCCCCGGGGCCCCCGACCACCGCGGCTCCGCCCCCGCCCGCGCGGCTGCGTGACCTGCTGGACCGTGCCCACCGCCGTACCTTCCTCACCGTCTCGGCGATGTGGACGGCCGGGCTGCTCGCGTACTCCGCCTTCCAGACCTGGACGCCCACCCTGCTGTCGGAGAACGGCCTCGAACTCGACGACACCCTTCTCATGTCGGCCGTCCTCACCACCGCGGCCCCCGTCGGCGCCCTGCTCTCCGCGCCGCTCATCGACCGCTGGGACCGGCGCGTCACCCAGTTCGCCCTCGGCCTGCTGAGTTCGCTCGCCCTCGTGCTGTTCGCCTTCGTCCGGGCCCCGGCCGCCGTCCTCGTCCTCGGCTGCGCGGTCAACCTGCTCTTCCAGATGACCGTGCCGTTCCTCCAGGTGTACTCCGCGGAGGTCTTCCCCACCCGGGTCCGCGCGCTCGGCTCCGGCACGGCCAACGCCCTGTCCAGGGTGGTCAACCTCGGGGCCCCCGCACTGATCGCCGCCCTCTACACCGGTGTCGGCTACACGGCGGTCTTCCTCTTCCTGGCCTGCCTCGCCGTCGTCGGCGGCATCATCGTCGTCGCCCTCGGCCCCCGTACGACCGGGCTCAGCCTCGAAGCGGCCGCCCACGCCGAACCCGACAGCCCGTCCCGCCCACGCCGCCAGGAGCACGCCACCCATGACTGACACCCCGGACCTCTCGTACGCCCCGGCCACGGAACTCCTCGCCCTCATGCGCCGCCGCGCCCTCTCGCCCGTCGAGCTGATGACCCACACCCTCGACCGGATCCGCACCCACGACGGCGCCCTGAACAGCGTCGTACGGCTCGACGCCGAACGCGCCCTCGCCCAGGCCGCCGACGCCGCCGAGCGGATCGCCCGCGACGAACCCGCGCTCGGCCCGCTGACCGGGCTGCCCGTCCTCGTCAAGGACGGCGAGGACGCCGCGGGCCTGCCCACCAGCCACGGCACCCGCGCCTTCCGCGACAACCCGCCCGCCGCGCACGACTCCCTGCACGTCGCCAGGCTGCGCGCGGCCGGCGCCATCATCGTCGGCAAGACCAACATGCCGCCCATGGGCGCGGGCGTCCACACCGCCAACGAGGCGTTCGGCACCACCCGCAACCCCTGGAACACCGCCCTCTCCCCGGGCGGCTCCAGTGGCGGCTCGGCCGCGGCCGTCGCCGCCGGCCTCGTCGCCCTCGCGACCGCCGGCGACGGCGGAGGCTCCACCCGCATCCCCGCCGCGCTCTGTGGCGTCGTCGGTCTCAAGCCGAGCCGGGGCCGCATCCCCCAGGGCCCGGCCCGCACCACGCACTGGCCCCGCAACACCGTCCTCGGCTGTGTCACCCGCACCGTACGGGACACCGCGCTCCACCTCGACATCGCCGCCGGGCACCACCCGGCGGACCCGTTCTCCCTGCCCGCGCCCGGTAGTTCGTACCTCGGAGGCATCGACGCCTTCGCTGAAGGCCTCGACGCCTCCGCCGCCCTCGACCGGTCCGAGCGGGGCCCGCGACGGCTCCGCGTCCGGGTGATGCGCACCTTCGGCGTCGCCGAACCCACGCCGCCGCAGCTCGCCGCCCTCGAACGGGCCGCGGACACCCTGCGGGCCCAGGGCTTCCAGGTCGCGGACGAGGACGCCTCCCTCCCCGGCGCCGACGACTTCCCGTCCCTCGCCCAGCTCCGGCAGAAGGTCCTCGCCCGCGCCCGGCTCACCAGCGCCCTGGAGGCCTTCACCACCCGTCGGCAGGACTTCGAGCCGTGGCTCGCCGCCGCGCTGGACCAGGGCCGCTCGGTCACGGTCGAGGAGATCGCCCGCTACTGGGAGCACCGCGCCCGCCTCGACCAGTGGGCCGCCGCGCTGTTCACCGGTCACGACCTGCTGCTCACCCCGACCGTCCCGGCCACCGACTGGCCGGCGGAAGGCCCCGACATCGAAGCGGCCCTCCGGGACCGGACCATCCCGATCGCCTACACGTCCGTCTTCAACGACACCGGACACCCCGCACTCAGCATCCCCGCAGGGCCGGCCCACGGCGCCGCGGGGCTGCCCTGCGCCGTCCAACTCGTCGCGCCCCACCACCGGGAGGACCTGCTGCTCGGAACGGCGGCCCTGCTGGAAGCGGCCGGTGAGATCCGCCACCCCCGACTCTGACCGCAACCGCGGACATCCGACCGCCCGTCGGCGGGTGACCCGGTTCCCGCCCGGTGCGAGGAACCAGGTCACCCGCCGACGGGCCGACTCGACTCCGCCCTCGCAGGGAGCCCCCCATGCCCGTCCCATCCCGCCGCGGCCGCGGCACGCCGTGGTACGAGGAGGGCGAGGAGCCGGACTACCGGTTCTCGCTGGCCAACGAGCGGACGTTCCTGGCCTGGTTCAGAACGGGCCTCGCGCTGATCGCGGCGGCCCTGGCCGTGGCCCAGTTCGTCCCGCCGCACGCGCGGGGGGCCGGGGGAGTGGCGCTCGGTGCCGGGCTGGCGGTGGTGGGCGCTCTGCTGTGCACGGCGGCCTACTTCCGGTGGCGTTCGGTCCAGCGGGCGATGCGCCACAAACGGCCGCTGCCGCCGAGCCGGCTGCTGCCGGTGCTCGCCACGGGTGCCGCGCTGACCGGCCTCGGCTTGCTCCTGCTCCTCGTCGGGGCGCCATGACACCGCCCGGGCACACCGACGGGCCGGCCGACCCCGGGCTCCAGCCCGAACGCACAACCCTCGCGGGCCGCCGCACCGCGCTCTCGGCGCTGGTTGTGGCGGTCCTGGCGCTGCGCGGCGCCCTGGCCCACCGGGCCCCGGCCGAGACAGTCGTCGGGGTCCTGCTCCTCGTGGTGGCCGCGCTGTCCGTCACCGCGGGGACCGGAACCCGCGCCCGCGTCAGGCGGGTGGCGATGACGGCCTGCGCGGCCGCCGCCGGCCTCCTGGTCGCCGTGCAGATCGTCCGGCAGGCCTGACAGGACCGCCGTCCCCGCACCGGAACTGTCTCCGGCCCCCGTCGGACGGATCCGGTCGGGGACGATTCCGTCCACCTGACATCCCTTCCGACAGCCCCGCACTTCCACGAAGGTAGAGATCGCCGGCCGGGACCACCGACCGGCAAGGCCGGCAGGACGAAGCGTCACCGCGGGACGCACGCTCCGGCCGCCCCACCTCCGTCGAAGGACTCCGCCATGCTGCGCACCCGTCTCTCCAAGGCCACCGCGGTCGTCACCCCTGCCGACACCTCCGCCCCTCGCGTCGAGGCCGGCACGGTGCCCGGCGACACCATCAGCAGGCAGTAACCGGCACCGTTGCGGGCGCCGACGACCGCTGTTCCTGCAGGGCAGCCGTCCCTACCCCGCGCCGCCCGGACACCGGCCCCGCCCGGCGCCTCCGGCACGGACCACCTCCTCGCCGCCTCCGACGGTGCACCGCCGTCCGGGGCGCGTCGCCGACGATCCGCTACCGGATCCGGCTCGCCCAGGGCCTGTGCCCAGAGCCCTGCCCTCAGGTGCCACCGATCTCCGGTGCACCGCGGTGTCCCCGCCTGCGGACCCTCACCTTCACCGCTGCACCATGCCTGCCCCCACCATGCCAGTCCCCACCATGCCCGAAACAGGAGAACCCACCATGCGCAAGCGCTCCGTACGCTCACTGGTCACCGCCGCCTTCGCCACCGCCGCGATCACGCCCGTCCTCATGCTGTCGGGAGCCCAGATCGCCTCCGCCAGCGTCGGGTCGAACATCGTCGGCATCGCCGAGGCCAACCTCGGCCACGGCGCCTGCGGCACCAACAGCGCCGGTGGCAGCGGCTACTACGGCAGCTGCGGCGAGGACTGGTGCGCCGACTTCGCCAAGTGGGTCTGGGCGCAGAACGGCGTCAACGTCTCGGGGCTGACCGCCGGGGCCGGCAGCTTCGGACAGTACGGCTCCGGTCTGCACTCGACCCCCCGCGTCGGTGACGCCGCCGTCTTCAACTACAACGGCGCCGGCTACGCCGACCACGTCTCGCTGGTCGTCGCGGTCAACTCCGACGGGACCGTCAGCACCATCGGCGGCAACCAGGGCAACAGCCAGGTCACCCGCGGCACCATCAGCGCCGGCGGGATGTACGGGTCGAAGCACGTCAGCGGCTACGTGTCGCCGAACGGCGGCCGGGGGGCCTCCGCCGGTACGGAGTCGGGTGGGGCGGGTCGGGTGCGGTGGGCGGATTTCGACGGTGACGGCCGGGCGGACTACGTGATCGTCAATGACAACGGTTCTGCTCGGGTGTTCCTGAACAACGGTGGTGACGGGCACGGGGGTTGGAACGATCTGGGTCAGGTGACGACGGGGATGACGAGTGACCGCAGCCGGGTGCGTTTCGCGGACTACGACGGTGACGGTCGTGCGGACTACATCCTGATCAACACCGATGGTTCCGTGCGGGTGTTCCTGAACAAGGGCGGTGACGGGCACGGCGGTTGGAGCGACCTGGGTCAGGTCGCCACCGGTCTCACCGCCAACCCGGCGCAGGTGCGTTTCGCGGACTTCGACGGTGACGGCCGGACGGACTACGTCATCACCCAGGCGGACGGTGCGGTGGGTGTGTTCCGCAACAACGGTACGGGTAGCTGGTCGGACCTGGGCAAGGTCGCGGGCGGTGTCACCACCGACATGACGCGTGTCAAGTGGGCGGACGTCGATGGTGACGGGCGTGCCGACTACAACATCGTCAACGCCGATGGCAGCATCACCAGCTACGTGAACCACGGTGGTGACACGGGTGGTGGCTGGACGCTGCGTTCGAAGATCACCACGGGTATCACCAGCAACCAGAACACCGTGGAGCTGGCCGACATCAACGCCGACGGCCGCGCGGACTACCTGGTGACCACCGGTCCGACCACCGCCTTCCTCAACAACGGCGGCGACGACCAGAACAACCCGGGCTGGATCAACTACGGCCAGATCGCCGCCGGCGCCTGAACCGGTCCCACCCCAGGCGGGGCGCCGTGCGCCGGGTGTCCGCAGCGCCCCGCCCACCCATCTGATCGATCGTCCTACCGAAGAGAGTGAATCCTTGAACCCGCGCCGTCGCATCCCGCTCACCCTCGCTGTCCTCGCCGCAGTCTGCGGAGTCGGCGCAGGCACCGCCAACGCCGCCTCGGTCGCCACCTGGGACAAGGTCGCCCAGTGCGAGAGCTCGGGGAACTGGAGCATCAACTCCGGCAACACGTACTACGGCGGGCTGCAGATCAGCCTGACGAACTGGCAGCACTACGGCGGCACCGCCTACGCGGCCCGTCCCGACCTCGCCACCAAGAGACAGCAGATCCTGATAGCCGAAAAGATCCTCGCCGACCAGGGCGCCGGGGCGTGGGGCTGCGCACCCGGCACGGGTCTCGCCACCGACCACGCCAACCCGTACCCCAGTGGCGCCGGTACGGAGTCGGGTGGGGCGGGTCGGGTGCGGTGGGCGGATTTCGACGGTGACGGCCGGGCGGACTACGTGATCGTCAATGACAACGGTTCTGCTCGGGTGTTCCTGAACAACGGTGGTGACGGGCACGGTGGTTGGAATGACCTCGGTCAGGTCACGACGGGAATGACGAGTGACCGCAGCCGGGTGCGTTTCGCGGACTACGACGGTGACGGTCGTGCGGACTACATCCTGATCAACACCGATGGTTCCGTGCGGGTGTTCCTGAACAAGGGTGGTGACGGGCACGGTGGTTGGAGTGATCTGGGTCAGGTTGCCAGCGGGCTGACGGCCAACCCGGCGCAGGTGCGTTTCGCGGACTTCGACGGTGACGGCCGGACGGACTACGTCATCACTCAGCCGGACGGTGCGGTGGGTGTGTTCCGTAACAACGGTACGGGTAGCTGGTCGGACCTGGGCAAGGTCGCGGGCGGTGTCACCACCGACATGACGCGTGTGAAGTGGGCGGACGTCGATGGTGACGGGCGTGCCGACTACAACATCGTCAACGCCGATGGCAGCATCACCAGCTACGTGAACCACGGTGGTGACACGGGTGGTGGCTGGACGCTGCGTTCGAAGATCACCACGGGTATCACCAGCAACCAGAACACCGTGGAGCTGGCCGACATCAACGCCGACGGCCGCGCGGACTACCTGGTGACGACCGGTCCGACCACCGCCTTCCTCAACAACGGCGGCGACGACCAGAACAACCCGGGCTGGATCAACTACGGCCAGATCGCCGCCGGCGCCTGAACCGCGACCGGAAAGAGGGAAGGAATCTCATGAAGCGCACCGTCACATTCGCTCTGGCCGCGGTGACCGCAGTGGCCGCACTCGCCGCCACGGCCCCCACGGCGTCCGCCGCCGCACCGAAGCCCGCCCCGGTGTTGCGGGTGATGCCGCTCGGCGACTCGATCACCGCCGGGTACCGGAGCACCACCGACGCCGGGTACCGCGGACCACTCGCGGACCTCGCGGCCCAGCAGAACCGCTACACCGTCGACCTGGTGGGCTCGCGCGGCAACGGCGCGGTGACCGACCCGGACAACGAGGGCCACAGCGGGTCCATGGTCAACGACATCCTGGCCGGTGTCGACGGCTGGCTGGCCGCCGCGCAGCCGGACGTCGTCCTGCTCCACATCGGCATCAACGACCTGGACCGGGGTACCGACAAGGCACACGCCGCGGACCGGACGTCGGCGCTGATCGACCGGATCCTGGCCGACCGGCCCGGCGTGACCGTCCTCGTGATGGGCCTGATCCCGACCACCTCGAACCTGACCACCCAGGTGGCCGACTACAACGACGCTCTGAGCCGGGCCGTCCTCGCGAAGCAGGCCCAGGGCCGCAAGGTCCGCTACAGCGCCGCACCCGCGCTGACTCCGGCCGAGATGGCCGACGGGCTGCACCCCGCCGACCAGGGCTACCAGCGGCTGGCGCAGACCTTCGACCAGGCCCTGGACCGCGCCTTCACGGACGGCCTGGCAGCCCCGGCCCCGGTGCACCACTCCGGTACGGAGTCGGGTGGGGCCGGCCGGGTGCGGTGGGCCGACTTCGACGGTGACGGCCGCGCGGACTACGTGATCCTCAACGACGACGGCTCCACCCGGGTGTTCCTGAACAAGGGTGGTGACGGGCACGGCGGTTGGAGCGACCTCGGCCAGGTCACGACCGGGATGACGAACGACCGCAGCCGGGTGCGTTTCGCGGACTTCGACGGTGACGGCCGCGCCGACTACATCCTCATCAACCCCAACGGCTCCGTCCGCGTCTTCCTGAACAAGGGCGGTGACGGGCACGGCGGTTGGAGCGACCTCGGCCAGGTCGCCACCGGGCTCACCGGCAACCCGGCCCAGGTCACCTTCGCCGACTTCGACGGCGACGGCCGCACCGACTACACCACCGTCGCCGACGACGGCGCCGTGGGCGTCTTCCTCAACCGGGGCGGCGACGGCCACGGCGGCTGGCTCGACGACGGCCGGGTCGCCGGGGGCCTCACCTCCGACCGGAGCCGCGTCCGCTTCGCCGACTTCGACGGCGACGGCCGCGCCGACTACAACGTCATCAACCCCGACGGTTCCATCACCACGTTCCTCAACAAGGGCGGCGACGGCCACGGTGGCTGGAGCGACTTCGGCCGGACGGCGACGGGGCTCACCACCGACCAGACCGCGGTCGCGCTGGCGGACATCGACGGCGACGCCCATGCCGACTACCTCGTCACCACCGGCCCCACCACCGCCTTCCTCAACAACGGCGGCGACGGCCGGAACAACCCCGGCTGGATCGACTACGGCCGGATCGCGGCAGGTGTCTGAGCAGGCGTCAGGTACGTGATCACCTGTTCGGCGTGACGCGCCGGCGGTGGTCCTCGCGGTGGGGATTCCCGCGAAGACCACCGCCCGGCGCGTTCGCGCGTACGGGCCACCGGTGCGAGGTCACAGCCCGATGTTCGACTTCGGCCCCATGTACGTACCGGCGCCCGGCCAGTCCGCCTTGGCCAGCCTCACGAACCGCTCGGAGAAGCCGCGACCGGGAAGGTCGTCGAGCCCCACCCACTCCACACCCCGGATCGGCCGGGTGTCCGAGCCGTCGGCGATGTCGCCGATCCGGGCGCCGGTCACCGCGACCTCGAAGGTGATGTGCACGACGCCGGCGGCCGTGACGTCGCAGACGTACAGCAGGGGGCCGACCTCGATGTCGAGCCCGGTCTCCTCCAGCATCTCCCGGCGCAGCGCCCCGGCCAGGGTCTCGCCGCCCTCGACCTTCCCGCCGGGCAGGGACCACCTCCGAGGCCCCTCGGTGTCCTGGTCCAGCAGCAGCATCCGGCCGCGCCGCACGGCGATGCCCGTCACACGTGTATGCATCCGCGCACCGTACCGTCTCCCAACACCGGCGGGAGAGCGGTCCGTTGAAGAGTTCCGTCAGCCCCGTGGCCATCGCCGCCGGTGGGCGGCACCCGGGTGGCCGACTCGTCGCGGACGCTGCCCGAGGAGTTCCCCCGGTCGGGGGACGGCCCGGCCCGGCGATCCCGGACACCGCGTCGAACCGCCTTCCAAGGCGGAGGGGATTCCCGGTACGAGCCATTGGGTTCGCGGGCAGCCCCTTCGACTGCCCGCTCTCCCGCCGCTTCGACGAGAACGACGCCGTCGCCGTCTCCGGCCGCGCGTGGTCGCGGGCGCCCTGATCAGCCTCGACTCCCACGTCCGTGACTTCGGCAACCCCGAACCGCGGCCCTACCTGGAGACCTACCTGCGGGGCGCGGGCGGCACCGGCGCGGAGCAGCGCGTCAAGCTGATGAAGCTCCGGTGGGACAGCGTCGGCAGCGAGTTCGCCGGCCGCCACGAGCTGTACGAACGGCTGTGGGCCGCCGCCCCGACGTCACCCGCGTCGAGACCTACCGGTACGCACTCGGCAGCGGCCTCCACGAGGAACTGAGCGACCTGGCCGACGCCTGCATGCCCGACTACGACACCGGCGGCTGACCGACCCGATCCGGTGGGCGCCCGGGTGGTGCCCGGGCGCCCACCGCCCCGATCCGTACGTTCCGCCTACTCGCCACCGGGCCCGCACAGGGCCCGGTGGCGGTGTTCGCGGGGCGAGATCCCGTACGCGGACTTGAAGGCCCGGCTGAACTCGGTGGGCCGGGGGATGCCGCAGCGGGCGGCGAGGACGTGGACGGGCACGGCGCGCAGCACGGGGTCGGCCAGCTCGCGGTGGGCCTTCTTGAGCCGCTGGGCGCGGATGACCGCGGCGACGGTCTCGCCCTGCTTCTCCTGGGCGAAGAGGCGGTGCAGGTAGCTGACGGAGATGTGGTGCGCGGCCGCGACCGTGGACGGGCTCAGGCCGGGGTCGTGCAGGTTCCGCCGGATGAACGCCCGGACGTTCTCCATCAGGAGCCGCCGACGGGTGTCCTGCGGCAGCACGGTCTCGGCGTCGAGCTCCTGGGCGAGCCAGGCCGCCACCATGTCGACCGTGACCGAGCCGAGGCGGTTCGCCGCGGCCGGTCGCAGGGTGTCGGCCTGCCTGCCCAGGCCGCGCATGAACTCCGCGAGCAGTGCGCCCGGGCCCTCCTCGGCGGACAGCCTCCGGCCGAGCAGGTCGTCCACCAGGTGCCCGGGCACCGGCAGCAGCGACTGGGGGATGTCGAGGCCCACGCCCTCGGCCCGGGCGTCCCCCGGGCCGGTGCCGAAGATCCGCACGTCGTGCGGGGTCGTGTTGTCCATCAGCACGAGGTCTCCGGGCCTGAGCCTGTCCCGCTGGTCCCTCCCGCGCCGCAACACCTGGGTGCCGGACGTCAGCAACGTCAGGTAGTACATCGGTGGCCGGTCCGAACGCCGTACCATCCGCTCGTCGCGCCGGAAGCGGGCGGACTGGAACGATGACCAGAGCATCGTCACGGACCCGAGCTCCGACCGCCGCAACTCAGCCTCGAAGCTGTCCACGTGAGCGCTGGTCGTCTCGCACTCCCGCGTCTTCGCCAGCACGTCCCGCCAGTACTCGAACCGGTCCTTCGCCGATGTGCCGCCGTCCTCCAGTGCGCTGCCCGCACCTGTGGACATCTCCGCCCCCCTCACGTCACGATCCCTCGCCGAACGGGCGAGGCCTCCCCGCCGACATCATCGAGTCCGGCGGTGCCCACGCCAAGTAGGAGTTCGGCCAGCTCACGGGCGGGAGGAGCCGAAAACGATCAACGGGGAACCGGTGAGGGCCGGGCCGGCTCCGGTGGCCGGTCCGACGGAAGCCCCCGAGGGGCGGGCGCCCCCGTCCGGGGCGGAGAAGCTGGTCGTGAGGCCGATGCCGAGATCGTCCGCGTCTACCCACATTGCTCCTCCGTGCCAGCGGAGTTGTGGGTGCAGTTCGCCGGTTCCGACCGTGATTCCGTGAATGATCATGATGTGCTGCGCGGCGGAGCTGGACGGTGCGGTCCGCACGGGCTCCTGCTCGGCGGATGTCTGCGATCAGGACGCGGACCCTGTCCGGGGCGCGGGCGGTGCGGCCCGGCGGGGGTGGTCCGCTCGCGGCGTCGGGGTCGCGGAGGGCACAGCGGGTCCGTCCGTCCTCCGATCGTGCCGGCTCTGTGTCCCGGCCCGCTCCGCGCTACCGGCGGGCCGGTTCAGCGCAGCACCTCCAGCTCCGGCCAGTCGTCGCCGGGCCGGTCGAGGAAGCCGGTGGGCCGCCCCGTCAGGTACCGCGCGAAGAAGGCGGCGACGGCGGTGCGCTGGGCGGCCAGGGAGCGCCGGGGGTCAACGGTGCCGATGAGTCCGGCCGCGTCGGGGACCGGGAGGCGGCGGACGAGCTGGGGCAGGAGGACCTGGAGGTCGGTGTACGAGCCGTGGGCGGCGTTCCGCAGCCGCAGGGCGTGCCGGGGGCCGGTGGACGCCGCCCAGCAGGAAGCCCAGCTCGGTTCGGTGCGCAGGGTCTTCGTACCGGAGGCCATCAGCAGGAGGGGCTTGGCGAGGCCGCTGTCGGCGACGGGTCCGAGGAGGGCGCCGTCGAGGTCGGCCGCCGCGCGGACGCGGGTCTCGTCGTGGGCGAGCTGGGCGGCGACGGAGCCGCCGAGAGACTGCCCGAGCACGCCGGTCCTGGCCGGGTCGGCGGCTTCGGCGAGCCCGTCCGGGAGTGGGCCGGGACCGCTGTCGGGGCGGTCCCCGCGGGCGAGCCGGTCGAGTGCGCCGAGGACGAAGCGGGCGTCGGCGAGGCGGGCCCTGGAGTGCCCGGCGAGGAGGGCGGCGATGACCTCCGGGGTGAGGTCGTCGGGAAGCGGGAGGGCGCGTTCGACCCGGCCGCCGGGGAACTCGACTTGTTCGGCCTCGTACGTGGAGTCGAGGGCGACGACGAGGTGGCCGCGGCTCGCCAACTCCTCGACCAGGGTGGTGCCGAGGGCGCGCGAGCCGCCGTCGCCGGAGGAGAACAGCACCACGGGCAGCCGGCCGGCGCGGCGGGCGACGGGCGCGCCGGTGCGGGCGTGGGTCCTGATCCCCCGCCAGTCGGCGGCGCCGGCGGGGACACCGAGGGCCGGTGCGGAG
>NZ_MSJQ01000191.1 GCF_014596515.1 Streptomyces sp. CBMA156
GCCGCGTCCGTGGTGACCCCGCCGCCGTTCCCGGTCCAGAGCGCGGCTCAGAGCGTGGTGCCGGGCGTGCCCCAGAGTGCGGTGCCGGGCGCTGCCGCTGCTGTCGTCGGTGGGGGCGGGGGCGGGCTGGGGGCCGCGCCGCGCGGGCGGATCCTGGTGATCGAGGGCGGATACGGCACCTCCGGCCGCCGCACCTGGGGCCGCGGCGGACCGACCCAGGCCCCGGTGCTCTCGGCGATGCTCGCCGCCGTCTCGCCGCAGGTGCTGCTGGCCGCGGACGCGGTGGACGCCGTCCACCTCCCCGGCGCCGGCGACCCGCACACCGTCCTCGCCCATCTGCGCGCCGCCTCCCGGCACCCCGGACCGCTGCTGATCCACCTGGGCGGCCACGTCGTCGCCGACAAGCGCGGCGGACAGCTCCAGTTGACCCTGCGCGACGCCAGGCAGGACGGTCTGCCCTGGCAGGCCGTCGCCGCGGAGCTGAGCCACCGTCCGGCCGAGTGGCAGACCCTCGTCATCGCCGACCTGAGTGCCGACCAGAACGCCTGGCCGTACCTCCAGGGCACCGTCTCGCCGCTCAGTGAGGGCATCCCGCTGTGGGCGGTCGTCAGTCCGGACCCGGAGCAGATCGGCACCTTCACCCGCGCCCTGATCGAGGCGCTGCACGGTGGCAGGCCGGGCGCCGGCGAGGTGCTCACGCCCGAGCAGCTGCGGCAGCAGGTGTACTCGGTGCTGCGGCCGGACGTGGTCATCCTGGCCACGCACGCGCCGGACCGCCCGTTCTTCCGCAACACCGCCCGCCGCGGGGAGGGCCCGGTGGCCGAGATGCCGCCCGTGCCGTCCGGCGGTGCGCTGCCCGCGGACGTGCCGCCCGCCCCGGCTCCGCCGGTACCGCGTCGGGCGGAGCCTCGGGACGCCGTTCCCGAGCGGCCGGCCCCGGCTCCCGCCGAGGTGCCCGCGCCGTCCGCCGTGTCCTCGGTGACCACCGGTGGCCCGGTCAGCCTGATCAAGCCGGGTGTTCCGCCCACCCCGCCGCGGCCGGCCCGGCCGGTCAGCCTGCTGAAGGCGGGCGAGACCGCCGAGGCGGCAGGCGTGACCCTGCACAAGCCTGCCCCGCACATGCCCGACCCGGCCGGCGCCGTACCCGAGGCCACCGTGACCCCGGCGGGCGTCACGCTCCTCAAGGTCCGGTCGGAGCCCGTGGACGTCGTCGCCGAGCTCGAACTCCCGTCGGAGGAGGCCCCGGTGGCCTCCGTGGCGTCCGTGGCCTCCGTGGCCGAGGAGCCGGCTGAGGAGGCGCCCGAGGCTGAGGAGGAGCCCGCGGTCGCGGAGGAGCCCGAGGCCGTGGAGGCGCCCCGGGACGCCGTCCCGGCGGAGCCCGCGCCGACGGACGCGGCACCTGCGGAGGAGGCGCCGACCGACGAGACGCCCGCCGATGTGGTGCCGCAGGACGAGGTGCCCGCGGAAGCCGTGCCGCAGGACGCCGCGCCGCAGGTCGAGGTGCCCGCCGACGCCGTGCCCGTGGACGCGCCGCCGGCCGAAGCGTCGGCCGGCGAGACCTCTGCGGCGGCCCGGCCCCGTGCGGACTACCGCGAGGTCATCGGACGGATCGTCCGCAGCGCCGACGCCGGGGACCACGCCGCCGCCACCGACCTGGCCTTCGCCCTCGAACTGGAGGCGATCGCCGAGCACGGCGCCGTCTCCGAACCGGTGCTCCAGGTGCGGCAGGTCCGGGCGCACGTCTGCCGGCTCGCGGGCCGGTCGGCCGATGCCGCGGAGATCTACCGCGAGGTGGCGCTGACGCTGCTCCGCTCGCAGGGGCCGGACCACCCGGAGACCCAGCGCGCGGCCACCAACGCTGAGGCCTGTTGGCGGGCGATCGCCGACCGTGCGGAGGCCATCCGCATCGCCCCGGAGATCATCGAACTGCGCGCCCACCTCCCGGGCCCGGACGGCCGCAAGCTCCGTGCCGCCGAGCGCTACCTCGCCCAGCTCGCCGCCACCGGCTGACGGCGGGCGGGGGAGGGTCGGCGGACAGCCGACGGCTGACGGGGAACAGCAGACGGAAAACAGCGAACAGATGACAGATTTCGAAATCTGTCATCTGTTCGCTGTCATCTGTTATCTGTTACCTGACACGCGTCACGCGTCACCCGTCACCCGTCACGAGCGCTCGCGGCCCGCCACCCGGCGAGCCGCCCGGCGAGCCGCCCGGTCACCGACCGGCGATCGCGTGCACGAACCGGGCTCCGTCGATGGTGCCCAGGCCGCTGGCGAGGTCGTAGCCCTCGGTGGCGTTGTAGCCCGTGACGCCGTCCCAGCCGTTGTCGCCCTGCTTCACGTCCTTGATGCCGCTCCACTGGCTCGGGAGCAGGCTGAGGCCGTACATGCGCCAGTTGATCTGCCCGAGGCGGTAGCCGGCCAGCTGGTCGGCGAGGGCGACGACGCCGGAGAACAGCGGGGTGGCCTCGCTGGTGCCGCCGGTGAGGTGCCAGCCGACCGAGGTCGGGTCGTAGGACTCGTACGTCCAGGCGGCGCCGTCCACGGCCGCGCTCATGCTGATGTCCGGCGTGCCGCGGTGGTTGCCGGTGGTCCCGGCGACACTGGCCTGGTACCACGGGCGCTCGAAGATGCCGGAGACGCCACCGCCGCCGGCGCCGGACTTGTCGTGCCACACCTTGTCGTCCGCGGTGCGCTTGCCGTTGTCGTCCAGGGTGAGCTGGGTGCCGCCGATGGAGGTGACCAGCGGGTCCGAGGACGGCCAGGAGTTGACCTTGTACGGGTACAGGTCGGTGCCGTTCTCCTTGGCGTCGGTGGCGCCGTTGTCGCCGGAGGCGGCGAGCACGGTCACGTTGCGGTCGGCGGCGGCCTTGAAGGCGTAGCGCAGGTCGGTGAGCGACGTGAAGTCGCCCTTCTCGAAGCCCGGGAAGGTGTTCTCGGTGGCGCCGAAGCTCTGCGAGATGACGTCGCCGCGGCCCTGCTGGATGAGGCTCTTCTCGGCGTCCATCATCTCGGGCAGGCCGGTGGTGCCCTCGGTCTCGGCGACACCGGTCTCGACCAGGACGATGTGCGCGTCGGGGGCGATCGCGTGGGCGTACTCGACGTCCAGGGTGGTCTCGCCGGCCCAGCCGGTGTGGTCGGGGTTCTTCGGGTCGAAGGCGGGGACGTTGCCCCACTTGACCACCTCGACGTTGGTGTCCGGGATGCCCCACTGCTTGTCGAAGACCTCCAGGTCGTGCTGGATGGTCGGCGAGCCGAAGGAGTCGACGATGACGATCGTGCGGCCCTTGCCGGTGATGCCCTCCTGGTACAGCGGGTTCAGGTTGTAGGCGTTCCGGTACTGCAGCGGCGAGTAGCAGTGGATGCCGATCTGGCTGACGCACTGGGTGGTGCTCAGCGGGGCGACGCGGCCCTGGGCGTTGTGGTGCCCGAAGGAGGCGGGGCGGACGTGGACGCCCGCGAGGTTGTGCGAGGGGGCGGCGGTCGCGGTGCCGGCGGCCGGTACGGCGACGGTGCCGGCCGTGAGGGCGGTGGCCCCCACGGCGAGCAGAGCCAGGGCGCGACGGAGGGTGGCGGGGCTGCCCATGGGACTCCTTGGGACGCAGGGCCCGACCTGGTCCGGTCGGGTCGGTCCGGCCATCCCATCGAGAGCTGCATGATCATGCCATAGTCATTTGGAGGGGTCATGTGATCAAGGTCGTGGTCATGCTCGGCCACGCGAAAAGGTAAAGGCCGTCCCAGGGGAAAGTAACCTCCCACCTGGGACGACCCGGTGACGATCCGTCAGTGGGCTCGCTAGCGCGCCCCGCCGTTGACGTACAGCGTCTGCCCGCTGACGTAGGAGGCGTCCTCGCTGGCCAGGAAGGCCACCACGGAGGCGATCTCCTCCGGCTGCCCGACCCGGCGCAGCGGCGTCCGGGCGGCGACCTCGGTCTGGTGGTCCTCGGCGCTGCTGCCGACCCGCTCGGCGGTGGCGGCGGTCATCGCGGTGGCGATGTACCCGGGGGCGACGGCGTTGACGTTGACGTTGTACGGCCCGAGCTCGATCGCCAGGGTCGCGGTGAGGCCCTGGATGCCGGCCTTGGCGGCCGCGTAGTTGGCCTGGCCCCGGTTGCCGAGGGCGGAGCGCGAGCTGAGCGAGACGATCTTCCCGTACTGCTGCGCCACCATGTACTTCTGCGCGACGTGGCTGCAGTTGTACGCGCTGGTCAGGTTGACCGTCAGCACCGCGTCCCAGTCGGACTTGGGCATCCTGAAGAACAGGTTGTCCCGGGTGATCCCGGCGTTGTTGACCAGGATGTGCACGCCGCCGAGATCCTCCGCGACCCGGGCGAACACCGCCTCCACCGCGTCGTAGTCGGCCACGTCGCAGCCGTACGCCCGGGCGGTGCCGCCCTTGGCGGCGATCTCGGCGACCGTCCCGGCCGCCCGTTCGGCGGTGAGGTCGACCACGGCGACCGCCGCGCCCTCCTCCGCCAGCCGGCGGGCGGTGGCCGCCCCGATGCCCTGTGCAGCGCCGGTCACCACGGCGACCTTCCCAGCGAACCGCGTCATGCTTCACTCCTCGGAAGTCGGGATCAGCGGCGGCGGGCGGGTGGCCCGCCACCGGTTCGTCAGACGTTCTCGACCAGCACGGCCGTACCCTGCCCCACGCCCACGCACATGGTGGCCAGGCCGCGCCGGGCTCCGGTACGGCGCATCCGGTGCAACAGGGTGGTGAGGATGCGGGCGCCGGAGCCGCCCAGCGGATGACCGAGCGCGATCGCGCCGCCGCTCGGGTTGACCACCTCCTCGGCCTGCTCCGGGCCGAACCCGAGGCCGTCGGCGGAGGCGAGCGCCTGGGCGGCGAAGGCCTCGTTCAGCTCGGCGGTGTCCAGGTCGGCGAGCGACCAGCCGGCCCTGGCGAGCACCTTCGCCGTCGCCGGCACCGGACCGATGCCCATGACGTCCGGGTGCACCCCGGCCGAGGCGCCCGCCACGTACCGGCCGAGCGGCTGGAGCCCGAGGTCGCGCAGCGCCTCCTCGCCGACCAGGACCAGTCCGGCCGCGCCGTCGTTCATCGGCGAGGCGTTCCCGGCGGTGACCGTGCCCCTGGGGCGGAACACCGGCTTGAGCCCGGCGAGCTTCGCCAGGCTGGTGTCCTCGCGGATGCTCTCGTCCCGGCTCACCGTCACCCCGTCCGGTCGCTCGACGGGGATCAGCTCGGCGTCGAAGTGCCCGTCCTTGCGGGCGGCGCCGGCCCGCTGGTGGCTGCGCAGCGCGAAGGCGTCCTGGCGCTCCCGGCCGATGCCGTACCGGGTGGCCACCTCCTCGGCGGTCTCGCCCATGCCGAGCACGCCGTGCAGTTCGGCCATCCGCGGGTTGGTCAGCCGCCAGCCGAGCCGGGTGTCGAAGGTCTCCATCCGGTGCGGCAGCGCCTCGTCGGGCCGGGGCAGCACGAAGGGGGCGCGGGTCATCGACTCGCAGCCGCCGGCCAGCACCACGTCCGCCTCGCCGGAGCCGATGGCCCGGGCGGCGAGGGTGACGGCCTCCAGGCCGGAGGCGCAGAGCCGGTTGACGGTGGCTCCGGGGACGGTCTCCGGCAGCCCGGCCAGCAGGACGGCCATCCGGGCGGCGTTGCGGTTGTCCTCGCCGGCCTGGTTGGCGGCGCCCCAGTAGACGTCGTCGATCCGGGCCGGGTCGAGGGCGGGCACGTCGGCCAGCAGGGCGCGCAGCACGGTGGCCGAGAGGTCGTCCGGGCGGACCGTGGCGAGCGCGCCGCGCAACCGGCCGATGGGTGTGCGGCGGGCGGCGGCGAAGTAGACGGGACGCACGTCGTCGGGCTCCTTGTCGGGTGGCGGGGATGCTCGGGGCCGGGATGTCCGGGGCGGTCGCGGATGCTCGTGGCGGGGCCGCCCTTGGGGAGGACGCTCTCGTGGACGTCAGAACGCGCTGACGCCGGTGAGGGCGCGTCCGATGAGCAGCTGGTGGATCTGGCTGGTGCCCTCGTAGAGGGTCATCACCCGCGCGTCGCGCAGGTACTTGCCGACCGGGTACTCGTCGATGAACCCGTAGCCGCCGAAGACCTGGAGCGCGTTGTTGGCGGCCCGGACGGCGGCCTCGCCGGCGTACAGCTTGGCGACGGAGGACTCGGTGGCGAACGGCAGGCCGCGCTCGATGTGGTCGGCGACCTTCCAGGTGAGCAGCCGGGCCGCCTCGACGTCCACGGCGATGCCGGCCAGCAGCTCCTGGACGAGCTGGTGCGAGGCGATCGGCTTGCCGAACTGCTCGCGCTCGCCGGCGTAGCGGACCGCGGCCTCCAGGCAGGCCCGGGCGATGCCGACGCAGCCGGCCGCCACCGACATCCGGCCCTTGGCCAGCGCGGCCATCGCCACCGTGAACCCCTTGCCGACCTCGCCGAGCCGGGCGCCGTCCGGCACCCGGACGCCGTCGAAGCTGAGTTCGGCGGTGGCCTGGCCGCGCAGGCCGAGCTTGCCGTGGATCTCGGTGCGGGTGAATCCGGGCAGGCCGGTCGGGACCAGGAAGGCGGTGATGCCCCGGTGGCCCCGCTGTTCGGGCTCGTTGCCGCCGGTGCGGGCGAAGACCAGGGCGACGTCGGCCCAGGTGCCGTTGGTGATGAACGTCTTGGCGCCGCTGATCAGCCAGCTGTCGCCGTCCCGGACGGCCCGGGTGGTGAGGTTGGCGGCGTCCGACCCGGTGCCTGGCTCGGTGAGCGCGAAGCAGGCGAGCGCCTCGCCGGAGGTGAGCCGGGGCAGCCAGTGCCGCTTCTGCTCCTCGGTGCCGAAGGCGTTGACCGACTTGCCGACCAGGCCGAGCGAGACCGAGACGATCCCGCGCACGGCCGAGTCGCCGCGCCCGAGTTCCTCCAGGACGAGGCAGTACGCGAGATGGTCGCCGCCGCTGCCGCCGTACTCCTCGGGGATGGTCAGCCCGAGGAAGCCGGCCTTCGCCAGCTTGCCGATGATCGCGCGGTCGACGGACTCGGCGCGGTCCCACTCGGCGGCGTACGGCACGATCTCGCGGTCGGCGAAGGAGGCGGCGAGGTCCCGGACGGCGCTCTGCTCCTCGGACAACTCC
This sequence comes from Streptomyces sp. CBMA156, assembly GCF_014596515.1. Lineage (GTDB taxonomy): Bacteria > Actinomycetota > Actinomycetes > Streptomycetales > Streptomycetaceae > Kitasatospora. The sequence goes on from NZ_MSJQ01000191.1 coordinate 7,078, forward strand.
AGGTTCACGGCGGCTCCCGAATCCGGTGTCCAGGGCCTGGGGGCGAGGCCCGGACCCATTAAACTAGCGCTGCAAGTTTTATGGGGGGACTGTAGCCCCGCCCGGCCGGTGCTGGGAAGGGGGACCTGCCAGAATCGGCCCCAGCACACCCGGCCGGATGATCCGGATGAATCCGGAGGATCGGAGGACCCCGCCGCGATGGCCCGTCCACGCACCCCGCTGCTCAGCCGCGAGCGCATCGTCGCCGCCGCCCTGCGGCTGATCGACGACGAGGGACTGGACGCCCTCTCCACCCGCCGCCTCGCCACCGAGCTCTCGGTCAGCGGGCCCTCGCTCTACAACCACTTCGCCACCAAGGACGAACTGCTGGACGCGGTGGTGGACAGCGTCATCGGCGAAGTCGACCTGTCGATGTTCGGGAGCGTGACGAATCCCTGGCCGCGGGCGCTGCGCGACTGGGCCCGCTCCTACCGCGCCGCGCTGGCCGCTCACCCCAACATCGTCCCGGTGCTCGCCCAGGGGCCCGGGCGGCGGCCGAACGCGCTGCGGCTGGCCGACGCGGTCTTCGGCCACCTGGTCGAGGCAGGGTGGCCGCGGGGTCAGGCGACCAGGATCGGCGCGCTGATGCGCTACTTCGTCACCGGCTCGGCCCTCGCCTCCTTCGCGGCCGGCTTCCCGGCGGACGCCGAGGTCTACGACGCGGCCGACTACCCGCACCTCGGCGAGGCGCACCGGCTGTCGGGGCACCGGGGGGCGGTGGACGAGGGCGCCTTCGAGACCGGCCTGGAGGCGCTGCTCGACGGACTCGCGCTGCGCTACGCCCGGCTCGTCGAACAGCGCGGAACCGAGGCGGAGCGGCCCCGAACCGAGAGGGAGCGGCCCCGAACCGAGGCGGAACGTTCCTGACGCGGGGCGGGGCGGTGCGGCCCCGGTCCCCGTCGAAACGGACCGGTGCCCGCGGGCAAGGTTCCGCGGGCAAGGCTCCGCGGAAACGATTCGGCCCCCGCACCCGGGCGCCGATGGCGCCGGGGTGCGGGGGCCGGTGGTCCGGCGGGCGGATCAGCCCATGTCCTCCAGCCGGATGCCCTTGGTCTCCTTCATGAACTTCGCCACGAAGAGGACGGACAGCGCCGCGAAGGCAGCGTAGATCAGGTAGGTCGCCGACAGGTTCCAGCGCGACATGGACGGGAACGAGACGGTGATCACCCAGTTCGCGATCCACTGCGCGGAGGCGGCGACGGAGAGCGCGGCGGCGCGGATCCGGTTCGGGAACATCTCGCCGAGCATCACCCAGACGACCACGCCCCAGGACATCGCGAAGAACAGCACGAAGGCGTTGGCGGCGACCAGCGCGACGGTGCCCTGGAGGTCGGGCAGGGTGAGGTTGTCGCCGCTGCCGGTGGCCGAGGAGAAGGCCCAGCCGGCCGTGCCGAGCGCGACCGCCATGCCTGCCGAGCCGATCAGGGCGAGCGGCTTGCGGCCGATCCGGTCGACCAGCACGATCGCGATCACGGTGCCGAGGATGTTGATCACCGAGCCGACGAAGCTGATCAGCAGCGAGTTGCTCTGGTCGATGCCGACCGACTGCCACAGGATCGACGAGTAGTAGAAGATCACGTTGATGCCGACCAGCTGCTGGAAGACCGACAGGCCGATGCCGACCCAGACGATCGGGAGCAGGCCGAAGCGGCCGCCGAGCAGGTCGCGGAAGCGCGGCCGGTGGTCGGAGGCGATCAGCGCCTGGACCTCGGCGATCCGGGCGTCGCCGTCCACGCCCTCTCCCTCGACCGCGGCGAGCACCTTCCTGGCCTCGTCCAGGCGTCCGGCCTGGATCAGGTAGCGCGGGGACTCGGGGATGACCGAGGAGAGCACGAAGTAGACCGCGGCCGGGACGACGCAGATGCCGAGCATCCACTGCCAGGCCTCCAGGCCGAGCAGCTGCCCCCGGGTGTCGCCGCCGGCGGCTTGCGCCAGCGCCCAGTTGACCAGCTGGGATATCGCGATGCCGAGCACGATCGCGGCCTGCTGGAAGGAGGCCAGCCGGCCCCGGTACTTGGTCGGCGCGACCTCGGCGATGTAGGTCGGGGCGATCACCGAGGCGATGCCGATGGCCGCGCCGCCGAGGACGCGCCAGAGGGCCAGGTCCCAGGCGGAGAACGGCAGCATCGAGCCGACGGCGCTGATCGCGAACAGCAGCGCGCCCGCCTTCATGACCTTGATGCGGCCGTACCGGTCGGCGAACCGTCCGGCCACCGCGGCGCCGATCGCCGAGCCGAGCAGGGCGGAGGAGACGATCAGACCGGTCACGCCGCTGCCGACGGCGAACTTCTCCTGGATTCCGGAGACGGCGCCGTTGATCACGGAGCTGTCGTAGCCGAACAGGAAGCCACCGAGGGCCGCTGCCGCAGTGATGAAGACGACGAAGCCGAGGCGGCCGGGCGCGGGGGCCTCGACCGCCCCGGAGGGCTTCTGGGTGACGCTCACGATCTGACTCCTGGTACTCAACGCTGAGCTCGGTCGCCGAGATCGTAACCCCTATTCGTTTAAGACTTGTACACCAGGATGCTCAAGTTTTGCTCTGAGAATTCGTAAGGTGAACAAGCAAATTGGGTTGCCCGAGGGCTCTCCTGGCGGCTGGACGGCCCGAACGAGTGGACGGCCGGGTGGCTCGCCCGCCCGGGAGGCCCGTCCGGACTGTCCGGGCGGGCCTCCCGGGCGGGGCGGTCAGGCCGGCACCGCGAGCGAGAGCCCGAACCGGCCCTCCGGGTCGGTCCACCAGTGGCTCAGCCGCAGCCCGGCCGCCGCCAGCTCCCCGGCCACCCGCTCCCGGCGGAACTTGGCCGACACCTCGGTGCGCAGCTCCTCGCCCCGGGCGAAGTGCACCGGCAGGTCCAGGGCCGGGATCTTCACGGTCTGCGAGCGCAGCGAGCGCAGCCGCATCTCGATCCACTCCTGCTCGGCGTCCCAGCGCGCGACGTGCTCGAAGGCGTCCGGGTCGAAGTCGGCCCCCAGTTCGCGGTTGAGCACGTTCAGCACGTTCCGGTTGAACTCGGCGGTCACCCCGGAGGCGTCGTCGTAGGCGGCGACCAGCACCGCCGGGTCCTTGACCAGGTCGGTCCCGAGGAGCAGGAAGTCGCCCGGGTCGAGGGCGGCGCGCAGGCCGCGCAGGAAGACCGCGCGCTCGTGGGGCAGCAGGTTGCCGAGGGTCCCGCCGAGGAAGGCGACCAGGCGCGGGCCGCCCTCCGGGGGCAGACCGAGCCTGGCGGTGAAGTCGGCGAGCACGCCGTGCACCGCGAGCCCGGGGTACTCGGCGGCGAGCGCGGCGCCGGCCGCGGTCAGCGCGCTCTCGCTGACGTCCACCGGGACGTACGTCTCCAGGGTGCCGAGCGCGCGCAGGGCGTCCAGCAGCAGCCGGGTCTTCTCGGAGGAGCCGGAGCCCAGCTCGACCAGGGTGCGGGCCCCGGTGGCCGCGGCGATCTCGCCGGCCCCGGTGGTCAGGATGGCCCGTTCCGCGCGGGTCGGGTAGTACTCGGGCAGCCGGGTGATCTCCTCGAACAGCTCGCTGCCCCTCGCGTCGTAGAACCACTTCGGCGGCAGCCACTTGGGCTCGGAGGTCAGTCCGAGCTGCACGTCGTGGCGTAGCGCGGTGCTGAAGTGGTCGGCGGGCAGCAGTCGGGTGAGATCGAAGGTTTCCATGACGGGGTGGTTCCTCTGTTCAGAAGTTGAAGGGAGAGTGGGGTCAGTCGCGGCCGGGAATCCGGCCCGTGGTGACGCCTCGCGAGTCCACGAGCAGCAGCGAGCCGTCCGGCACCGGCGTCCAGCCCGGTGCGTCGTCGTACGGCTCGGAGGCCACCACCGTGCCCAGGCCTGGCAGGGTGCGGTGGTGGAGGGTGTCGCCCCAGGTGGTCGCGGCGATCGCGGTGCCGTCGGTGAGCAGCAGGTTGAGCCGCCCTGTGGTGTGCGCGGCGACGTCCGCGACGGTACCCGCCAGTGCCTCGCCGAGTCCGGCGCCGGCCCGCAGCCGGTGCAGGGTGAGTGCCCACAGCAGCGCCGAGTCGGTGCGCGCCTCCAGGTCCAGCAGTTCGGCTGGGGGCAGCAGGGCCGCCAGCGGGTCCAGCTTGCCCGGCCAGCCGGTCACCGCTCCGTTGTGGCTGAACAGCCAGCGGTCGGCGGCGAACGGCGCGGCCGCGCTCTCGCCCGCCGCGCAGCCCTCGGTGGCGGAGCGGACGGCGGCCAGCAGTGCCCGGGTGCGGACCACCCGGGCCAGGTCGGCGAAGGTCTCGTCGGCCCAGATCGGTCCGGCCCGGCGGTAGCGGGCGGGCACCTCGTCCCCGTCCGCGTACCAGCCGAGGCCGAAGCCGTCCACGTTGACCGTGCCGTACTGCTGGACCCGGGGCGCCCAGGCCTGCCGGTACAGCCCGTGCGGCGGGTGCACCAGAAGCTCCCTGGGCGACACTGGCCCGCCCAGGTAGGCGATGTGACGGCACATCAGCTGGACTCCAGGTCGCGCGCGGTGCGGAACCCGGCGAAGATCTGCCGCCGGACCGGGTAGTCCCAGTTGCGGAAGGTGCCCCGGCAGGCGACCGGCGCCACCGCGAAGCAGCCGCCGCGCAGCACCTTGTACTCGGGTCCGAAGAACACCTCCGAGTACTCCCGGTACGGCCAGGCCAGGAAGCCCGGGTAGGCGCGGAGGTCGCTCGCCGTCCACTCCCACACGTCACCGATCAACTGCCGGACACCGTACGGGGACTGGCCCTTCGGATAGCTTCCGGCGCCGGCCGGGCGCAGGTGCCGCTGGCCGAGGTTGGCGTGCTCGGGGCCGGGCGGCCCGTCGCCCCAGGGGTAGCGGCGGGAGCGGCCGGTGGCCGGGTCGTGCCGGGCGGCCTTCTCCCACTCCGCCTCGGTGGGAAGCCGCCGCCCGGCCCACCGGGCGTACGCGTCCGCCTCGTACCAACTGACGTGCAGCACAGGTTCGTTCGGCTCGACCGGCTCAACCGTGCCGAAGCGGCGGCGGAGCCACTGGCCGTCCTGGTGGTGCCAGAACAGCGGGGCGGTCAGGTCGGCGCGCCGGCGGTGCTCCCAGCCCTCTGGCGTCCACCAGTGCGGGTCGTCGTAGCCGCCGTCCGCGATGAAGCGCTGGTAGGCGGCGTTGGTGACCGGGGTGGTGTCCAGCAGGAAGGCCGGCAGATCGACGGCGTGCGCCGGGCGCTCGTTGTCCAGCGCCCACGGTTCGGTGTCCGTGCCCATGGTGAACGGGCCTGCGGGGATGAGAACTTCGGCGGGCAGGGTGGCGGCGTCGGTGGGTGCGGGCGGTGGCGGGGGCGCGGCCAGGGCCGGCTCCCCCTTGCGGAGCTGGTGGGTGATCAGCATGGTCTCGTCGTGCTGCTGCTCGTGCTGGGCGATCATCCCGAACGCGAACCCGGCCTCCAGCAGCGGCGCGCCCTCCAGCGGGCTGGCGGCCAGCAGGTCCAGCACCCGGCCGCGGACGTCGTGGGCGTAGGCGCGGGCCTCGGCGGGCGGCAGCAGGGGCAGGCTGGGGCGCTCGGCGCGCGGGTGCTGGAACGCGTCGTACAGCGGGTCGATCTCCGGGTGCATCGGGTCGCGGCCGCCGACGTTGCGCAGCAGCCAGAGTTCCTCCTGGTTGCCGATGTGTGCGAGGTCCCAGACCAGCGGGGACATCAGCGGGGAGTGCTGGGCGGTGAGATCGCCCTCGTCGACGCAGTCGGTCAGCGCGGCGGTCCGGGCGCGGGCGGCCAGCAGCTCGATGGCGATGCTCTCGCGCAGCGCCTCGGTGCCGACGGTGCCGGGGCCGCCGATGTCGCTGATGCCGTCGATGCCGTCGATGCCGCCGATCGACCCGATCGACCCGGTGGCGCCGGTGACGCCGGTGCGGTCCGTGCTTCCTGCCCCGGCACCCCCGTGGGGTCGGACGTCGGTCATGGTGAGGCCTCCTCCGGGGGCGTGGGTCGGATGCCGGCGCGCAGGGCGTCCAGCTGGTCGTCGGCCGGGCAGCGGCCGCGCGCGGGGTAGCGCTCGGCGAAGTCGGCGACGGCGGCGCGCAGTCGCTCGGCACCGGGCAGGC